>NZ_JAMYUS010000018.1:0-136584 GCF_040323255.1 Mesorhizobium sp. M0052 | reverse complement strand
GGAGATGGCCGGCAGGCCAGAGGGGGGTGCTGTCCCTCCAGCGTTTCCTTAAATATGGATCGGCTTGAAGAACGTCGCCAGCGCCGCTTCCTTGACCGCTTCCGACATCGTCGGATGCGCGTGGCAGGTGCGGGCGAGGTCTTCCGAGGAGCCGCCGAACTCCATCAGCACCGCCGCCTCATGGATCATCTCGCCGGCGCCGAAGCCGACAATGTGGACGCCGAGCACGCGGTCGCTGGCTTTGTCGGCGAGGATTTTCACGAAGCCGTCTGTGTGCAGCATGGCGCGCGCGCGGCCGTTGGCGGTGAACGGGAATTTGCCGGTTTTGTAGTCGATGCCGGCCTTCCTCAGCTCTTCCTCTGTCTTGCCGACCGAAGCGATTTCCGGGCTGGTGTAGACGACGCTCGGAATGACGTCGTAATTCACATGGCCGGCCTGGCCGGCAATGGTCTCGGCCACCGCCACGCCTTCATCCTCGGCCTTGTGCGCCAGCATCGGCCCGGCGATGACGTCGCCAATGGCGTAGATGCCGGCCACGTTGGTCCTGAGATGCCCGTCGGTCTTGACCCGGCCGCGCTCGTCGACCTCGACGCCGGCTTCTTTCAACCCGAGGCTGTCGGAATAGGCCCGGCGTCCGGTCGAGATCAGCACCGCGTCGGCCTCGATGGTCTCGGCCGCACCACCCTTGACCGGTTCGAACGCAACGGCGGCGCCCTTTTTGGCCTTGGTCACCCCTGTCACCTTGGCGCCGAGCTTGAACTCGAAACCCTGCTTGGAAAGCAGGCGCTGGAACTGCTTGGAGACCTCGCCGTCCATGCCGCCCAGGATGGTGTCGAGGAATTCGACCACGGTGACCTTGGCGCCGAGCCGTGCCCAGACCGAGCCGAGCTCCAGACCGATGACCCCACCGCCGACCACCACCAGATGTCCCGGCACTTTCTCCAGCGACAGCGCGCCGGTCGACGATACGATCACCTTCTCGTCGATGTCGACCTTGACGCCGGGAATGCCGGCGACATCGGAGCCCGTGGCAATAACGATGTTTTTCGTCTCGATCTCCTCGACCTTGCCGTCCTCAGCCGTCACCAACACCTTGCCGGCCGCAACCACCTTCCCGGTGCCACGGAAACTATCGATCTTGTTTTTCTTGAACAGGAAGGCGACGCCATTGACGTTGGCCGAAACGGTCGCGTCCTTGTGCGCCATCATCTTCTTCAGATTGAGTTTCGGCGCCGGTATCTCGACGCCCAGCGCATCGAAGGAATGGCCGGCCTCGGCGAACATCTCCGAGGCATAAAGCAGCGCCTTGGATGGGATGCAGCCGATGTTCAGGCAGGTGCCGCCGAAAGTGGCGTTCTTCTCGACCACCGCGACCTTGAGCCCGAGCTGTGCCGCCTTGATGGCACAGACATAGCCGCCCGGTCCCGACCCTATGATAACGACATCATAAGCCATGTTCGTTTCCCTTAGCTTGGGGCTCAGCGGCCGCCGCTTACATTCAGGATTGCGCCCGTCGTGTAGGACGCTTCATCCGACAAAAGATAGAGAACGGCATGCGCGACTTCATCCGCCGTGCCGGCTCGTTTCATCGGCAGCATGTCGCGGAACCGCTCGACCCGGTCCGGCTGGCCGCCCGAAGCGTGGATCTCGGTGTCGATGATGCCCGGCCGTATCGCGTTGACGCGCACGCCTTCGGTCGCGACTTCGCGCGCCAGGCCGAGCGTAAAAGTGTCGATCGCCGCCTTGGACGCTGCATAGTCGACATATTCGCCGGGCGAGCCGTGTAGCGACGCAGCCGACGAGATGTTGACGATGGCGCCGCCCTGGCCGCCATGCTTGCTCGACATGCGCCTCACCGCCTCGCGGGCGCACAGAAACGAGCCGATGACATTGATGCGCATCATGCGCTCCAGCCGCGCCAGGCTCATCTCGTCGACACGCGCCTTGACGTCGACGACGCCGGCATTGTTGACCAGCGCGTCGAGCCGGCCATAGGCGCCATCGACGGCTTCGAACACGGCGACGATGTCAGCCTCGACGCCGACATCGCCCTTGATCGCTATCGCTTCACCGCCACCGGCCTCGATCTCGGCGACCAGCGCCTGGGCCGCGGCCTCGTTTGCGGCATAGTTGACCGCGACGCGGTAGCCGGCCTTCGCCGCAAGCCGGCAAGTGGCCGCACCAATGCCACGACTGCCGCCGGTGACCAGAAGAACTTTCTTCGCCGCGCTCATTCCTGGCAACCTTTCAGCAAAAACACATCCCACGGCAGTTTCGAAAAACCGATGGAGCCAAAGGCGGACGACATCTGCAACGATGGACCCAGATCGGGGAAGATCAGGCTCTGCGGCGCGTCCGTGCCTTCGGCCGCCAGCAACGCAATGTTGCCCTTGTCGTCGGCGCTGTAGACCACGCCCTGCCAGACCGTGCAGGCGGCAAGCTCGTCACCGGTGACGTCGCCGGTCGAGCATTTGTACATCAGCGAGCCATGCGGTCGCGAAACACCGGAGGTCCACATGACGATGCCGTCGAGGACGACACCTTTATCGAGCACCATCGTGAAGGAGTTGGTGACGGTGACCGCATCGGTCGTCGGCCGGAAATCGATGCCGGCATCGCTCTCGGCATCGCCATAGACAGCAAGCGCCAGCGGGCAGGCGGCATGCGCCTCGTAACCCGCTGCGAGAACAGCCAGCCCGGCCATAAATCCGATCATTGGCGAAGCGATGTTTGTCATGAATTGCTCTGGCTGCTCTCGCGGCCGTCGGCGTTTTCGAGCACCTCGAAATCGGTCATCAAGACCAGCGGCTCGCCGGCCGCATCCAGTCCCCAGAAGGAATAATAGTTCCCATCACCGAAGCCAGTGTCGAACATGGCTATATTAAGCGGATTTCCATCAACCGGATTATCCATGCGGAACTTGTCGAACGAGCATGCAACGTCAGCAAGATAGCTGTCGAGTTCCTCCTGGTCGGACATCAGCGTCAGAACCGACTTGTCCATGAACGAAGCAACATTATCATCGACAATAAATCCAGACTTCCAGGACGATGTGCCGACGTCGCGGACGAAGGCAGCCAACTCCCACCGCACCGGCAAGCCAGTGCCAAACCGCAATACCGCTGCAGCAACACGGCCTTGCGCCTCAAGCAACGTGACTGGATAGCATCCCGGCCTGACCTTACGGCTAAACACAGGCCGTTCCAGCCCGGTAATCAGTGGATCGCAAGCGATGATTTCGCCGGTCGGTAGCTCAAGCTCACCGATCGCGGTGACGATGATCTTCCGCTCCGCCATTTCGGCTTCGCTGAGAGCGAAGACACCGAGATTGCTGCTCGCCGGCGCCGAATCCCATTCAGTCGATGTCGCCGGCGGAGAGATGGCGGCGGAAGCCGCCGGCCGGGAACGCCTCAATACGCTACCCGCTACTCGACCCAGCTTGAACCCAAACCGCGCCAGCCAGCCGCTCATGACGGATCAGCTCCGATCACAAATCAAGCACCAGCCGTTCCGGATCTTCCAGGCTGTCCTTGACGCGGACCAGGAAGGTCACCGCTTCCTTGCCGTCGACGATGCGGTGATCGTAGCTGAGCGCCAGGTACATCATCGGCCGAATCACGATCTGGCCGCCGACCACGACGGGCCGGTCCTGGATCTTGTGCATGCCAAGAATGCCCGACTGCGGCGCATTGAGGATCGGCGTCGACATCAGCGAACCGTAGACGCCACCGTTGGAAATCGTGAACGTGCCGCCTTGCATGTCGGCGACCGACAGCTTGCCGTCGCGTGCGGCGATGCCCAGCCGGCCGATATCCTTCTCTATTTCGGCAATCGACATCTGATCGGCGTCGCGCACCACCGGCACGACGAGGCCCTTTTCGGTGCCGACGGCGACGCCGATATGGGCATAGTTCTTGAAGATAATGTCGGTGCCGTCGATCTCGGCATTGACCGAGGGGATCTCCTTCAAGGCGTGGGTGACGGCCTTGGTGAAGAAGCCCATGAAGCCGAGCTTCACGCCGTGCTTCTTCTCGAAGATGTCCTTGTACTTGGTCCTGAGCGCCATCACCGCCGACATGTCGACCTCGTTGAAGGTGGTCAGCATGGCGGCGGTCGACTGCGCTTCCTTCAGCCGGCGCGCAATGGTCTGGCGCAGCTTGGTCATGCGCACGCGCTCCTCGCGCGACGCATCGTCGCCCGAGGACGGCGCACGCACGGCGACCGGAGCCGGTGCGGCCTTCGGAATTTCGGCCGACTGCGACGGCGCGCCCTTGGAAATCGCGTCGAGCACATCGCCCTTCAGCACCTGGCCGCGCTTGCCCGAGCCAGAAACCTGGTCGACCGACAGATTGTTCTCGGCGATCAGCTTTGCGGCAGCTGGCGCCGGCGGCATTGTGCGCGGCTCGACCGGCCCGGCATCGCCGGCTATCTTGGCGGTCTCGGCCGCGGCCTGCTTGGTCGTATGTGCCGCGTCGGGGCTCGACGCCTGCGACACAGCTTGCGGCTTGGTCTCCTGCTTGGACGCCGGGGCGGCCGTGGCGACGCCTGCCGAGATCGAACCCAGCAACGCACCGACGCCGACGGTCTCGCCTTCCTTGGCGGTGATCTCGCCAAGCGTGCCGGCGGCGGCGGCAGGCACTTCCACCGTCACCTTGTCGGTTTCGAGCTCGACCAGCGGCTCGTCGACGGCAATGGCATCGCCGACCTTCTTGAACCACTTGCCGATGGTCGCCTCGGTGACGGATTCGCCGAGAGTGGGAACGCGGATTTCGGTAGCCATTGTGCTGTCCGTTTCTTCTCTGTCTGTTCTATTCGCCGGGTTTGTTCTATTCGCCGAGCGCGTCTTCGAGCAGGGCAGCGAGCTGCGCCAAATGCTTCGACATCAGACCGGTCGCCGGCGATGCCGCCGCCGGACGTCCGGTATAGCGCACCCGCTGATGCTTGGCGTCGATATGAGCCAGCACCCATTCCAGATACGGATCGATGAACGACCAGGCGCCCATATTCTTGGGTTCCTCCTGGCACCACACCATCTCGGCATTGCGGAAGCGCGACAGTTCGGTGATCAGCGCCTTGGCCGGGAACGGATAGAGCTGTTCGACGCGCAAGAGATAGATGTCGTTGATGCCGCGCTTCTCGCGTTCCTCGTAGAGGTCATAATAGACCTTGCCCGAGCACAGCACGACGCGGCGGACCTTGGAATCCTTGGTGAGCTTGATCGTCTGGTTCTGCAGCAGCTGGGCATCGTCCCACAAAAGCCGGTGGAACGAGCTTTCGCCCGAAATCTCCGGCAGCGTCGACACTGCCCGCTTGTGGCGCAGCAGCGATTTCGGCGTCATCAGGATCAGCGGCTTGCGGAAGTCGCGCTTCAGCTGCCGGCGCAATATGTGGAAGTAGTTGGCCGGCGTGGTGCAGTTGGCGACTTGCATATTGTCTTCGGCGCAAAGCTGCAGAAAGCGCTCGAGCCGGGCCGAAGAATGCTCCGGACCCTGGCCTTCATAGCCATGCGGCAGCAGGCATACCAGGCCTGACATTCTGAGCCACTTGCGCTCGCCCGACGAGATGAACTGGTCGAACACCACCTGGGCGCCGTTGGCGAAATCGCCGAACTGCGCTTCCCAGAGCGTCAGCGCCTTCGGCTCGGCCAGGCTGTAGCCATATTCGAAGCCAAGCACCGCCTCTTCCGACAGCATCGAGTTGATGACTTCGTAGCCGGCCTGTGCCGCCGACAGATTGTTGAGCGGGATGTAGCGGGTCTCGTCCTTCTGGTCGTAGAGCACGGAATGGCGCTGCGAGAAGGTGCCGCGTTCTGAATCCTGGCCGGAGAGCCGGATCGGATTGCCGTCGAGCAGGATGGCGCCGAAGGCCAGCGCCTCGGCCGTCGACCAGTCGATGCCTTCGCCGGAGTCGATCGCCTGGCGGCGGTTTTCGAGGAAGCGGATGATGGTCTTGTGCGCCTCGAAACCTTTCGGCACCTCGGTCAGTTTCTTGCCGATGTCCTTCAGCACCTTGACCGGCACGGCGGTCTTGCCGCGGCGCTGTTCGTCCTGGTTGTCGGCGGTGCGCAGACCAGACCAGGCGCCGTCCAGCCAGTCGGCCTTGTTAGGCTTGTAGTGCTGGCCGACTTCCCATTCGGACTCCAGATGGGCGCGCCAGTCGGCCTTCATCTTGTCGAGTTCGGCCTGGCTGATATGGCCCTCGGCGATCAGCCGCTCGCCATAGATCTGCACCGTCGTCTTGTGGTTGCGGATGTTGGCGTACATGATCGGCTGGGTGAAAGCCGGCTCGTCACCCTCATTGTGGCCGAAGCGGCGATAGCAGAACATGTCCACCACCACCGGCTTGTGGAACTTCATGCGAAATTCGATCGCCACCTTGGTGGCATGCACCACCGCTTCCGGGTCGTCGCCATTGACGTGGAAGATCGGCGCCTCGATCATCTTGGCGACGTCGGACGGATAGGGCGACGAGCGCGAGAAGCGCGGATTGGTGGTGAAGCCGATCTGGTTGTTGATGATGAAATGCAGCGTGCCGGCGACGCGGTGGCCGCGCAGGCCCGACAGGCCGAGAATTTCCGCGATTACGCCCTGGCCAGCAAAGGCGGCGTCGCCATGCAGAAGCAGCGGCAGCACCTTGGCGCGCTCTTCCAGCGGCACGATCTCCTCGCGGCTGCGGCCGAACAGATAGTCCTGCTTGGCGCGCGCCTTGCCCATCACAACCGGATCGACGATTTCCAGATGCGAAGGATTGGCGGTCAGCGACAGATGCACCTTGTTGCCGTCGAATTCGCGGTCCGACGAGGCGCCGAGATGGTACTTGACGTCGCCCGAGCCCTCGACCTCGTCAGGAGCGGCCGAGCCGCCCTTGAATTCGTGGAAGATGGCGCGATGCGGTTTGGCCATCACCTGGGACAGCACGTTCAGCCGGCCGCGATGCGCCATGCCGAGCACGATCTCCTTCATGCCGAGCTGGCCGCCGCGCTTGATGATCTGCTCCAGCGCCGGGATCAGGCCTTCGCTGCCATCGAGGCCGAAGCGCTTGGTACCCTTGTACTTGACATCGATGAACTGCTCGAAGCCTTCGGCCTCGACCAGCTTCTGCAGGATCGCTTTTTTTCCCGTAGCGGTGAAGGAAATCTCCTTGTCAGCACCTTCGATGCGCGCCTGGATCCAGGCCTTCTCCTCGGGGTCGGAAATGTGCATGAACTCGACACCGAGCGTCGAGCAATAGGTGCGGGTCAGGATCTCCAGCATCTGCCGGATGGTGCCGAATTCGAGGCCGAGCACATTGTCGAGGAAGATCGGCCGGTCGTAGTCGGCTGCGGTGAAACCGTAATTCTCCGGGGACAGCTCGTTATAGTCCTCAAGCGGCTTGGCGATGCCGAGCGGGTCGAGATTGGCATGCAGATGGCCGCGCATGCGGAAGGCGCGGATCATCATGATGGCGCGCACCGAATCGCGCGTCGCCTGATGCACGTCGGCATCCGACAGCACGACGCCATTGGTGACCGCCTTGTCCTTGACCTTCTTTTCCAGATGCTTCTCGACGATGCCCCAATTGCCGTCGAGCGCCGACACCAGTTCGCCATTGGCCTGCAGCGGCCAGGAGGGCTTTGCCCAGGAAGCGCCCTTGGCGTTCTTGCGCACATCGCCGGCGTCGTCCTTCAGCCCGGCGAAAAAATCCTGCCATTCGGGGTTTACCGACTCTGGATCATCCTCATAGGACGCGTACAGCGCGTCGATATAGTCGGCATTGCCGCCATAGAGGAAAGAGGTGAGCGAAAATTGGTCGTTGGCCTGATCTTGTCTTGCCATTTTTGTCCGCGGAGCCTGGCTCCGTCTCCTTTTCAAAAGCGAATAGTGAGTAGCGAATAGCGAGTAGGGATTTTTCCCGGGTCGCGCCGTTACTCTCTTTTCCCTATTCGCTATTCACTACTCGCTACTCACTTGGCCTTGATCGCCTCGACCAGCGTCGTGCCCAGACGCGCCGGCGATGGCGATACTTTAATGCCGGCCGATTCCATCGCCGCGATCTTGTCTTCCGCGCCGCCCTTGCCGCCGGAGATGACCGCGCCCGCATGGCCCATGGTGCGACCGGCCGGCGCGGTGCGCCCGGCGATGAAGCCCGCCATCGGCTTTTTGCGGCCGCGTTTGGCCTCGTCCTTGAGGAACTGCGCGGCGTCTTCCTCGGCCGAACCGCCGATCTCGCCGATCATGATGATCGACTTGGTCTCGTCGTCGGCGAGGAACATCTCGAGCACGTCGATGAACTCGGTGCCTTTGACGGGGTCGCCGCCGATACCGACGGCGGTCGTCTGGCCGAGGCCGACATTTGTGGTCTGGAACACTGCCTCATAGGTAAGCGTTCCCGAGCGCGAAACAACGCCGACCGAGCCTTTGCGGAAGATGTTGCCGGGCATGATGCCGATCTTGCATTCGTCGGGGGTGAGCACACCAGGGCAGTTCGGGCCGATCAGCCGCGAGGTCGAGCGGTCGAGCCGCGCCTTGACCCTGACCATGTCCATCACCGGAATGCCTTCGGTGATGCAGACGATCAGCGGGATCTCGGCTTCGATGGCTTCGAGGATGGCTTCGGCGGCGCCCGCCGGCGGCACATAGACGACCGAGGCGTTGGCGCCGGTCTTTTCCTTGCCCTCGGCGACCGAGGCGAAGATCGGCAGGTTTTCGCCCTTGGCGCCGGTCCAGGTCGCGCCACCCTTCTTTGGATGGATACCGCCCACCATCCTGGTGCCGTGATAGGCCAGCGCCTGTTCGGTGTGGAACGTGCCGGTCTTGCCGGTCAGGCCCTGCACCAGCACCTTGGTGTTCTTGTCGATGAGAATGGACATCGGAGCCCTTTTCTAAAAACCGTTGATCGAGGAAGGCGAAACGCGCCGGTAGACGCCGCTCACCATGTCTTGCCAGCTGTCGCTGCCGGCAGGTTTGAAATGCAGTCGCATCCGGTAGGCATCGGCATTGTCGAAAATATAGGTCACGCGCGCTGAGCCACGCGGCGACGACCGCTCCAGGACCAGCTCATCGCCGTTCCACGTTCCTGTGGCCGGCGTGGCCGGCACAAAACCCATGGAGTCGAACTGGTGCATGGTGAAGAGCCTGTTTGGCTGGTCGAAGCCGAACACGCTGTGCGAGCCAAACGAGACCGTGCCGTCGCGGCGCTGGCGATAGCGCTGGACCACGAACAGGCCGCCGAACTGTGGCTCTGTCAGCACGTCGGAAGTCGCCGGTCCGCCATCGGCCCACTGCGTTTCCGCCACCTCTTCCTCGCCGCGCCACGCGCCGACGAGTGCCTGCAGGCGCTGGTGATCGGCCGAGAGCGAGGAGAACGCGTTCATGGTCAGAGCCGCTTCAGGTCGGAGACGGTGAGGTCGCTCTTGGCGTTGCCGGTGTTGAGCGTCGTTGCCGGCTCGAACATCAGCACCACCGGCTCGGCGGTCAGCGAGCGCGGCCGGTGCTCGACGCCCTTCGGCACGACGATGAAATCACCCTCGCCGAGTTCGACCGGACCGTCACGGAAATCGATGGCGATCCTGCCCCGCAGGACGAGGAAGGCTTCGTCCTCATGCTCATGCGCGTGCCAGTCGAAGGTCCCGCCGAACTTGGCGACCTTCGCCTGGCTGTCATTGACGTCGCCGGCGATATGCGGATCGAAGACCTTGGTGATCGTTCGATCCGCCGCCTCGACCAGGTTTATCTTGCGCGGAGGCATTCGCCTTCAGCCCTTCACCGCGGCCACGATCTTCTTGGCTGCGTCGTCGAGATCGTCCGCCGACACCACGTTGAGGCCGCTGTCGTTGATGATCTTCTTGCCGAGTTCGGCATTGGTGCCTTCGAGGCGCACCACCAGCGGCACTTCCAGGCCGACTTCCTTGACCGCGGCAATGACGCCCTCGGCAATGATGTCGCACTTCATGATGCCGCCGAAGATGTTGATTAGTATGCCCTTGACGGCCGGATCCTTGGTGATGATCTTGAACGCCGCCGTCACCTTCTCCTTCGACGCGCCGCCGCCGACATCGAGGAAGTTGGCGGGCTCGGCGCCATAGAGCTTGATGATGTCCATCGTCGCCATGGCAAGGCCGGCGCCATTGACCATGCAGCCGATATTGCCATCGAGCGCGACATAGGCGAGGTCGTATTTCGACGCCTCGATCTCCTTCTCGTCCTCTTCGGTGGTGTCGCGCAGTTCCATCAGCTCGGGATGGCGAAACAGCGCATTGTTGTCGAACGACACCTTGGCGTCGAGCACGCGCAGCCTGCCGTTCTTCATCACGATCAGCGGGTTGACCTCGAGCAGGCTCATGTCCTTCTCGACAAAGGCCTTGTAGAGGATCGGGAACAGCGTGCCGGCATCCTTGGCGGCATCGCCGTTTAGTCCCAGCGCTTCCACCAATATGTCGACGTCGATGGTCGTCACGCCGGCCAGCGGATCGATGGCGCGGGTGATGATCTTGTCCGGTGTGTCGTGGGCGACGCCTTCAATGTCCATGCCGCCCTCGGTCGAGACGACGAAAGCGATGCGGCCGACCGAGCGGTCGACCAGGATCGACAGATAAAGCTCGCGCTCGATGTCGGCGCCGTCCTCGATATAAAGACGGTTGACCTGCTTGCCGGCGGGGCCGGTCTGCTTGGTCACCAGCGTGTGGCCGAGCATCTCATTGGCGTTGGCAACGACTTCGGCAACCGACTTAGCCAGCCGCACGCCGCCCTTTGCGTCGGGCGACAGTTCCTTGAACTTCCCCTTGCCGCGGCCACCGGCGTGGATCTGGCTCTTCACCACATAGAGCGGGCCGGGCAGCGCTTGTGCCGCGGCTTCCGCCTCGCTTGCCTTGAACACCGGCACGCCTTCGGCCACCGGCGCACCAAACGACTTCAGCAGCGCCTTGCCTTGATATTCATGGATGTTCATCTGGATGGTCTCCGGATCGGCTGCTTTGGGGGATTACTTCGAGGCGAGGTGCGGGGCGATCTTGACGCAAGCCTCGGTCAGGCCCTGCACCGTCGCCACCGAAGCGTCGAACATCTTCTGCTCGGCCTTGTTGAGGTCGATCTCGATGATGCGCTCGACGCCGCCGGCGCCGATGACAACGGGAACGCCGACATAGGTGCCCTTGACGCCATACTGGCCCGAGAGATGCGCCGCACAAGGCAGCACGCGCTTCTTGTCCTTGAGATAGGATTCGGCCATCGAAATTGCGGAAGCCGCCGGCGCGTAGAAGGCCGAGCCGGTCTTCAAGAGGCCAACGATCTCGGCGCCGCCGTCACGGGTGCGCTGGACGATCTGGTCGAGCTTTTCCTTCGAGGTCCAGCCCATCTTGATGAGGTCCGGCAGCGGAATGCCCGACACCGTGGAATAGCGGATCATCGGCACCATGGAATCGCCATGGCCACCCAGCACGAAGGCGGTGACGTCCTCGACCGAGACCTTGAACTCCTCGGCGAGGAAATAGCGGAAGCGCGCGCTATCGAGCACGCCGGCCATGCCGACGACATGGGTCTTGGGCAGGCCCGAAAACTTCTGCAGCGCCCAGACCATGGCATCGAGCGGGTTGGTGATGCAGATGACGAAAGCCTTCGGCGCATATTTCTTCAGCCCGGCGCCGACCTGTTCCATGACCTTGAGGTTGATGCCCAGCAGATCGTCGCGGCTCATACCCGGCTTGCGCGGCACGCCGGCAGTGACGATGCAGACATCGGCGCCCTCGATCCCGGCATAATCATTGACGCCGGTCAGCCGGGAGTCAAAACCATCGACCGGCGAAGACTGCGCGATATCGAGCCCCTTGCCTTGCGGGATGCCCTCGGCAATATCGAACAGCACCACGTCGCCGAGGTCCTTGAGGCCGATCATGTGAGCGAGCGTGCCGCCGATCATGCCGGAGCCGATGAGCGCTATCTTGTTGCGTGCCATGTGAGGAAATTTTCCCTTTGTCTGTGACGACGCCCAAATCTCTGGCGATCTGGTTGACGGCGTCGAGGAAGAGGCCGGAATGCTGTGGTGTCAGCGGATTTCGCCGCATCCAGTAGCCCTGGTGGAAAATATATTCAATCGATTATTTTCGAGTGAATAATTTCAATCGGTTAGAAACATTGGGATTTACGTAAACGTCAAAGTTTGTAAGCCGACTTGAGAGATTTTACACAATGAACGTGGAAATCAGAAGACTATATCCAGGCGATGACGGCCTTGTGAAGCGCATCGCCGAAGACGTGTTCGATGAACGGGTACGGGCCGACAGACTGTCCGCCTACCTCGCCTCCTCAGGTAATATGATGATTGTGGCACTGGCCGATGGCGTCGTCGTCGGCCAGTGTGCTGCCGTCATCCACCGCCACCTGGACAAGGTCAGCGAACTCTACATCGACGAGGTCGGCGTCTCACCCGCCTACCAGCGCCATGGCATCGCGCGAAAAATGCTCGACGCGATGTTCGCGCTCGGCCGCGAGCAGGGATGCGGCGAAGCCTGGGTCGGCACCGAACCGGACAATGTGCCAGCGCGCGCGCTTTATGAATCGCGCAAGGAGGTGCATGGGCCGGCGGAGGCGTTTGTAATGTATGCGTATGACCTTTAGGCGTCGGCGGGACAGCGCCCCCCTCTGCCTTGCCAGGCATCTCCCTCACGAGGGGGGAGATCGGACGTCACGCGACCTTTCGCCAATCTCCAATGGCCGCAGGAATGAGCGGAGCGCCGAAACCGCCAATCTCCCCCCGTGTGGGGGAGATGTCCGGCAGGACAGAGGGGGGCGCGAAGGATCACTACATAATGACCTCTTCGAACCCTCAGACCTGCACTTCCGCCTTCGCCTTTTGCCGTTCCGCCCAGTCCTCCAGCCAATCCCGGCTCTGCATTTCGATCAGCCGCGAGGCCGTGCGCTCGAATTCGAACACCTCGTTGCCGCGCCTGGCCGTATAGAGCTCAGGGGGCGAGGCATCGGCGCTTACCACCAGCCGCGTGTGATGATCGTAGAGCGTGTCTATCAGGAGGATGAAGCGCTTGGCCTCGTTGCGCTTGCCTTCGCCCAGCACCGGCACGTGATCGATGAAGACGGTCGAGAAGCGGCCGGCAATCGCCAGGAAATCGCGCGCGCCGAGCGGCTTTTCGCAGAGATCGGCGAAGGAAAACCGCGCCGCATTGCCGGAAGCAGCCGGTATCCTCACCTGCCGCCCCTTGAGCGTCAGCGAGGTCTCGGCCGTCAGCGCTCCACGCGTCATCGCCTGCCAGGCCTCGTCGAGCATACGATCGGCTTCGGCATCCGCCGGCGTGACATAGACAGGCGTGCGGGCGAGCTTTTCCAGCCTGTAGTCCTTGTCGGCATCAAGCGTCAGCACATGGGCGTGGCGCTCGAGAATGCTGATGAAGGGCAGGAAGAGCTGGCGGTTCAGCCCGTCGCGATAAAGGTCCTGCGGCGCGACATTCGAGGTGGCGACCAGAACCACGCCATTGGCGAACAGCGCCGAAAACAGCCGCGACAGGACCATCGCATCGGCAATGTCGGTGACCGAAAACTCATCGAAGCACAGCACCCAGGCCTGTTCGGCAAGCTGAAGCGCGACCGGCGGGATCGGGTCGTCCTCCTTGACGTCGCCGTTCTTGCGCGCCTGCCGGTGCTTCTGGATGCGGTCCTGCACATCGGCCATGAAGTCGTTGAAATGAACGCGGCGCTTGCGCCTGACCGGCAACAGCTCGAAGAACATATCCATCAGCATGGTCTTGCCGCGACCGACGCCGCCATGAATGTAGAGGCCCTTGACGACCTCGCGCGTCTCGCGCTTGCGGGCAAACAGCCAGCCGAGCGCGCTCGACTTGTGCGCCAGCCGCTTGACCGAGATCTCGTCGGTCAGCCGGTCGAGCGCGGCGGCGATGCGCTCCTGCGCCGCATCGCGCTCGATGGCGCCGGTTGCGACCAGATGGTCGTAGCGCTGCCTGACGGTCGCATGGGTCTGGAGGCCGTCACGCAGATGCATCGGTCACGTCGCTGTCTAGGGATAGGCAGCCTATCTTGTAAGCGATATCGGCAAGCCGTTGGTAGTTTGGCCGTCGAATTTCGAACCGCCCGAGGAATAGAGCCGCGCCAGCGTGCCGCCATTCTCGTCATAGAGCGTCAGCTGCTTGCCGGCGACGTTCCACGATTTGATGCCGTCGATGGGCGGCGGGCAATGCAGCGGCCCGGCGCGGAAGCCGGCGCCGAATTTGGTCTGCGGCGTCGCCACCTTGCAGCTCTGTCCGGACACGCTGGCGTTCCAAACGCCGGCAACGCTCGCAGCGGTAAGGTCGGAGGCTCCGGCCGGCGCCGATCCGTCCGGCGGCAGCGAGGCGACCTGCGCACCTGCCGGCGCGGTCGGGAATTGCGATGGGTCGGTGGTGCCCGGCGCTGCCGGGGGCGGCAGTTGGCTTCCGCTCACCGTGCCGGCGGGCGCGGGCTGCAGCGGGGCGGGCTGCTGGTCATCCATCGATGAAAAACGCGAGGTCGAACAGCCGCTCGCAACGAGCGCTGCCAGCGATACGGCCATCAGCCCGCTTCTCGAAAAAATCATTCCAACCTCCGTCGGATCCGGCTGGGGGGAAGCCGTCCGCACAATCTCACCCCTCACCAAGATGGAGAAGGTGGCGAAATTTCAACCCGATATGGTTAAAATAGGGTTTGCACCACGAATTGTTGTAAATTTGTCGCAAAATGGCTGGCGGACAAAAGGCATGTCTTCGCTCTAGCGCGGTTCCAACCGGTACATTGGTTGCGAAAGCGGCACCGGAGCCCGCAGCAGGTCGGCGCATCGGCGGTCGAGCGCAACTGCCGGCGCAAAACTGACTGAAGCGCTTGAGGCGCAAGGCCTGGCGCGTGAGCGGTTTCGCGCCTTGCGTCCGGGCGAGGTTTGGGACGTTCCCGAGATCGAGCGCGGCTGGAGTCTGCATTTGGCCGTTTACGGCACTGCCGTTTTAGCCGATGTTCTATCGCAAAAGGGGGAACAGATGAAATCAATCTTGGCAGTTTTGATCGCGCTGGTAATTTCGACGCCGGCCGCTTTCGCGGGCGAAATCTCCGATCGCGCCGCTGAAGCCGAAAAGGCACTGCAGGCGGGTGATGGCGCCGGCGCGCTGGACAAATTCCGCAGCGCCGAGGACGCTCTGTGGCAAGCGATGCCGCTTGGCGTGCAAAATGTGAAGCATATCCTGTCGGCCAGCGGGTTCGGCGCCTACGCCGAGCGCCCGAACCATGTCTACAAGCCGGGCGAAGAGATTGTGCTTTATATGGAGCCGGTCGGTTACGGCTACGGCTCGGATGGGCTCGGCAACAACCAGATCGCGCTTTACGTTGACCTTACCGTGCTTTCCCAGTCGGGCGAGAAGCTGGGAACCGTCGAAAAGCTTGGCCGGGTCCAGCTCGCCTCGCGCTCGCATAACCGAGAGATGTTCTTCAAATTAAACGTCTCCCTGGATGGCGTTCCCCCCGGCAAATACCGAGCGGATTTCCTCATGCACGACGAGAACTCGCAAAAGACGGCGCCTTTCGCGACCGACTTCGAGATTGCCGAATAGCGCGCCCAGTCGGAGAGAGCCTCGCGGCAAGAGGGAACCAGAGCGCGGCAGATGCGTTCTTAAGCCGGCTGCAGGCCAGTCAATTTGCGAGGCATTGTCCATGATCAAATGGATCATCATTCTTCTCATCGTTGCTGCCGCCGCCAGCCTGCTCGGCATGCCGGCGCTGGCCGGTGCCGCCGCCACCGGCGCGCGCGTGCTGATCGGCATCGTTCTCGTCATCTTCCTGCTGATCGTGCTCGGCGTTTTCGCGGTAACCTAGACGCAGCCCACACTGGTAATTCCCGCCCGTTTCCGCCATATAGCGGCGAAACGTACAGGAATTACCTCAGATCATGGCAGGCACTGCCCCCTTCGCCAAGATGAACGGCATCGGCAACGAAATCATCGTCGCCGACATGCGTGGCCGTGCCGATAGGGTCACGGCGGCGTCGGCTGTCGCGCTGAACGCCGATGCGGCGACCAGGTTCGACCAGATCATGGCGATCCACGATTCGCGCACGCCGGGCACCGCCTTTTACATCGACATTTTGAATTCCGACGGCTCGGGCGCGCAGGCCTGCGGCAACGGCATGCGCTGTGTCGTCCAGGCGCTGGCCGCTGAAACCGGCCAGAAGACTTTCACCTTCGAGACCCGCGCCGGCATCCTCAACGCCGTCGAACATGCCGACGGCACCATCTCGGTCGACATGGGCACTCCGCGCTTTGGCTGGCAGGACATTCCGCTGGCCGAGGAATTCCGCGACACCCGCATGATCGAGTTGCAGATCGGCCCCATCGACGCGCCGGTGCTGCATTCGCCTTCGGCTCTCTCGATGGGCAACCCTCACGCTATCTTCTGGGTCGACAACGATGTCTGGTCCTACGAACTCGAGCGTTTCGGCCCGCTGCTCGAAAACCATCCGATCTTCCCCGAGCGCGCCAACATCACCATCGCCCAGGTAACGTCGCCGGAGACGATGATCATCCGCACCTGGGAGCGCGGCGCCGGCCTGACCAAGGCTTGCGGCTCGGCCGCTTGCGCTTCCGTCGTCGCCGCTGCCCGCACCCGGCGCACCGGCCGCAGCGTTACGCTGATGACGCCCGGCGGCGGCTCGCTGCATGTGGAATGGCGCGACGACGACCACGTCATCCTGACCGGCGCTGCCGAATGGGAGTTTTCCGGCAATTTCGATCCGTCGACCGGCACCTGGGCCCGCGACACCGAAAGCGCGGCCTGATGTCTGCACTTGCCGATACCAAGGGCCCCAACTCCCAAGGCATAGACGTCGTCACCTTTGGCTGCCGTCTCAACACCTATGAATCCGAAGTGATGCGCCGCGAGGCCGAAAGCGCAGGTCTCGGCGCGCTCAAAGGCGGCGCCATTATCTTCAACACCTGCGCCGTCACCGCCGAAGCGGTGCGCCAGGCCAGGCAGTCGATCAGAAAGGCCCGCCGCGAAAATCCGGCGGCGCGCATCATCGTCACCGGCTGCGCCGCGCAAACCGAACCGCAGAATTTTGCCGCCATGGACGAGGTCGACCTCGTGCTTGGCAACGAAGAGAAGCTGAAGGCCAACTCCTACCGCGCGCTGCCGGATTTCGGCGTCAACGACAGCGAGAAGGCGCGCGTCAACGACATTTTCTCGGTGCGCGAGACCGCCGGCCACATGGTCCACGCCATTGAGGGCCGGGCACGTGCTTTCGTCCAGGTGCAGAATGGCTGCGACCATCGCTGCACCTTCTGCATCATCCCCTATGGCCGCGGCAACTCACGCTCGGTGCCGATGGGCGCGGTTGTCGAGCAGGTCAAGCGTCTCGCCGGCAACGGCTACGCCGAGATCGTGCTGACCGGCGTCGACATGACCTCTTTCGGCGCCGACCTGCCGGGCGCGCCGAAGCTGGGAAAGCTGGTGAAGACCATCCTGAAGCAGGTGCCTGATGTGAGGCGGCTGCGGCTGTCCTCCATCGATTCGATCGAGGCGGACGACGATCTGCTGGACGCCATCGCCACCGAGCCCAGGCTGATGCCGCATCTGCATCTGTCGCTGCAGTCGGGCGACGACATGATCTTGAAGCGCATGAAGCGCAGGCATTTGCGTGACCAGTCGATCCGCTTCTGCGAGGATGTGCGCAAGCTGCGCCCCGAAATCGTCTTGGGCGCCGACATCATCGCCGGCTTCCCGACCGAGACCGAGGAAATGTTTCAGAATTCGATAAAGATCGTCGAGGAATGTGGGCTGACGCACCTGCATGTCTTCCCGTTTTCGCCGCGCGAAGGCACGCCCGCCGCGCGCATGCCGCAGGTCCGCCGCGAATTGGTCAAGCAGCGCGCGGCCCAGCTGCGCGCCGCTGGTGAGGCTGCGTATCGCCGCCATTTGTCGTCACTCCCGGGAACGCGCCAGTCGATCCTGGTCGAGCGCGACGGCCTCGGCCGCACCGAAGGGTTCACGCTTGCCGGGCTCGGCACAGGCGCGCCGGGCGAGATCGTCGAGGCAGACATCACCGGCCATGACGGCGTGCGCCTGATAGCGGCCCCGCTCACTGCCCGCGCCGCCTGAGACGATTGAAGCATGGCCGGTTTTTTCAAGAACATATTTTCGTTCGGCAAGAAGGAAGTCGTCGAGGAGCGCATCGACGAAACCGCTCCCCTGCCGCCGATCAAATGGGATGCGCTTGAGGCGCTGAAGCCGGCGGCCGAGCAGGTCGTTCCGGAGTTCTTGAAGCGCGAGGAGCCCGAGCCGCCGACGCCCCACCCTCCCCTCGATGGGGAGGGTCGCCACGAAGTGGCGGGGAGGGGTGAGAGCGCCGACGCCGACGCCACTCACCCCCACCCCCAAGCTTCGCTTGGGGCCTCCCCCAGCGAGGGGGAGGTAAAGCCTGCGCCGCAGTCGGCGCCAGAAGAACCGAAGCCCGAACCCACGCCGACCATCCCGCCCGCGCCGGAACCGGTCGTCCCATCCGAGCCGGAACCGTTGCCGGAGCCCGCGCCGGTAGAAGAACCGCAGCCTGAGCCGGAGATACCCGAGCCGCCTGCACCGGAAGAAGTTCCTGCGCCGCCAGCCGTTCCGGAGCCGGCTCCCGAGCCGCAGCCCCAAGAAGTGCCGCCGGCGCCGGCCGAGCCGGAGATCGAACCATCGCGTCCGGAACCGCAGCTGGAGCCCGCTCCCGTCGAAGTGCCGACGCCTGCCGAGACTCCCGCAGAACCGGCCGCCCCGATCGAAGTGCCGCAACCGTCCGCGCCTCCCGCACAGCCTACCTCAGAGGTCAGCGCCGCCCCTCATCCGCCTGCCGGCACCTTCTCCCCGTATAGCCACGGGGAGAAGGACGAGGCGACCCACCCTCCCCTCGATGGGGAGGGTCGACGCGAAGCGGCGCGGTGGGGTGACAGCGCTGACGCCAGCGCAAATCACCCCCACCCCCAAGCTTCGCTTGGGACCTCCCCCATCGAGGGGGAGGTAAAGCGCACTCCGGTCGAAGCCACACCCGCGCCGGTCGAAGTCCGGGCTGCCACGGCGGGGGTTGCGCCCATGCCTGAACCGGGTTTTCCGCCGACACCACAGCCGACACCGTCAGTCGGCAAAGTCACCGTCACCAAAAAGGTCGAGCAGAAAGCCGAGCCGCAAAAGGCGCCCGAACCGGCGCCGCGACGACGCTCCTGGTTCCAGCGCATGCGCGACGGGCTTGCCCGCTCCTCGAAAGAACTCACCGGCAACATCGCCGGCGTCTTCACCAAGCGCAAGCTCGACGAGGAGACGCTGCAGGATCTGGAGGACGTGCTGATCCGTGCCGATCTGGGCATGGAAACAGCCTTGCGCGTCACCGATGCCCTCGCTGCCAGCCGCTACGGCAAGGATGTCTCCGACGCGGATGTCCGCACCATCATGGCGGCCGAGGTGGAGAAGGTGCTGGCCCATGTCGCCATGCCGCTGGAGCTCGACCTGTCGCACAAGCCGCATGTCATTCTGGTGGTCGGCGTCAACGGCACCGGCAAGACCACGACCATCGGCAAGCTCGCCGCCAAACTGACCGATGGTGGCCTGTCGGTGATGCTGGCCGCCGGCGATACCTTTCGCGCTGCAGCCATCGAGCAGCTGAAGATCTGGGGCGAGAGGACGAAGTCTCCGGTCATCGCCTCGAAGATCGGCGCGGATGCCGCCGGCCTTGCCTACGACGCTTTCGAACGCGCCAAGGAGGCCGGCTCCGACGTACTGATCATCGACACCGCCGGCCGGCTGCAAAACAAGACCGAACTGATGGCGGAGCTGGAAAAGATCGTGCGCGTGCTGGGCAAGCTCGATCCGGAAGCGCCGCATACCGTGCTGCAGACGGTCGACGCCACCACCGGCCAGAATGCGCTCAATCAGGTCGAGATCTTCCGCAATGTCGCCGGCGTCAACGGCCTGGTGATGACCAAGCTGGACGGCACGGCGCGCGGCGGTATTCTGGTCGCGATCGCGGCAAAGCACAAACTGCCGGTCTACTTCATCGGCGTCGGCGAACAGGTCGACGACCTCGAACCATTCTCGGCCAGCGAATTCGCCAGGGCGATCGCGGGCGTAGCGTAAAAAGCACGATCCCGAAGAGCTGCAGGCTTTTTTGGACAAGATCATGCGTCAGAAGGAAGTCATGAACCCTCCCATCCTCGAACGCGACCCGTCCGACCCGCGAAAGAAGAAAGAAAGCGTCAATCCGCTGCTCAAGCTGGTGCTGGAACTCGGGCCGCTGATGGTGTTCTTCTTCGCCAATGCACGCGGCGCCTGGCTGGTGCAGAAACTTCCTGTCCTGGCCGAATTCGGCGGGCCGATCTTCGTCGCCACCGGCCTGTTCATGGCGGCGACCGCGATCGCGCTGATCGCCTCCTGGCTGCTGCTGCGCACCTTGCCGATCATGCCGATGGTCTCGGGCGTCGTCGTCTTCATCTTCGGCGCGCTGACGCTCTATCTGCAGGACGACGTGTTCATCAAGATGAAGCCGACCATCGTCAACACCCTGTTCGGCGGCGTGCTGCTCGGCGGTCTGTATTTCGGCCGATCGCTGCTCGGCTATGTCTTCGATTCGGCCTTTCGCCTCGATGCCGAAGGCTGGCGCAAGCTGACTTTCCGCTGGGGCCTGTTCTTCCTGTTCCTGGCTCTTGCCAATGAAGTGGTGTGGCGGAATTTTTCCACCGACTTCTGGGTTACCTTCAAGGTCTGGGGCATCATGCCGATCACCCTGTTGTTCACCTTCAGCCAGATGCCGCTGATCCTGCACCATTCGATCGAGGATAAGGCCGAGAAGGTGGAAGAAGCCGGCAAGTAGAGCAATTCCAGGAAAAGTGTGAAGCCGTCCGGAATTGCGTCAGAATAAACGGAGACGGCCATGGAATTCGTCACCACGCGCGATGAACTGAGGACGATCTACAAGACGCCGCGGCCGACCGACACCTCGATGCGCAAGGAACTCAGGGCGCTCGACGGCCACTGCCGCTCTTTCATCGGCAAGAGCCCTTTCGTGCTGATCGGTTCTTCCGACGGCGCCGGCAATGCCGACGTGACGCCGAAAGGCGACATGCCCGGCTTTGCCCTTGTCCTCGACGACAGGACCATCGCCATTCCCGACCGGCCCGGCAACAACCGGCTGGACACGCTGGAGAACATCCTGCTCAATCCTTCGGTCGGCCTGCTTTTCCTCATCCCCGGCATGAACGAGACGCTGCGCATCAATGGCGATGCCCGCATCACCGTCGACGCCGCCTTGCGCGATCGCCTCGCCGTCGACGGCAGGCAACCGCAAAGCGTCGTCGTGGTCAGCGTCAAGGCCGCCTACATGCACTGCGCCAAGGCGTTCATGCGCTCCGAATTGTGGAAGCCGGACAGCTGGCACAACCGCGCCACATTGCCGACGCTGGGTAAGATCCTGTCCGATCAGATGGCGCATACCGAAACTGCCGACGATTTCGACCGCTCGCTGGACGAGGCCTACAGCAAGACCCTGTGGTAAATTTCGCGTACGATTCGCCATTGCGGTCCTTTGCCGGTTTCCCTAGCCCTGTTTCCCCGTGATCGAACTCCTCGCCATCTCCGGCAGCCTGCGCGCCGCCTCGACCAATTCGGCGCTGCTGGCGGCGCTGTCCGCGAACGCGCCTTCGGATTGCCGCGTAACTGTCTATGACGGGCTCGGCCTGCTGCCGATCTTCAACCCGGATGACGAAGGCGAGCGCACACCGGCCGAGGCCATGCGGCTGATCGAGGCCGTCACCAGCGCCGACGGCATCATCGTCTCCTGCCCCGAATATGCCCATGGCGTGCCCGGCGGCATGAAAAACGCGCTCGACTGGCTGGTCTCGCGCGACGCCGCCGTCGGCAAGCCCGCCATGCTGGCCCACGCCTCCGCGCGCTCGCTCTATGCCCGCGCCGCGCTGGCCGAGATCATGCGCACCATGTCGTTCGCGCTTTGTGAGAATGCGGTTCTGGAGATTGCCTTGCTCGGCAAGAAACCGCCGGAGATAGAAGCGATCCTGGGAGAGGACGAGAACCTGCGGGCCATGCGCGAAGCGGTGCAGGTTTTCGCGAGTTTTATACGCGCAAACGTTGCCTCGTCATCCTAGGGCGGAGCAAGGAGCGAAGCGACGCGGCGCAGACCCTAGGATGACGAACGAAAGGGTGCGGCGCACCCCAACGTGCCGCAGTGCTACCCCTTCCGCAACGTCTCGGCATCGGTCACACCGACATACCAGTCGCGCGCGTTGACCTCTTCGAACACCACCCAGACGTCGTCATTGCTAAGCCCGGTGGCGTCCATGATGGCCGCCGTGACCTTTTTGGCAATGTCGGCCTTCTTGCCAGCGGGATCAGCGGCGATCACTTCCTTGACGATGCGGATGTTGACGAATGGCATGATGTCCTCCCCTTGAATTGTGTCTGATAGCGCCGCGCCGCGGCTCCGAAATCCGCTCCGGCGAATCGCTTGTCGGTCGTTCCGGCGGCCGCCGCGCAACAGGCGCCGCGGACATGCGCAGAAACGCCATCAAGGGCCGCCAGAGAAGCGTTTCCAGCAGCCTCAATACGTCTTCGCCCCGTTCACCATCAGCCGCACCATGTAGAGCGACGTGGTGCCGGCGATGTAGAGGCAGTTCAGCTTGTTGCCGCCGAACACGCAATTGGCGGTCACTTCCGGCACCTTGACCTTGCCGATCAGCGTGCCGTCGGGATCGTAGCAATGGATGCCGTCGGCGGCACTGGTCCAGATGCGGCCGGCCTCGTCGAGCCGGAAGCCGTCGAATAGGCCGGCCGTGCAGTCAGCGAACACCTTCCCGCCCGAGACCTTCTTGCCGTGCTTGCCGACGTTGAAGACCCGCATATGCGCGGGGTTCTGCGCGCCATGGGTGCGGCCGGTGTCGACGACATAGAGCTGGCTTTCATCCAGTGAAAAGGCAAGCCCGTTCGGCCGGACCATGTCGGTGATGACGGCCTCGACCTCGCCCGTATCCGGATCGACCCGGTAGACATTGCAAGCGCCGATCTCGCTTTCGGCCTTGTCGCCCTCATAGTCGGTGTCGATGCCGTAGCTCGGATCGGTGAACCAGATCGAGCCGTCGGATTTCACGACCGCGTCATTGGGCGAATTCAGCCGCTTGCCTTTCCATTCGGCCGCGATGGTGGTGACGAAACCGTCATGCTCAGTGCGGCTGACGCGGCGGCCGGAATGTTCGCACGTCACCAGTCGGCCCTGGCGGTCGACGGTGTTGCCGTTGGAATTGCCGGAGGGCTGACGGAAGACGCTCACATTGCCGTCGGTCTCGTCATAGCGCAGCATGCGGTTGTTGGGGATGTCGGACCAGACGACATAGCGGCCGGCGGCGAACCAGGCCGGCCCTTCCGCCCACTGACATCCGGTAAACAGCTTTTCCACCTGGGCGTTGCCGTTGAACAGCCGCGCGAAACGCGGATCGAGAATTTCGTAATAGTCTGCGGTCGCCATGCATTTCCTCCGGGCATCACGTGACGCGCGGATCAAGCCAGCCTGCGGACGCGATGGCAAGGTGGCGCAGGCGCAATTTGTAAGACAAAAGGTGCCCGGCCGGCATGGCCCGCCAGCCTGTCCGGCCGTTTATGGTGCTGTAGCGCTGTATTAACCCGCTATGCGCCCTGTGCAATGGTGCATTGCAACATCTTCTTTTTGCATCGCACCATTCCTATGTCATGGTGCGAACGACCAAGGGAGGAACAAATTCACCGCTGATATGCGGCACGAAAGGACCCTTGCTATGGCTTTTGACAACCTCTTCTCCCGCGCGCGCTCCTCGATGGCCAAGCGCCGCCACTACAACCGCCTCGTCGCGGAAATCGAAAACCTGACGAGCCGCGATCTGGCCGACCTGCGCGCCGACCGCTCGGAAATGCTCTACCAGGTCCACAGGCAGATCTACGGCTGAGCATTTCAGACGTCAGCGGGGCACCGCCCCTCACCCGGATTGCCAAACCGAATTGCATGAGCAATTCGGGCAATCCGACCTCTCCCTCGGGGAGAGGAGCTAGCCTGTGCCGATGCTTCCCTCTTCTCCCCCACGGGGAGGAGGGGGCCGCGTAGCGGCCCGATGAGGGGGCATGGCGCCAACGTCAGCCCGGTGCCGCGAGCGCCTTTTCAATCTGCGGCAACAGAACATCCCTCGCCGACTCCCCTGTCAGCGGCCCGACATGCTTGTAGGCAATATTGCCGTCCTTGCCGATGACGAAGGTTTCCGGCACGCCGTAGACGCCCCAGTCGATGGCCGTGCGGCCGGCCTCGTCGAAACCTATCGCCTGGAACGGATTGCCGAGATCACCAAGGAACCGGCGCGCGTTTTGCGCTTGGTCCTTGTAGTTTAGCGCGGCCATGACGAAGCGCTTGTCCTGCGACAGCTGCAAGAGCACCGGATGCTCTTCCCGGCACGGCGCGCACCACGATGCAAAGACGTTGACCAGCGTTACCTTGCCGGCGAAGGCTTTCGAATCCAGCCCGGGCAGGTTTGATCCTTCCAGCGCCGGCAGGTTGGTCTGCGGCGCCGGCAGGCCGATCAGCGCCGACGGCACTGCCGCCTCGTCGCGTCCCGACAAAAGCTGCGACAGGAACAATCCGGCGAGGCCGAGAAAAACCAGCAGCGGCAACAGCACGATCAGGCGGCGGCGCGGCGACGCCGGCGTTTCGCTTTCCGTGCTCATGGCTTGCTGGCCCCAGTGCTGGCCCCAGTACCGGCTTTGTCCGAGCGACGCCGCACGCCGGCCGCTTCGAGTTCCGCCAGTTCGCGCTTGCGGGTCCGCTGGTTGAGCAGGATCCAGCCGATCAGCCCGGCCAGCACGATCGCCGTGATGCCATAGGCGGCCGCGACATAGAGTGCGTGTGCACTCATGCGCTTCGCTCCCCTTCCACCGTCGCTTCGTCGTGCTCGATCATGGCCTTCCCATAGCTTTGCGACTTTCTTAGCTTTGCGGCTGGGGCTTCGCAATTGATCCGTCGCGCCGCAGCGGTCATATCAGTCCGTTCCATGCCGCAGCGCCAGTGCTGCTGCCACCGGACCCAGCACGGCAAGAAACAGCGTCAGCGCGGCAAGAATGAGGAAGGGCTGCAGGAACGGATCAGGGTCGGCCACCGCGCCGTAGCTCGCCGACACCCCGAAGATCAGCACCGGGATGGTCAGCGGCAACACCAGCACCGAGATCAGCAGCCCGCCGCGCGGCAGCGCCACCGCCACCGCCGCCCCGACCGCGCCGATGAAAGTGATGGCCGGCGTGCCGACCAGCAGCGTGAGCGCGGTGGCGCCGATGCTAAGCGGCTCCATGTTCATGAACAGGCCGAGCAGAGGTGCCGCAACCACCAGCGGCAGAACGCTGCCCATCCAGTGCGCCAGGCACTTCACCAGCACCGTCAGCGCCAGCATGTGGCGGTCATTGCCCAGCACCAGAAGATCCAGCGAACCGTCTTCGCGATCGGCCTGAAACAGCCGGTCGAGGCCGAGCAGGCAGGCGAGCAGAGCGCCGATCCAAAGGATCGCCGGACCGATGCGGGCGAGCAGCTTCAGGTCCGGTCCGACACCGAAGGGGATGGTGGCGATGACGGCGAGGAAGAAGATGACGCCGGTGAGCGCCCCGCCCCCGGCACGGATTGAGAGACGGACGTCGCGCAGGAAGAGGGCTAGCATTGCCAAGCCGCGCCTGCGGTTTGATCGCCATCTTGCCGAAGGTGGCGTTCCTTCACACCCCCCTCTGTCCTCCCGGACATCTCCCCCGCAAGGGGGGAGATTGGCAGCTCCACTGCTGACGCCTCTTTTTCAATGCCGGTGATTGGCGAAAGCCGGCATGACATCTGATCTCCCCCCCTGCGGGGGAGATGCCCGGCAGGGCAGAGGGGGGTGGGCGGGAATGCCGACATCACCCTGTTGCTCCCATCCTCAATGCCTGTGCTCCATCCAATCCCAGTGGCAAATGCGTCGCCGCGACAATGATTCCACCTTCTGCGCAATGCCTCGTCATCAGCCCCGCAAACCGCGCCTCCGAGGCCTTGTCCAGCCCAGCCGTCGGCTCATCCAGCAGCCACAGCGGCTTATGACTGACCAGCAATTTCGCAATCGCCGCCCGCCGCCTTTGCCCGGTCGACAAATATCCGAAAGGCAGATGGCCGATGCCGCCGAGACCAACCGTCTCCAGCGCCTCTCCGACACCCAACTGCCCATCGCCGTTGAAATCGCGCCAGAAGCGCAGATTCTCCGCCACGCTGAGCGCCGTCTTCAGTGCATTGAGGTGGCCGAGATAGTGGACCGCCGAAGCGATCGTCGGAAACCTTTCGCCGCCCTCGATGCGCACATCGCCTTGCGCCTTCGGTAGCAGCCCGGCGATGACCCTGAGCAGCGTCGATTTGCCCGAGCCGTTCGGCCCGGTGACGACCAGCACCTGGCCCTTGTCGAGCGCAAAACCGATGCCGGAAAAGACCGTCTCGCCGCCGCGTTCGCCGCCCAGATTTTCGGCAATCAGCCGCATGCCTGCCCGTCCCGAAAACTTTACCGCGCGATAGCTGCCGCATCGCACAAATTTGCTCCGCAACTGTCTAGAACTATTCCAGAAAATTCTCTATATGCGGGACATCCGTGCCAGCGGTCGGCACGGGAACAGAATTTGCGCCGAACCAGCGCACGCGCCGCCTTGAACGGCTCGGGTTGGCTGGGAACGGACAGCGGAAATGGCCGTACCCGCACCTTTGCGCGTGATTGCATGCCCATCGGCGTCCGTTCCCTTTCAGGCTGAACAGACAAGGACGGACCGCACGTGTCAAAATCCCTCGACAGTTTCAATTGCCGCCGCACCCTGACCGTGGGTGGCGCGGACTATGTCTATTACAATCTGGTCGAGGCCGAGAGGAACGGCCTCACCGGCATTGCCCAGCTGCCTTATTCGATGAAGGTGCTGCTGGAAAACCTTTTGCGCAATGAAGACGGCCGCTCCGTCACCAAGGACTCTATCCAGGCTGTGGCCGGCTGGCTGACGGACAAGGGCACCGCCGGCGTCGAGATCGCCTATCGCCCGGCGCGTGTCCTGATGCAGGATTTCACCGGCGTCCCGGCGGTGGTCGACCTTGCCGCCATGCGCGACGGCCTCAAGGCGCTCGGCGGGGATCCGCAGAAGATCAATCCGCTGGTGCCGGTCGACCTCGTCATCGACCACTCCGTCATCGTCGACGAATTCGGCACGCCACTGGCCTTTGCCAGGAATGTCGAGCTCGAATATGAGCGCAACGAAGAGCGCTATAAATTCCTGAAATGGGGCCAGCAGGCGTTCCGCAATTTTCGCGTCGTGCCGCCCGGCACCGGCATCTGCCATCAGGTCAACCTCGAATATCTCGGTCAGGTCGTCTGGACCAACACGGAAGACGGCGAAACGACCGCCTATCCCGACACCTGCGTCGGCACCGATTCGCACACCACCATGATCAACGGCCTTGGCGTCCTCGGCTGGGGCGTCGGCGGTATCGAGGCCGAGGCGGCGATGCTCGGCCAGCCGGTTTCCATGCTGTTGCCCGAAGTCATCGGCTTCCGCCTTACCGGCAAGCTCAGGGAGGGCATCACCGCCACCGACCTCGTACTGACCGTCACCCAGATGCTGCGCAAGAAGGGCGTCGTCGGCAAGTTCGTCGAGTTCTTCGGCCCGGGCCTGTCCAACATGACGCTGGCCGACCGCGCCACCATCGGCAACATGGCGCCCGAATATGGCGCCACCTGCGGCTTCTTCCCGGTCGACGGCGAGACCATCCGCTATCTCACAATGTCGGGCCGCGAGGAAAGCCGCATCGCCCTGGTCGAAGCCTATTCCAAGGCGCAAGGCATGTGGCGTGACGCCGGCTCGGCCGACCCTGTCTTCACTGACCTGCTCGAACTCGAGCTCGACAGCGTCGTGCCGTCGATGGCAGGTCCCAAGCGCCCCGAAGGCCGCGTTCCGCTCGAAGGCATTCCGGCCGGCTTCGCAAAGGCGATGGAGACCGAGTACAAGAAGGCTGCCGAAATCCACAAGCGCTATGCCGTCGAAGGCACCGACCATGATCTCGGCCATGGCGATGTCGTCATTGCCGCCATCACGTCCTGCACCAACACCTCCAACCCGAGCGTGCTGATCGGCGCCGGCCTCTTGGCGCGCAACGCCAACCGGCTCGGCCTCAAGCAGAAGCCGTGGGTGAAGACCTCGCTGGCGCCGGGCAGCCAGGTGGTCGCCGAATATCTGGAAAAGTCCGGCCTGCAGAAGGAGCTCGACCAGATCGGCTTCAACCTGGTTGGTTTCGGCTGCACCACCTGCATCGGCAATTCCGGCCCGCTGCCGGCGCCGATCTCCAAGACCATCAACGATAAGGGCCTGATCGCCGCCGCAGTGCTCTCCGGCAACCGCAACTTCGAAGGCCGTGTTTCACCTGACGTGCAGGCGAACTATCTGGCGTCGCCGCCGCTGGTGGTAGCCCATGCTTTGGCCGGCACCGTCACCAAGGACCTGACCACCGAGCCACTCGGCGAAGGCCGCGACGGCAAGCCGGTCTATCTCAGGGATATCTGGCCGAGTTCGGCCGAGATCCAGGAGTTCATCGAGAAGAACGTCACACGTGAGCTGTTCGCCCGCAAATATGCCGACGTCTTCAAGGGCGACGAATACTGGCAGAACGTCAAGGCGCCGGAAGGCCAGACCTATGCCTGGGACGACAACTCGACCTATGTGCAGAACCCGCCCTATTTCGCCGGCATGACCTCCGGTTTCGGCAAGATCGGCGACATCAAGGGCGCGCGCGTGCTCGGCCTGTTCGGCGACAAGATCACCACCGATCACATCTCACCGGCGGGTTCGATCAAGGCCGCTTCCCCGGCCGGCAAATACCTCACCGACCATGGCGTCGGCGTTGCCGACTTCAACCAGTACGGCACAAGGCGCGGCAACCATGAGGTGATGATGCGCGGCACCTTCGCCAACATCCGCATCCGCAACCACATGCTGGGCGAGAACGGCCGCGAGGGCGGCTACACCATCCACTACCCGTCGAAGGAAGAGGAATCGATCTACGACGCGGCGATGAGATACAAAAAGGAAGGCGTGCCGCTGGTCATCTTCGCCGGCGTCGAATACGGCAACGGCTCCTCGCGCGACTGGGCAGCTAAAGGAACGAATCTCCTCGGTGTCCGTGCCGTCATCGCCCAGTCCTTCGAGCGCATCCATCGCTCCAACCTGGTCGGCATGGGCGTCATCCCCTTCGTCTTCGAGGAAGGCACCTCATGGGCCTCGCTCAACCTCAAGGGTGACGAGCTGGTCGAGATCGACGGCATAAGCACCATCAAGCCACGCCAGACAATGATCGCCAAGGTGACCTATGGCGACGGCACCGTGAAGAACGTGCCGATCATCTGCCGCATCGATACGCTGGACGAGCTCGACTACTTCAAGAATGGCGGCATTTTGCAATACGTGCTGCGCGATCTGGCCGCGTAGCGGCCAGGGCTTAGGCAGTAGGGATTGGGCGGTAGCGGGGAACGACATCCCCTACTCCCTACTCCCTACTCCCTACTCCCAGTCTCTCCAAAGCATCGCCCGACCCGATCGAAGCCCCGCCCTGTCCGACAGGAGTAAAACCGGCTGGGCTCAGCAAGATCTGCCCCACGCTCCTGATGCCATGCTCCCGATCGAACCGGGCGGTGAAGTGCTCCCCCTGTGATGGCCATACCCATGGTTGCGGCAGCAAAAATTTCACCGCAACGTGACTTCCCGTTGACTGTCGCTTCTGCCACAAATCTGGGCAACCAGAACAAGGCCGGCGTCACCGGCGGGAATCGGAACGATCATGGCACCTCGACACCCTCTGCGGCTTGCGGCTTTTGCGCTGGCCTTCTCGGCGCTTGCCGGGACCGGGTTCGCCGAGGAATCGGGAACGACCCAGACCGACAAACCGCAGATTGACAGGCCCTTGGGCGTGGTCGAGCTGTTCACCAGCCAGGGCTGCAATTCCTGCCCGCCGGCGGACGCTTTCTTTGCCGAGCTGGCGGCCAAGGACAACGTCGTCGCGCTCGCCTACCACGTCAATTACTGGGACTATCTCGGCTGGCAGGACACGCTGAGCAGCAAGGACAATACCGACCGGCAATATGACTATATGCGCGCCTTCGGCACCCGCTCCGTCTACACGCCGCAAGCCGTCATCAATGGTCGCAGCCATGTCAACGGCGCCAGCCGCAAGGAGGTCGACGGCGCGCTTGCCCGCATGGAGAAATCCGGTGAAGGCATGCGGGTCAGCGTCAAGGTCAGCCGCACCAGCGATCGCGTCATGATCGATGCCGGCGACGCCGGTAGCGGCCCCAGCGACGCCCATGTCGTCATCGTCTATTTCGAACCACCGCAGACGGTGACCATCGCCAAGGGCGAGAACACCGGCCGCAGCATGACCTACTGGAACGCCGTCACCGGCATCCAGACCGCCGGCATGTGGCACGGCAAGGCGCAGCGCTACGAATTGCCGATGACGGAGATCGCCAAGAAAGGCGGCTGCGCCGTGCTGCTGCAGTCGGTCGGCAAGGACGGCCTGCCGGGCCCTATTCTGGGCGCGGCGTTTATTCACAAGCCTTAAGAGGCTGGTCCATACCTTTTGATATCGGCGGGACAGCACCCCCCTCTGGCCTGCCGGCCATCTCCCCCGCAAGGAGGGAGATTGGCAGCTTCGCCACATCCGCCATCCTGTCCCACGTTTGAGATTGGCGAAAGCAAACGCGAAATCTGATCTCCACCCTTGCGGGGAGATGTCCGGCAGGACAGAGGGTGTGAAGGATCACGACGACAAGTGTCTGGCGCCGCCCAACAAAAAAACCGACGTCAGCTTGCTTCTGACGTCGGTCATTTAGGTTTTGGGATCGTCGCACCCGGTCTCTCCCTGAGGAAAGTCCGAGGTTGGTTCGATCCGACGCAGACCCGTGGGCGGGGGGCTTGGGGTTTACGAGCCGGTGCCGGACCGAACCGTCTCAGGCAACGCCGGTAAATTCGTCGGACATTGGGGCATGAGCGCGGATAAAAAAAGGCGGAAATGTGGCGAGGCATCACCAATTCAAACACCGCGTTTTATAAAAGTGACTGGACGTTGCGAAAACAGCGCAGTCCCGGGATGGTTAGCCGGGCCTTGCAATTCCACGGCGAACACGCCAACTTCTGCAAGCGAGATTCATTTTCAAAGGGATCGCGGGATGACCGATCGCAGCGGTGGGACGGAGGATGGGGACGCATCCGCAATATTGATCCCGCTGCACGAGGCGCGACGCGAACGCCTCGACCAGCCGGTCCGTTTCGACCGGCGTGAACTCGATGAGATCCTGAGGCTGTACGGACGCATGGTCGCCGCCAACGAATGGCGCGACTATGCCATCGATCATCTGTCTGATCGGGCTGTGTTTTCAGTCTTCCGCCGGGCCAGCGAAGTGCCGCTGTTCCAGATCGTCAAGGATCCGAAACTGGCGCGCCGGCAAGGCGCCTTCGCCGTCATCGCCGCCGGCGGCCGGATCCTCAAGCGCGGCCAGGAACTCGGTCGCGTGCTCAACGTCTTCGATGCTAAGCTGAAGATTGTCCAGGCCTAATTGAAAATTGGGGAATTGAAGAGCTGAAGAATTGAAAAAAGAGGATGTAACGGTCGAAATACCGCCGGGTTTGTTCTCAGCTATTCAGATCCTCAATTCTTCAGTTCTCCTCAATTCCCCTCCTCAGGCTCTCACGAAACTTCCGCTCCGGCAGCGAATGCGGATCGGGCGGAACCGTTACGCCGCCATTCAGCGACAGCTGCATGAACACCGTGTCAAGCCAGCGCCCATGCTTGTAGCCGGAGCCTTCCAGGCGACCGGAATGGCGAAAGCCGAGCTTTTCATGCAGCCGCACCGAGGCGCTGTCTGCATGGCCGTCGCCGATCACCGCGACGATCTGGCGAAAGCCCGCCATACGGCAGGCTTCAATCAGCGCCTGCATCAGCAGCAGCCCGACGCCCTGGCCCTTCGCATCAGGCGCGACATAGACGGAATCCTCTACGATGAAGCGGTAGGCCGGGCGCGGCCGGAACGCGCCGGCATAGGCGTAGCCGAGTAGCGCGCCATCTCGTTCCGCCACCAGATAGGGAAAGCCCCCCGCCGTCAGGCTGTCGAAGCGCCCACCCATCTCAGTGCGGCTGGGCGGCTCCAGCTCATAGCTCGCGGTGCCATGCGTCACGGCATCGCCGTAGATCTCGGTAATTCGGCCGAGGTCGCCTTCCAAGGCCGCGCGGATGGAAATAGTGCTCATGATTTATGCAGACGATTCATCTGCCTCCATGACAGCAAAGGCCGGCACAAAAGAAAAGGGCGGCCGTTGGCCGCCCTCTTGATATCAGCTGGTCCAGTTGCCTGATGGGAAGACCGCCTAGCGGCGATCGCCCATGAACTGCAGCAGGAACATGAACAGGTTGATGAAGTCGAGATATAGCCTCAACGCGCCCATGATCGCCTTGCGGCCGGCAACGTCGGCCTGATCGCCTTCGTAGTACATTTCCTTGATGGTCTGCGTGTCATAGGCGGTGAGCCCGGCGAAGATCAGCACGCCGATCGCCGAGATGGCGAAGCCGAGCGCCGACGACTGCAGGAAAATGTTGATCAGCATGGCGATCACCAGGCCGACCACGCCCATGACCAGGAACGAGCCGAAGGCCGAAAGGTCGCGCTTGGTCGTGTAGCCGTAGAGCGACAGCGCGCCGAAGGCGGCCGCCGTGGCGAAGAACGTCTGGGTGATCGACGCGCCGGTGTAGACCAGGAAGATGGTCGACAGCGACAGGCCGACCAGGCCCGAATAGACCCAGAAGGTGGTTTGCGCCGCGGCCACGCTCATCGACTGGATCCTGAACGACAGGAAGAAGACGGCGGCGAGTGGAGCCAGGATGACCACCCAGCGGAAGGCGCTGGCATAGATCAGCGTGCCGAAAGCGGTCAGCTGTCCGTCGCCGGTGACGGCGAGCTGGAAAGCGCCCCAGGCGGCGACGCCGGTGATGAGGAGGCCAAGCCCCATCAAATTGTAGACCTTGAGCATGTAAGTGCGCAGGCCTTGGTCAATGTCGGCGCGCGCGCCCGGCACGGCCGAAGTCTGGTAGTTGCGAATGGGCTCAGCCATTGGAATCCTCTGTTGCTTCTGCCCCGTACGGTGTCAGGCCCTTTCGGACCTGGGCGCCGCTGGCGGGGCTCCAGCATGCCTGTGGCGAAATATGATGGTTCTTGACGTCAAGAACAAGACCGTAACAGGCTGCAAGCTTGGTGAATCGCAGGAAGCCGGTTTTCTTGGGCTTCCATGACTGCACATTACCAAGATTTAATCGGAAACGGCAGATTCGGCCAACCTTGCCGCTTGGGGCCTAGAGGTTGCGCAGCACCGGCGCCGCCCTGTGGCCGAGCACCCGCCAGGTGCCGGCAAGGCCGATGCCGACCGTGATCACCAGCGCAAACACCAAGGTCGCCACTGCCACCTCCGGCATGAAATGCGACGGCAGTGTCATGATGCGGGCAACGATGTACCAGGCGGAGACGCCGCCGGCAGCCAACGCGAACACCGCGGTGGCCAGGCCGATCAGCATGTATTCCAGCGAAAACGCCGCGATAAGCGTGCGCCTCGTGGCGCCCAGCGTCTTCAGCACCACGGCATCGTGGATGCGGGCGCGATTTCCCGCGGCGAGCGCGCCGGCAAGCACCAGCACCGAAGCGATCAAGGCAACGCCGGCCGCGGCCCGGATCGCCGTGCCGAGCTGGCCGACCAGCCGGTTGACGACATCGAGCGCGTCCTTGACCCGAACTGTCGTCACCGCCGGGAAGGCGCGGGTGACGGCGTTCAGCAGGCGGGCATCCTCTGCTGCCGTGGCATCCTTTTCGGTCAGCGTCGCCAGCCAGCCATGCGGGGCGCCGGCAAAAGTGTTGGGCGAGAACACCATGACGAAGTTGATGCCCATCGTCTCCCATTGCACCTCGCGGAAATTGGCGATCCTGGCCGTCACATTGCGTCCGAGCACATTGACGGTGACGGTATCGCCAAGCTTCAGGCCGAGCGCCTTGCCTTCATCGTTGGAGAACGAAACCAGCGGTTCGCCGCTGTAATTCTCCGGCCACCAGCTGCCCTCGGTCAGTGTCGCATTGGCCGGCTGTTTGGCGTCGTAGGTCAGGCCGCGATCGCCGCGCAGCACCCAGGCGCCTTCCGATGGCACATTGGCCTTGTCGACACTAACGCCGTTCAGAGCCATCACCCGGCCGCGCAGCATCGGCACCTTGACCAGCGTTCCCTTCGGCGCCTCTTTGCCGATCAATGTCGAGAAGGCATCGACCTCGCTATTCTGGATGTCGACGAAGAAGAAATTCGGCGCCCGTTCCGGCAGACTGCCGGAGATCTGCTGCCTGAGATTGCCGTCGATCAGCGCCAGCGTCACCAAAAGCGTCAGGCCGAGGCCCAGCGACAGCACGACGGACGGCGTCAGCGCGCCGGGCCGGTGGATGTTGCCGATGGCGAGCCGAAGCGCGACCGAGCGCGCATGCGGGCTTTTGCGCGCCACCCACTGCACCACCGCACCGACCAGGCGCAACACCAGAAAAGCAAAGACCGTCGCGCCGACGAAGATCGTGGCGATGCGCCGGTCGCCGGAAAACAGGATGGCCAAAGCCGCCAAAGCGAGCGCGATGCCGACCGCCGTGGCAAGATAGGGCAGGCGTGGAAAGCCGCGGCCCTCAAAACCCATTTCGCGAAACAGCGCGGTCGCCGGCACATCGCGGGCGCGGCCGAGCGGCAACAGCGCGAAGGCAAGCGTCACCAGCAGCCCGAACAGCGCGGCAAGAGCCAGCGCAACGGGATAGAAGCCGCCTTTAGCCGGCACCGGAATGACCGACTGGAGCGCAGCGCTGGCAGCAAACGGCATGGCGGCGCCGAGGATGAGGCCAAGCGCGATGCCGAGGCCGGCGATCATCAGGATCTGCACGAGATAGACGGTGAAGACGAAGCCGCCCGAGGCGCCAAGGCTCTTGAAGGTGGCGATGACGCCGCGCTTGCCGTCGAGATAGGCGCGCACCGCATTGGCAACGCCGACGCCGCCGACGACCAGCGCCGTCAGCCCGACCAGCGTCAGAAATTGCGAGAAGCGCTCGATGTTGGAGGACAGCGCCGGCGCGGCGTTCGAGCGGGTGCGGATCGACCAGCCGGCTTCGGGGAAATCGCTCGCCGCCCGATCCTGGATGGCCTTGAGATCGGCCTCGCTGGCGCCGGCCGGCAGCCGAACCTTGTAGGCATTCTCGACCAGGCTGCCTGGCTGGATCAGCCCAGAGGCGGCAAGCCCCGCGGTCGAGACCATCAGCCGCGGCGCGAAGCCGAAACCGTCCGACACCGCATCCGGTTCGCTCACCAGCCTGGCCCGCAATTCGAATGTCGCGCTGCCGACCTTCAGCCGGTCACCGATCTCCACATTCAGCCGGTCGAACAACAGGTCGGGCGCGGCGGCGCCAAAGACGCCTGATTTCTCGCCGAACAAATCCTTTCTGCCAAGCTGCGGCGCGGTCTCGATCGCGCCATAGAGCGGATAGGCGTCGTCGACGGCCTTGGCCTCGACCAGCGCCTGGTCGGAGCCTTCTTCCAGCCGCGCCATCGAGCGCATATTGGCGCTGTGCGACACAGTGCCGAGGCGGTCGAGGAAGGTGCTTTCGGCTGGCGTCGCATCGCGCTGGTTGAGCTGGAAGCGCAAGTCGCCGCCAAGCAGCGTCTGGCCCTGGTCTGCAACGCCTGCGGTGATCGCCTGCGCCACCGAATTGACCCCGCCGATTGCAGCGACGCCGAGCGCAATGCAGGCAAGGAAGATCAGGAAACCCGACAACCCGCCGCGCATCTCGCGCAGCGAGAAGCGGAACGCGAGCTTCAGCGTCTGCGACAGTGGCATCAGGCCGGCACCTTGACCTGCGCTACCGGCGCATCCTCGATGCGGCCCGAGCGCATCGAGACCTGGCGCGAGCAGCGCGCCGCAAGGGCCGGATCGTGCGTGACCAGCAACAAGGTCATGCCGCGCTCGGCCGCCTTGGCGAACAAAAGGTCGGCAACCTGCCGCCCCGTCGCCTGGTCGAGATTGCCGGTCGGCTCGTCGGCGATGAGAATGCGCGGCGACGGCGCCAGCGCGCGGGCGATCGCCACGCGCTGCTGTTCGCCGCCGGACAGCTCGCCCGGATAGTGGGTGACGCGGTCGCTCAAGCCCACCGCTGCCAGCTCGCGCGCGGCGACGCCGAACGGATCGGCATGGCCGGCCAGTTCCAGCGGCACCGCGACATTTTCGAGCGCCGTCATGTTGGGAATGAGATGGAACGACTGGAAGACGATGCCGATGTTTCGGCCCCGAAACGATGCGATCTGGTCCTCGCTTTTGCCGTTCAGCAATTCGCCGGCGATCCGCACCGTCCCCGAATCGACCTGCTCCAGCCCGGCAAGCACCATCAGCAAGGTCGACTTGCCGGAACCCGAAGGGCCGACAATGCCGGTCGCCTCGCCGCGCGTCACGTCAAGGCTGACGCCTTTCAGCACATGCACCGACGAAGCCCCTTGGCCCAGGGTCAGGGATATGTCTTTCAGCGCGATGACGGCTTCTGTCACAATTAAAGCGTCCTATATCAGGATGAAGGCTCTGCTTGCCGGAAGCCGACGCCGGAAGAATTCCTCGGGTATATGGGGCCTGCCACATGTCTTTCAAACGCAAGATATCTTTCAAACGCTTGAATGCCGCAGGGCTCGTCCTTTTCGTCACCCTTTGCGGCGCCATTTCGTCCGTGCGCGCCGAGACGTTCACCATCGTCGGCTTCGGCGACAGCCTGATGGCCGGTTTCGGCCTCGGGCCTGGCGATGGCTTTACCGACAAATTGCAAGCTGCGCTGCGCGCCAAAGGCCATGACGTCACCGTAGCCAACGCCGGCGTTTCAGGCGACACCTCGAGCGGCGGCTTGGCGCGGCTTGACTGGTCGGTGCCGGATGGGACAAGGCTGGTTATCCTCGAACTCGGCGCCAACGACATGCTGCGCGGCGTCTCGCCCAGCATCACGGAAAAGAACCTGGACGACATGCTGGCGAAGCTGAAAGCGCGCAAGATCGCGGTGCTTTTGGCCGGCATGCGCGCCGCTCCCAATCTCGGCGCCGACTACCAGAACGCCTTCGATGCGATCTATCCAAAGCTGGCCGCGAAATACGATGTGCCGCTCTATCCGTTTTTTCTCGATGGCGTCGCCGGGCAGTCCGGCCTGCAGTTGGAGGATGGCCTGCATCCCAATCCGAAGGGCGTCGCAGCGATGGTCGAGCGCATCATGCCCGCCGTGGAGAAGGCGATTGCGGCAGTTGAGGGTGGCGGTTGAACGCCGGCCTGACGAGAATAACGCGGCGTTCGCCTCGCGCGAACTTTGAAACAAAAGACCGGGCTGCCGATGACCCGAGTCATCCATGCTGCGCTCGAAGAGCATATGCAGCATCTGGGTAATGCAAGCGCCGAGGCGGCACGGCAATAGTGCTCATTCATCGCTTGGAGGCGCCTGTTCGTAAAAATGCCTGCAACCAACAAACCACTTGCCCCGTTTGACTATCGATGATTCGCTAGGGGGCACAGTTCGATTCGAGGAAGGGAGGCTCACCATGCCGCGTCTTTTCACCGCCCTCGAAATACCCCGTGACGCCGCTCTTTCGCTGTCCCTGCTCAGGGGCGGCCTGCCCGGAGCCCGCTGGATCGATGTCGAAAACTACCATCTGACGCTGCGCTTCATCGGCGACGTCGAAGGCCATATCGCCGACGAAATCGCCAACGCACTCGACCGGGTGCACCGCCCATCCTTCTCGCTCACCCTGTCCGGAGTTGGCGCTTTCGGCCAGAAGAAGCCGCACGCCGTCTGGGCCGGCGTCTTCGCCTCGCCCGACCTTTCGGCGCTGCAAGGCGAAATCGACCGCATCTGCCAGCGGCTCGGCCTGCCCGCCGACCCGCGCAAGTTCACCCCGCATGTTACGCTGGCACGCTTGCGCAATTCGAGCCCGCTCGACGTCGCCCAGTACCTGTCGGCGCGCGGCAATTTTGCGACGCTACCGTTTCGCGTCGGCCGCTTCGTGCTGATGTCGTCGCGCGATTCGGTCGGCGGCGGTCCCTACATTGTCGAGGAGGCGTGGCCGCTCTCCGGCGTCGACGCCCGCGCCACCAATCTCGTCGCCAGCGCCTCCGACGCTTCGCGGATCATGCGGTAGACCGAAGCGAACGCTTCGGCCCCGTCATAATAGGGATCCGGCACGTCGCGGGTTTTGCCCTGCGCAAACTCTGCCAAGAGATGAATACGTTCGCGCGCACCGGCCGGCGCCAACGCCTTGAGGTCGCGGACATTCTGCCGATCCATGCCGAGGATCAGGTCGAAGCGCGAAAAATCCCCCGGCCTGACCTTGCGTGCCCGCTGCCCTGATATGTCGATGCCGTGGCCGGCCGCAATCGCGATCGAGCGCGGGTCGGGCGCTTCGCCGAGGTTCCAGCCGCCGGTCGCCGCAGAGTCCAGCACGATATCGTCCAGCACCATGTCGCGGCCGCGCTCCGCCAGCACGGCGCGAAACACGCCTTCGGCCAGGGGTGAACGGCAGATGTTGCCGAGGCAGACGAAGAGTATGGAATTTATCGGCTTTACGCTCATTCGATATGCGCCGTTCGTGCATTTGGAAGCCCAAAACGCAAAGGACTTTTGGGCGACTTGCATTATGGTGAGGGTCGATATCTTTGATAGCATGGGAAATCATCATGAAGAGAGAGAAACTCAGCAAGGACGCCATCGCCGCCGCACTGGCCGAACTGCCTGGCTGGTCGCAGGCAGCCGATGGCGCCTCCATCAAGCGCAGCTTTGTCTTCAAGAATTTTTCCGAAGCCTTCGCCTTCATGACCCGCGTCGCGCTGGCCGCCGAGAAGATGGACCATCATCCCGACTGGTCGAACGTCTACAAGACTGTCGACGTGACGCTCAACACCCATGATGCCGGCGGTGTCACCGCGCTCGACATCGCGCTGGCCAAGAAGATGAATGGGTATGCAGGCGGCTGAACGCTGGGGCGGCAACGCCAAATCGGCGCCATCCTCTTGCAGTGGACCGGGACTTTCACCACATTTTCCGTGGCGGCCGCGCGAAACGCGTAGCGCGACGGCCGGCAAGGAGAGGATTGATGGCGCAGCAGCCCGGTTTTGATTTCTTCGGCTTCGGCAGCAAGCTCGGCGACGAGAGTGAAGTGCGCGCCAAATTCTGGCGCACGGCCAAGAAGGCCGCCCGGCAGATTCCGTTCATGGAAGAGGTCGTCGCCGGCTATTATTGCGCGCTCGACAGGAAGACGCCTTTGCGTGCCAAGGGCATATTGCTGGCAGCGCTTGGCTATTTCGTGCTGCCGGTCGATGTCATACCCGATTTCGTCTTCGGCCTCGGCTTCACCGACGACATTGCCGTGCTGACCGCCGCGATCTCCGCGGTAAGCGCCCATATCACCCCTGCGCACCGCAAGGCCGCCAAGGAGGCGATCGCCGACAAGAGCTGAATCGGCGTCGCGTTGGCAACTGGGTTCAGAAGAAATCCTCCGCTCAAACAGGACGATAGCGGCTTGGCTTCGGGTTCCGCTGCGGCCGTTCGAAAAGTCAAACTCTTGCCGCTTTCGTGGCCTCCAAGTCGCCGCAGGGACATTGCGAAAGCCGTTTTTTCAAGAAGCGGCGCGGAAATGGCGGTGGTTTCCATGGGTGAATGTCCTTTTCCAAGGGAAATTCACCGTTTGGTAACCCAGATTAAATCAAAATGAAGCGACGGGCAGGACGCCAAGCCGGCCTGCCCCGCACCATTTGGAATACGGGAAAAGCGATGCGCGGATTGATTGCACTAGTCTCGAGCCTGGTCCTGGTGGCCTTTGCCGCGCCGGCGCTGGCGCAGCAGGCGACCAAGATCGGCCAGCACAATGCCTGGGGCACCTACAGCTACCAGGCGCAGGGCGGCAAGGTCTGCTATGTGCTCACCGTGCCGACCGACAAGCAGCCGCCGACGCTCGATCACGGCGACATGTTCTTCTTCGTCAGCCAGCGGCCGGGCCAGCAAGTGTCCTACGAGCCGCAATTCATCGCCGGCTACACATTCCAGGAAGGCTCCAAGGCCACCGTCACCATCGACAAGAAGACGTTCTCGATGTTCACCCGCGGCAAGTCGGCCTGGGTCGAGAACGCCGCCGAAGAGCCGGTGCTGATCGCCGCCATGAAAACCGGCACCGACATGAAGGTCTCGGCGAAGTCTGGCCGCGGCAATCCGACGACCTATGTGTTTTCGCTGAAAGGCATCTCGGCCGCGCTGACGTCGATCGCCAAGTGCAAGTAGGCTAGCGCGGTTCCCGCCGCATGACTCTCGCCGCAACCTGTGCTATGCGCCGCGCTTCTTTTCGGCACGATGGATGAAATCGGCCGCAATTCGCTTATATTGGCGCTGATATGACCCTTTCCTTCGATCTCACCACTGAGGGCGCACGCGATGCGTTGCGCGCCCGCGCCACGCCCGAGAAGCCGTCGCTGATCGGCCTGACGCGGGCCGAGCTCGGTGACGCCCTCATCAGTGCCGGCATCGTGCCCGAGCGCCAGGCGAAAATGCGCGCCCAACAGCTCTGGCACTGGATGTATGTGCGCGGCGTCTCCGACTTTGCCGGCATGTTCAACATCTCCAAAGATCTGCGCGCCGAACTGGACAAGCATTTCACCATCGCCAGGCCCGAAATCGTCGAGGAGCAGATTTCCTCCGACGGCACGCGCAAGTGGCTGTTCCGCTTTCCGCCGCGCGGCGCCGGCCGTCCCGTCGAGATCGAGACCGTCTACATCCCCGAAGAAGGCCGCGGCACGCTATGCATCTCATCGCAGGTCGGCTGCACGCTGACCTGCTCGTTCTGCCACACCGGCACACAGAAGCTGGTGCGCAATTTGACGGCGGAAGAGATCCTGGCGCAATTGCTCACCGCCCGCGACCGGCTCGGCGATTTCCCCGACCGCGACACACCCGACGGCGCCATCGTCCCTGCCGAGGGCAGAAAAGTCTCCAACGTCGTCATGATGGGCATGGGCGAGCCGCTCTACAATTTCGAGGCGGTGAAGAAGGCGCTGCTGATTGCCTCCGACGGCGACGGACTGTCGCTGTCGAAGCGCCGCATTACGCTCTCGACCTCCGGCGTGGTGCCCGAGATCTTCCGCACCGGCGAGGAGATCGGGGTCATGCTGGCGATCTCGCTGCACGCCACCAATGACGATTTGCGCGACCTGCTTGTGCCGATCAACAAGAAGTATCCGCTGAAGGAACTGATCGAGGCCTGCCGCGCCTATCCCGGCCTGTCCAACGCCAAGCGCATCACCTTCGAATATGTGATGCTGAAGGACGTCAACGATTCCATCGAGGACGCCAAGGGGCTGATCAAGCTGCTCAAAGGCATTCCAGCCAAGATCAATCTGATCCCGTTCAACCCGTGGCCGGGCACCAACTATCAGTGCTCGGACTGGGAGACGATCGAGAAGTTTGCCGACTACATCAACAATGCCGGCTATGCCTCGCCGATCCGCACGCCGCGCGGCCGCGACATCCTGGCCGCCTGCGGGCAGCTCAAATCCGACTCCGAACGCATGCGCAAGGTCGACCGCCTGGCGCTGGAAGCCATGATGATTGCGGGGCATGGCGAGGCGTGAGCCGCCTCTTCGCCTATATCCTCCGTTTCGCTGTCATCCTGTTCGGCTATGTCGTCGCCTCATTGGCGGCGAGCGCCTTTCTCAACGTGCTGTTCCTGGCTTCCGTCGGTTATATGCCGGACGATGCGCACCCAGCGGCGGCCGCGGCGCTGTATTTTTCGATCCCGTTCGTGGCGCTGTTTGTCGCCTATTTCGCTTTCATACCGGCGGTGGTCGCAATCCTGATCTCCGAGGTCCTCAGCCGCCGCGACTGGCTGTTCTATGCACTCGCGGGCGGCTTCGTGGCCGCGGCCTTCCTCGGCTTCGTCCATCAGAACGTGGATTTCGACGTCACCGAACCGCGCGCCATCGCCGCGGTGATCGGCTGCGGCATGGTCGGCGGCATCTTCTACTGGCTAAGCGCCGGCCGCTGGGCCGGAAGCTGGTGGCAGGCCGCTACTTCGCCTGAGCGGTCAGGATCTTGAGCGCGAAGGCCGAAAACACACCGGCAAAGAGATAGTCGACGACCCGCGTTACGCGCGGGCTGGCCTTCATCGCCGCCGAAAACCTTTCCGCGGCAAACACCATCGGCGCTGTCATCGGGATCGACAGCACGATGAACATGAGGCCGAGGAAGAACAGTTTTCCCGGCGCGTTCGGATCGTGAGCGGAGACGAACTGCGGCAGAAACGTCATGAAGAACAGGATGATCTTCGGGTTGAGCAGATTGACGCCAAGCCCGGCGGCCCAGCTGCGGAACAGCGAAATTTGCGGCCCGTTCTTCTTCTGCGGTGAAAACGCCGAGCCCTTGGTGATCGCCTGCCAGGCCAGGAACACCAGATAGGCGGCGCCGAAAATTTTCAGCACGAGGAAGGCCATTGGCGAGGCGACGATCAGCGCCGAGATGCCGACCGCCACCAAAGTTGTGTGGATCAGCGTTCCGAACAGAGCACCCGCCAGCGAGGCAAAGCCGGCGGCGCGGCCCTGGCTCAGTGTCCGCGAGACGAACAGCGTCATATCCGGCCCCGGCGTGATCGCCAGGATCATGGTGGCGATGGCGAACTGGATCAGCGTGGTGGGTCGGGAATGAAGGACATCGGTGGGCCCTGGCGAATGATCGTCGGTCTATAACGCAGCCTCCCCGCTCACGCCAGCAACTGACTGGCGTGGCATCTGGTCCAGCGGCTGCGGCGGCCGGCGCCCGTTCATCCCTTGCGCTGGCCGGAAATGCCGTGATACCTCGCCCGCGAAACTCATCGCGCGGAACCGCCAAAATGTCCTCAGCAATGCCCAAGACAAAAGACGTCAAGAAGGTCGTGCTCGCCTATTCCGGCGGTCTCGACACCTCCATCATCCTGAAATGGCTGCAGACCGAGCTCGGCGCCGAAGTCGTCACCTTCACCGCCGATCTCGGCCAGGGCGGCGAGCTGGAGCCGGCGCGCAAGAAGGCCGAGATGATGGGCATCAAGGATATCCGCGTCGTCGATGTGCGCGAGGAATTCGTCGCCGACTTCGTCTTCCCGATGTTTCGCGCCAATGCCGTCTATGAAGGCACCTACCTGCTCGGCACCTCGATCGCCCGGCCGCTGATCTCCAAACACCTGGTCGAGATCGCCAGGGAGACCGGGGCCGATGCCATTGCGCACGGCGCCACCGGCAAGGGCAACGACCAGGTGCGTTTCGAGCTGTCGGCCTATGCGCTGAATCCCGACATCAAGGTCATCGCGCCGTGGCGCGACTGGTCGTTCAAGTCGCGCACCGACCTGATCAACTTCGCCGAGCAGCACCAGATCCCGGTGGCCAAGGACAAGCGGGGGGAGGCGCCGTTCTCGGTCGACGCCAACCTTCTGCACTCCTCTTCCGAGGGCAAGGTGCTGGAAGACCCGTGGAGCGAGCCGCCGGAATTCGTCCATCAGCGCACCGTCTCGCCGATGGAGGCGCCGGACAAGGTCACCGAGATCGAGATCGAATTTTTGAAGGGCGATCCGATTGCACTGAACGGCAAGAAGCTGTCGCCGGCCGCCATTCTGACGGCGCTTAACGATCTTGGCCGCGACAATGGCATCGGCCGGCTCGATCTGGTCGAGAACCGCTTCGTCGGCATGAAATCGCGCGGCGTCTACGAGACCCCCGGCGGCACCATCCTGATCGTCGCCCACCGCGCCATCGAATCGATCACGCTCGACCGCGGCGCCGGCCACCTCAAGGACGAGTTCATGCCGCGCTACGCCGAGCTGATCTACAACGGCTTCTGGTTCTCGCCCGAGCGGCTGATGCTCCAGGCGATGATCGACAAGAGCCAGGAAGACGTCGAAGGCACGGTGCGCCTGAAACTCTACAAGGGCAATGTCATGGTCACCGGCCGCAAATCCAAGAAGACGCTCTATTCCGACGCGCTGGTCACCTTCGAGGATGACCGCGGCGCCTACGACCAGAAGGACGCCGCCGGCTTCATCCGCCTCAATGCGCTGCGGCTGAGGACGCTGGCGGCAAGGAGCCGCAAGGGTGAACCAAACTAGTGTTCCAGGAAAACCCGGTGGTCACACAGGGTTTTTATTTGATACCTCTAATATAAGAGGCCAAGCTGGCTGACATGGTTTCCGTTTGACCTTTTAAAAGCCTCATCTAAATTCCTTCGCGGGACGAGGGATTCCGATCGTGAAAAACGCCATTTTTCTCATGCTTGCGGCGGCCATCGTCTTTACCGGATGCCAGTCCTCGCAGGCGGCCGCGAAACGCGAGCAGGACGGGTGCATCTCCGCAGTCCATTTGTGGAGCATCACGTTCAAGCACGAAATCGCCTCTTTCATGGGCGTCTCGCAGGAGCGCATGCCGGCCCTGTTCTGCCAGCGTATCACCGAAGGCGTACGCAGCGGGCGGATCAGCTACTCCGATTTGAACAGAGTGCAGCTAGACCTGCCGACCGAGATATGGCTGGTCATCAAGGGCAAGTCAAAGGCGGCTGCCAGGGCCGCGCCGGTGCTGCGCAACTCCAAATTCCGGAGCTGCAAAGGTACTGAAGGCGCCTTCGAGGTTCCTATTTCCCAGAAGTGCCCGTTGAGCGGCTACGCACATTATTGAGAGCCCAGGCGCTCAGCCGGCATTTGCGCCAACGATCGAGCAATTCGAGAAAGAGCATGCCCGACTTCGTCCGTAACTGCGTAAAAACAAAGAAATAGAGCGGCGGCAAAGAACTCAGTGCTTTTCCTGCTTGATCTTTTCGGGCCCTTATCTAGCCTCCTCACAATCGATGGGGGCAGCTGACAATGAAGCCGTGGTTTGTGGCCCTGCCTGCAATGGTCGTCATGCTGGCCGGTTGCCAGACTGGGCAGGAGCAAGTGAGACAGGATCCCGAGGCGGCATTCGATCGCTGCGTCAGCAAGGTGGCCATATCGAATATATCGGCCAAACACGAGATCGCCGCTTTTATGGGCGTTTCCCTGGAGCGCATGCCGCCACTGCTGTGCCGCCGCCTTGTCGATGCCATGAAGACCGGCCGGCTGACCTTCTCCGACATAAACCGCCTCCAGTTCGACCAGTCCACGGACATCTGGAAGGTCATAAAAGGCGGGTAGCCGCTCGGCTGCTGAACGGTTTGAACGCCAAAAGCTCCAGTCCTTGCAGAAAAGCCCGGCGCATGGCCGGGCTTTCCGTTCTTCGATCTGGATATTTCTATCAGCCGCCGTCGATCGCGTCGGCGATCTGGGCGATGGCCTGCTGGTAGACGCTGGCGGAATTCCAGCCGGCGATGGCCCCCATATTCGCACTCGCGCTCGCACCCGCCCGCCAGCCATGAGCCTTGAGAAAGTTGGCCGTCGAAGCCAAGGCCGTCGCCTTGTCGCGCAGATTTCCGTTGCCGACGCCATACTTCAGGACATTGCCGGGCAGGAACTGCGTATGGCCGATCTCGCCATGCGCAGCGCCGACCGACGAGGCGCTCAGCGCGCCGCGATCGACCAGCTTCAGCGCCGCAATGGCATGCGGGTAAAAGAAGCCCGGGCGACGGCAATCATAGGCAAGCGTCAGAATGGCGGAGACCGTGTTCTGGTTGCCCAGGGAGGCTCCGAAGCCGGTTTCCATGCCCCAGATGGCCAGCAACACGCCCGGCGACACCCCGTAATTGCTCTCGATCCTGTCGAACATCGCTGCATTCGACTTCTTCAGCGCACGGCCCCTGGAAATGATCGCAGCTCCGCCACGACGCTTCATGAAGGCGTCCACCGAACCGCTGAACGCCTTGTGGATGGCGCGGTCGACGGAGATTGTCTTTGTCGCGTAGCTGGCACCGGCCAGAGCAGCCAGACCCTTCCCGCCGACACCTTCGGACCTGGCCTGCGCGGCAAAGTCCTGCTTCCACGCCTCGAAGCCCGCGCCGGTCTTGCCGCAGCTGGCCGCCGCCTGCGCGCCCGTCGCCAGCGCAAGTACCGCGACCACCGCGGCAGCAATAATCTTTCCCTTGGCAAGCAATGCCATGCTTTTTCTCCTGATTGCCTGAATCACGTCCCGGTTGCGAACTTGCCAGCGAAACGCGCCATTGTCACCGTACCCCCGGCGCTACCCTGGCCAATGCAGCGGAATTTGCTTACGATCAAGTGCTTATTGTGGCCGAAACGCCCGGTGCCGGGCAGGCGAATTCGCTGCTCGGGTAAAAAGAGGTGACGGGGGCATGGAACGGCGGCCCGTGGCGGGCGTTTGGGCGAGGCGCCGCTCCGCACCATATTCCTCCTCTGACGCCATACGCCAACGCCTGACGCATCGAGATCGACATGAAACTGTTCGACTGCCCGCATTGCGGCCACCGCCTCTACTTCGAGAATGCGCAGTGCCTGAATTGCGGGAGTCTCGTGCTTTACGATCCCGAGCATGCGCGCTTTGCCTTGTCTGACGTCGACGGCATCTTCCACTGCACCAATGCGGATGAATGCGCCTGCAACTGGATGGCCGAACCGGGTCATACCTACTGCCGCGCCTGCGTGCTGAACCAGCTGATCCCCGACCTCTCCGTCGACGGCAACCGCCGCCGCTGGATTCGCGTCGAGGCGGCCAAGAAGCGCGCCGTCTATTCGCTGCTCGCCTTCGGCCTTCCGGTCGTGCCCAAGCACAAGCACGGCGACGAAATCGGCCTCGCCTTCGACTTCATTGCCGATCCGATCGGCGGCGGTCCCGGCGGCGAACGCATCCTTACCGGCCACGACAACGGCCTGATCACGCTCAACGTCGCCGAGGCGGACTCGGCCGAGCGCGAGCGGCGTCGCGTCGAGATGGGCGAAAATTACCGCACGCTGCTCGGTCATTTCCGTCATGAGCTTGGCCATTACTACTGGGACCGGCTGATCCGCGACGAGCCGCAACGGCTCGATGCCTTCCGGGCGCTGTTCGGCGACGAACGCCCCGACTACGAGCAGGCGCTGAAGGCCTATTACGCCAATGGCGCTGCGCCCGACTGGCAGCAGAACCACATCTCCGCCTATGCGACGTCGCATCCATGGGAAGACTGGGCCGAGACCTGGGCGCACCATCTCCACATCACCGACACGCTGGAGATGGTGCACGCGCTGAATTTTCCACTCGGCCAGCTTGAGACGATGGAGACCAATGTGCTGCCGCAAGGCGACACCGGCGGCCGGTTGCAGGCGGCGCCCGCGGAACCTGACGCCGTGCCCGAGCCGTTCGAAAAGATTCTCGCCCGCTGGCTGGTACTCTCGGAAGCCTCCAACTCGATCAACCGCTGCATGGGCCTGCCCGACCTTTATCCCTTCGTCATTTCGGACGTGACGGCGCAGAAACTCAGCTTCGTGCATGAGCTTTTGACCGGTTTGCCGAAAGAAACCGGAACAAATCGTGAGCTGGCGTCGGTATTTTAGCCGGAACGCATGCGTTCTGGTTTCGTTTGGTGTCGCGAGGGACCATGAAAGGGAGAGAAACCATGAGACGCATATTGTTTCCGGCCGTCGCCGGGGCGCTTGTCGCGATGTCGGGTGCGGCACTCGCCGATACCGCCGTCTCGGCCGTCACCGATCTTAATGTGCGCGCCGGCCCCGGCCCGCAATATCCTGTGATCGGCGTGCTCGCCGCCGGCCAGTCGGCGACGCTCAATGGCTGCATCGAAAACAGCAAATGGTGCACCATTGCCGAAGCCGGAGGCCAGGGCTGGGTCTATTCCGACTATGTCACGGCCGATTTCGGCGGCAACCGGGTCGTTCTGACACGCCGCCCCGCCAACGCCGCCATCACCGTGGTTACACCGCCGCAGGATGATTATCCCGATACCTATACCGGTGCGATTCTGTCCGACGACGGCCCCGTCGACGCCATCGACAGGCCACCGGCGGAAGTCGGCACCTATGTCAGCACGCACCGGCTCGATCCTGTCTATCTCGAGGGCGAGGTGGTGACCGGTGCCACCTTGCCCGACACGGTCGAACTGCGCGAAATCCCCGACTACCGCTACCGCTACGTCTATGTGAATGGCCAGCAGGCGCTGGTCGACCCGCAGACACGGCGCATCATGTACGTCGTGCGCTGATTTTGCCTGGAAAGAATGACAAGTGAACTCGTGCCGCCCTCCTGCCGAGGCTGAGGGCGGCAAAAGGGTCGCTGAACAGCAGCAATTGCGCGAGAGCCGACGATCCCCTAGATCATGCGACCCGATGCGTTCGGCAGAGGAATTCGCGTGATATCAGATCCAGCCGCCTTCGAGCGCTATAGCAACACGGCCACCGAAAAGACGAACCTGCCGCGGCTGATAATTGGAACGGCAGTCGTCGTCCTGTTCTGGGTGGCGATCACCCTGGTTGTGGTGCTTGGCGGCACCTATGTCGCGATCGTCTGGCATGTATTGCCGGACGATCCGCGCGGGCCGCTTCAGGGCTTTCTGGCCTCGCCCATCGGCATACTCACCGCACTCACTTCGTTTACCGGCATCTGGCTCGGCCTCTGGCTTGCCATGCGTTTCGTCCATGGCGAGCCGCTCTCGGCGCTTTTCGGCGCCAGCCGCCGCGTGTCCTTGTCGGGCTTCCTCAAGGGCCTGGTCGCGGTGCTGATCACATCGGCGCTTTCCGAAATCCTGCTCTACTGGCTACAGCCCGAAATCGCCCGCGGCACGATCAACCTGTCGACCTGGCTGCTGTTCCTGCTCCCGATCGTGGCGCTGACCCTGCTGCAGACCTCGTCCGAGGAGATGCTGTTTCGCGGCTATCTGCTGCGCGGCCTGGCCAGGCGCTTCGAGAGCCCTTACGTGTGGGCGCTATTGCCCGCTTTGCTGTTCACCTCCTTGCATTGGAGCCCGGGCTCGACCCCCGCCATCAACGCCTGCGTGCTGGCCTCGATCGCCGCCTTCGCCTTGCTGTTGACGCTGGTGGTTTATGTCACCGGCAGTCTCGGCGCCGCCTTCGGCGCCCATCTCGGCAACAATCTCACCGGCTTCCTGCTGATCTCGCATCAGGAGAACTACAATTCCTTCGCCCTGTTCAACGCCAAGCCGCTGGAAGGTCCGGACTGGACGACGACGGATGCCGTCATCATCGCCGCCATCGGTATCGTCTGCACCTTGCTGACGATCCTGCTGCTTCTGCACCCGCGCTCGCCGCTGAAGGTTACGGCCGACCCTCGGGATGCAAGGTGAACTAAACAGGGACCGATCCAGAGACCGGGAAGCCGCCCTTGTCTTGACTCTTCGGCCGATTTCCTGTCTACAGCCCCGAAATCCGCGACGAGTATCCCTCCGAGCAAGCCGACCAGGACGCCAAAACCTTTTGAGGTGGGTGCTGTAAACAGATCCTGGAGGCCAACACCCGGCAGCGCTGAGCGCCCCCGGGTGCTTTTTGGTTTTGAGCTTTGCTTGGATGAGCGGCGCGAACGCACTACCTCTCGGGCACCATCGGGGTGCCTGAGAAAAGGAAACGGAATGTTTGAATCGCTGCAGGAGCGCACAAGAGGCGTGGAGGGCCATCGGCCCGACAGGGATCACCATGAATCCAAGGCGCTCTCGCGCGGCGGGTTGACCAATGTTTGAATCACTTCAGGAGCGCCTTGGCTCCATCCTGAACGGCCTGACAGGCCGCGGCGCGCTGTCGGAGGCTGATGTCTCGGCGGCGTTGCGCGAGGTGCGCCGTGCGCTGCTCGAAGCCGACGTTGCGCTGGAAGTGGTGCGTTCCTTCACCGACAAGGTGCGCGAGAAGGCCGTCGGCGCCGCCGTCGTCAAGTCGATCAAGCCCGGACAGATGGTCGTCAAGATCGTCCATGACGAGTTGGTCGACATGCTCGGCGCCGAGGGCGTCGCCATCGACCTCAATGCGCCGGCGCCGGTCGTCATCATGATGGTCGGCCTGCAGGGCTCCGGCAAGACGACGACCTCCGCCAAGATCGCCAAGCGCCTGACCGAGCGCCAGAACAAGAAGGTTCTGATGGCCTCGCTCGACACGCGGCGGCCCGCGGCGCAAGAGCAGCTGCGCCAGCTCGGCGAGCAGGTCAAAGTCGCGACCCTGCCTGTCATTGCGGGCCAGAACCCGGTCGACATCGCCAGGCGCGCCGTCCAGGCAGCCAAGCTCGGCGGTCATGACGTCGTCATCCTCGACACCGCCGGCCGCACCCATATCGATGAGCCGCTGATGGTGGAGATGGCCGACATCAAGAAGATGTCGAGCCCGCACGAAATCCTGCTGGTCGCGGATTCGCTGACCGGCCAGGACGCCGTCAACCTTGCCAAAAGCTTCGACGAGCGCGTCGGCATCACCGGCCTGGTGCTGACCCGCATGGACGGCGATGGCCGTGGCGGTGCCGCGCTTTCGATGCGAGCCGTCACCGGCAAGCCGATCAAGCTGATCGGCACCGGCGAAAAGATGGACGGGCTGGAGGAATTCCACCCCAAGCGTATTGCAGACCGCATCCTCGGCATGGGCGACATCGTCTCGCTGGTCGAAAAGGCCGCCGAAAACATCGACGCCGAGCAGGCGGCGGCGATGGCCAAAAAGATGCAGTCGGGCAAGTTCGACCTGAACGACCTTGCCGGCCAGCTTCAGCAGATGTCGAAAATGGGCGGCATGGGCGGCATCATGGGCATGATGCCCGGCATGGGCAAAATGAAGGACCAGATGGCGGCCGCCGGCCTCGACGACAAGATGTTCGGCCGCCAACTCGCCATCATCTCGTCGATGACCAAGGCCGAGCGCGCCAATCCGGACATGCTGAAACATTCGCGCAAGAAGCGCATCGCCGCCGGCTCAGGCACGGATGCGGCCGAGATCAACAAGCTCTTGAAAATGCATCGCGGCATGGCCGACATGATGAAGGCGATGGGCGGCAAGGGCAAAGGCGGCGGCCTGATGCGCGGCATGATGGGCGGCCTTGCCTCCAAGATGGGCCTCGGCGGCATGATGCCGGGTGGCCCCGGCGGCATGATGGGTGGCGGCATGCCCGACCTCTCCAAGATGGATCCCAAGCAGCTCGAAGCCTTGCAGAAGCAGATGCCCGGTCTTGGCGGCATGAAGGGCCGGCCCGCCCCGAGCGGCGGTGGCCTGCCCGGTCTGCCCGGCGGCATGAAGCTTCCCGGCCTTGGCGGCGGTGGTCTGCCCGGCCTCGGAAAGAAGAAGTGAGGACGCTATGAACGAAGAAAAAGACATGGCCGACGCACGCACCATCCTGGCCGGCTATCGCGCCTCGATCGACAACATCGACGCCGCCCTCATTCATATGCTGGCCGAGCGCTTCCGCTGCACCAAGGCGGTCGGCGTGCTCAAGGCCGAGCATGGCCTGCCGCCCGCCGACCCGGCGCGCGAGCAGGAGCAGATCACCCGCCTTCGCCAGTTGGCGAAGGACGCCCATCTCGACCCCGATTTCGCGGAAAAATTCCTCAACTTCGTCGTCCGCGAAGTGATCCGCCATCACGAGCAGATCGCCGCGTCCAACGGCGCAAGCAAAACCGGCTAACAAAGTGCATGTCGCCCAAAAGTGCGCAGCGGTTTTGGGACAACGACCTGCACCAGACAAAGCCATTAACCCAACACTGAGATCAGAAATTTTAGGAGAAATGAAATGCCCTTGAAGATCAGACTGGCCCGTGCGGGCTCGAAGAAGCGCCCTTACTACCACGTCGTCATCGCCGACGCCCGTTCGCCGCGCGACGGCCGGTTCATCGAGTCGATCGGCTCGTGGAACCCGCTGCTGCCCAAGGACGGCGAGCGCGTCAAGGTCGACGCCGACCGCGTCAAGCATTGGCTGTCGCACGGCGCCCAGCCGACCGACCGCGTGCTGCGCTTCCTCGATGAGGCCGGCCTCCTCAAGCGCGAAGCCCGCTCCAACCCGAAGAAGGCCGAGCCCGGCAAGAAGGCGCAGGAACGCGCCTCTCTGCTGAAGAAGGCCCAGGAAGACGCTGCCGCCGCCGTTGCCGCCGCTGCTGCAGCCCCGGCCGAAGCGGAAGCCGCCACCGCAGAATAAGCATCGCGTCATCGCATCGACAAAACGGCGGGCCTGTGCCCGCCGTTTTGCTAATGTGCGGCGATGTCATATGCGTTCGAACGAAAGATGACTGAGCGGACCGTCACGGAAGAGACCCTTTTCGGCGGCGTAGCCGGAACGCTGTTGCGATGCGCCGGCGCCACGACAGGCGTCGTCGTGCTCAGCGGATCGAGCGGCCGCATCGACGTCACCCGCGCCCGGCTCTTTGCCAAGGAACGAGCATCCGCTCTCGCGCTGCAATGGTTTGGCGGCGAAGGTCAGGTGCCCGGCATTTGCGAGATCCCGCTCGAAACGTTTTTCGCGGCGACCGACTATCTTGTCCAGATGGGATGCCGGCGCATCGTCTATGTCGGGACCTCGAAAGGCGCCGAGGCCTCCCTGCTTGCGGCGGCTCACGATCCACGCATCGGCCTCGTGGTTGCGATCAGCCCGACATCGGTGGTCTGGGGCAATATCGGGCCGGGCCGCGACGGCGTCAGCTGGCCGGAACGATCGTCGTGGACGCTCGAGGGGATTCCTTTGCCGTTTGTCCCAAGCAGTCCCGCTTGGAACGCTGAGTATGTCGATGGTCTGGTGTCCTACCGGGGGCTCTTCCTACGTGCCTTGCAAACCTTCAAGGACGCAGCGGCCAAGGCTGCCATTCCCGCCGAAGCTATTTCAGCCGACATTGTTCTGGTTGCGGGCGGCGACGACGCGCTATGGCCATCGCTGGATTTTGCCCAGTCGATCGTTCGGCGTCGCCAGGACACAGCAATGACCACCTGCCTCGTCTCAGTGCCCGACGCCGGCCACCGCATTCTGCTGCCGGGCGAAAACACGCCGCGCTCGGGGCTGCACGCCCATGGCGGCAATGACGACGCCGACACACGCCTGGGCCGCCTGGCTTGGGAGCATATCCGGGGATTGCTGTAGCGCAGGCAGCCATGGTCCAGCTGCCTTGGGCAACAGCGAAACCGGCGATCTATAGCCGCCGGTTTCCGATGTTGGACCTGGCTGTGTTCAATAACCGTCGGGGCAGCTGGCGATGTAGGTGCGCCCGTTGCGGCCGCGGTAGCGACATTGACCGCTTTCGCTGGCACGGCCGATCAGCGCGCCGGCCACGGCGCCGACGGCGCCGCCGACGACGGCGCCCTGAACCGGATCATTTGCCACAGCTGCGCCAACCGCCGCGCCGCCGAGGCCGCCGACCGCGGCACCCTTTTCGGTTTGCGAGCACGCACCCAGTGCGGTCGCCAGTACCAGAATGATCATCGCTCTTTTCATTATCGTTCCTCTCTCACGCGGATCGCCGTCCTCGCCGCCACGGCTCTAACTCCCAGACGGCTGATTTGATCCCGATGACGTGAGAGATCGCGGTGTCCGCGCCGGTCACATTCGTGCCGACCGCCGCCGAGCTTGTTGAAAATCCAGGCTTTTCTACCTTTCGGCTGCCTTTTTCAGATTGGCGAGGCCAGCCTCGAAATCCTTGCCGATCAGCGTATCGAAACTCATGAACAGGCCCATCAGCTTGGCAATGAAGGGCCGGCTGCCGCGCATTGCCCAGGTGACTGCGGTGGTGTCGCCCGAGGGCTTCAGGGTGAAGTCGACGCTGTTGCTGGCCCGGAACGGCTTCTCGAAGTCGAGCTTCAGCGACACCAGCGAGGATGGCACGGAATTGACGATCTCCATGCGTCCCTTGCCGGCCTTGGCATTGCCTTCCCAGGCGTAGGCGGCGCCCTTGCCGGCATCAGCGCCCGACAGCGTGCGCTTCATCAGCGGGTCGAGCTTTTCGTAGGGTGACCATTCCGGCCAGTGCTTGAAATTGTTGATCAGCGGAAAGATCGCTTCCGGCGCGGCCTTGATGCTGGCGGTGCGGGCGGTGACGAAATCATTCGACCTCGTCGCCGCATAGATGAGCACGGCGGCGATGATGACGACCAGGAGGATGAGAATGGTGCTGAGCATGTTTTTCTCCTCGCTTAACGGCTGAACGGGATCAGGGCGCGCACGCTTGGGTCGCGCAGATAGAGACCGCCCCACAGGATGATGCCGAGATAGACGCTAAACAGCGTGTGCGAAAACAACGGGCTGCCGACGCGCATATTTGTGGCGATGGCGCCGCCGAGATAGCCGGTGAGCAGGATGGCGCCGAGCACCGAGGTGCGGGGCAGCGCATAGAGCGCGGTCGAGATCAGCCCGATAATGCCGAGCGTGCGCGCGACATTGACATCGGCCGGCCAGCCGAGCGGCACCATGGTCTGGGTGACGACATCGAGCGGCGGCAGCTTGATGACGCCGTCGAAGATCATAAACAGGATGATGAGGCCGCTGAGCACGCGGCCGGTCCACAGGGCGCCCGATGAGACGGGCATGGTTTGAGAAATACTCACGGGTGTTCCCTCCTAAGCGGTTCGAGCCGTTTGCTGGCTTCGGACCAAGGACGAGCGATGGGGCGGCGATCCTACAGGGTGCGGATTCTTTTTGGGTAGCAGCAAGCAAAAGCCGCTGCGTGGCGATCCTTCACACCCCCCTCTGGCCTGCCGGCCATCTCCCCCGCAAGGGGGGAGATTACACGCTCGACCGCTTCGGCAATGTTCCATGAATGAGCGGAGCATCGAAACCGCCGATCTCCCTGGTTGCGGGGGAGATGCCCGGCAGGGCAGAGGGGGGCGCTGTCCCTCCACCTTGACGGACTATCGACATCCACCAGTCACGGCTATTGATAGGGCTGGGCGAGAGACGAGCGAATGGCCGGCGAGACTGATCTGAAAAAGCTGCTGGCGGCGATGACGCCGGAACTGCTGCCGGACGTCTACGTGTTCGCTACGCTCACACCTGGAATCAGCCGGCAGGCAGGCCTCGATCCCGTGATGGTCTTTCGCGAGCGCGAGGGTGTGACACTGATCGTGACCGAGGACGCGGCACGGGCGGCCGGGCTGACCGCTTCGTTCCGCTGCCGCATGATCACCCTGAACGTCCACTCCTCGCTGGAAGCCGTCGGCTTCCTCGCCGCCATCACCGCCCGGCTTGCCGCCGCCGGCATGGGCGTCAATCCGGTCTCTGCTTTCTATCATGACCATCTGTTCGTGCCCGCTGAGCGGGCCGAGGAAGCGATGGAGTTATTGCGCCAACTGGCCAAGGATAACGCCGGCTGAATATCAAGCTCGACGCACGTAGAGAATATCCGGCAGGCCTTCTTCGTTGGTGGTGCCCGCGCCGAACGCCTCGGGGCGAAAGCCATGGCGCTCGTAGAAGCGACGCGCGCCGGTGTTGGCCTGGAAGCAATGCAGTTTAACGATCCGTAGCGCGGCGGTCGCTTGCACCAGCAGCCGGCTGCCGATGCCTTGCCCCGTCCAGGCGGGGTCGAGATAGAGCTGTTCCACCCAATCGCCGCTCAGGGCAATGAAGCCGACAATGCCGGTGCCGGCCTCGGCGACCGTCACCTGCTGCCGGGACAGCACGATCTCGCGGATGAAGGCAAGATCCTCATCCGGCGTGTGGATGACCGGCATCCAGGAGAACGAGCCAAGTGCGGCCCGCATGACAATGGCGATGGTCGCGGCATCCAAAGCCGTGGCGGGGCGCAGCACGATTTTGGTGGGATCGTTCAAAGGCGTTTCTCAACAGAGGTCAGCGCTGCCCTCATCCCCCTGCCGGGACCTTCTCCCCGTGAACGGGGAGAAGGAAGGCTTCGGCCGAAGGCCGAGCCCGCGACTACGGGCCGCCGGCTTTCCGGCGCCCCGCGGAGGGCCAGCCGCGGCAGCGGCGATACGGCCCGTGAGCGATAAACGGAATCGGCCGAAGGCCGAACCCCGTGAGCGAAAACAAACCAGCCGTCAGGCCGCCTTCTTCTTCGGCTGGATCAGGCCGCGCTCGACCAGAAGCTCGGCGATCTGCACCGCGTTGAGCGCCGCGCCCTTGCGCAGATTGTCGGAGACGATCCACATCGACAGGCCGTTGTCGATGGTCGAATCCTCGCGGATGCGCGAGATGAAGGTGGCGTCCTCGCCGGCCGATTCCAGCGGCGTGATGTAGCCGCCATCCTCGCGCTTGTCCAAGACCTGGCAGCCCGGCGCTTCGCGCAGGATATCGCGCGCCTCGTCGGCGGTGATCGGCTTTTCGAACTCGATGTTGACGGCTTCGGAATGGCCGATGAACACCGGCACGCGCACACAGGTCGCCGTCAGCTTGATCTTGGGGTCGAGCATCTTCTTGGTCTCGGCGACCATCTTCCACTCTTCCTTGGTCGAGCCGTCGTCGAGGAAGACGTCGATGTGCGGAATGACGTTGAAGGCGATGCGCTTGGTGAACTTCTTGACCTCGACGCCATCGGCGACGAACACCGCGCGGGTCTGTGTAAAGAGTTCGTCCATGCCTTCCTTGCCGGCGCCCGATACCGATTGATAGGTGGCGACGACGACGCGCTTGATGGTGGCGACATCGTGCAGCGGCTTCAGCGCCACGACCAGCTGCGCCGTCGAGCAGTTCGGATTGGCGATGATGTTCTTGCGGGTGAACAGCGAGATCGCATCCGGGTTCACTTCCGGCACGATCAGCGGCACGTCCTGGTCGTAGCGGAAGGCCGACGAGTTATCGATGACGACGCAGCCCTGCTTGCCGATCTTCGGCGACCACTCCTTGGAGACGTTGCCGCCGGCCGACATGATGCAGATGTCGGTGTCGGAAAAATCATACTGGTCGAGCGTCTTGACCTTCAGCGAACGGTCGCCGAACGACACTTCGGTGCCCTGGCTGCGCCGCGAGGCCAGCGCCACGACTTCGCTTACCGGAAAGCCGCGCTCTTCCAGTATGTTGAGCATTTCGCGCCCCACATTGCCCGTGGCGCCGACTACCGCAACTTTGAAACTCATCAGAAATCTCCTGTCCCTCTCCGCTTGGTTTTTGGAGAAAACCCGCCGGCCAATGCGGGTTTTGTCCCCCGGGCCGGACCCGGGAGAGGGTGGTTAGGCCAAGGGAATCACACCGTTTTGGTGGTGGTTTTGGCCATAGTTTTGCTGGAACGGTAAGACGCGCCAACGCGCCCGGCTCCATGATTGTGGCCGGGGAAGTCGAATGCAAGAAGAGCCATCAGAAGGCCGCGCATCGAAAATGATCCCGTTCGATGCCGGCTTTTACGCGGTTTGCGTCAGGAGTCAATTGCGGCCAGGCACACGCCTGCCCTGTACAATAGCGGCCGCAAGAAGTACGAACGCCCAAATAGTGTTTGGCTGGCGTGCGTCAGCCCCGGCATGTGCTCCATGATGAGCCCAGACCCTGAATTCCGAAAGAGTGAGATGTCCAATTTCGAAGCTATTGTTCCTGCGCTGGCAGAAGCGCTGGAAAAACGCGGCTATACCGAGCTGACGCCAGTGCAGAAGGCCGTGCTGGAGCTCGGCGAGTCCGACGCTCTGGTGTCGGCGCAGACCGGCTCAGGCAAGACCGTCGCCTTCGGCCTCGCTTTGGCACCGACCCTTCTTGGAAGTGCCGAACGTTTTGACCAGGCTGGCGCACCGCTGGCGCTGGCCGTGGCGCCGACGCGCGAGCTCGCTCTGCAGGTGATGCGCGAATTGCAATGGCTCTACGCGCCGACCGGCGCCACCGTCGCGTCCTGCGTCGGCGGCATGGACATGCGCTCCGAACGGCGCGTGCTGGAGCGCGGCGCCCACATCGTCGTCGGCACGCCCGGCCGCCTGCGCGACCACATCACCCGCAACTCCCTCGACATGTCGGCGCTGAAAGCCGTGGTGCTGGACGAGGCCGACGAGATGCTCGACCTCGGCTTTCGCGAGGACCTCGAATTCATCCTCGATGCCGCACCGGCTCAGCGCCGCACGCTGATGTTTTCGGCCACCGTGCCGCGCTCGATCGCCACGCTGGCGCAAGGCTATCAGCGCGACGCCTTACGCATCTCGGCCGGCGGCGAGGAAAAGCAGCATCTCGATATCGAATACCGGGCGCTGAATGTCGCCTATCCCGACCGCGAGAACGCCATCATCAACGTGCTGCGCTTTTACGAGGCGAAGAACGCGCTGGTGTTCTGCAACACCCGCGCCGCCGTCAATCATCTGACGGCACGCTTCAACAACCGCAATTTTTCCGTCGTCGCACTGTCGGGCGAGCTCAGCCAGAACGAACGCACCCACGCGCTGCAGGCGATGCGCGACGGACGCGCCAAGGTCTGCATCGCCACGGATGTCGCCGCGCGCGGCATCGACCTGCCCAATCTCGAACTGGTCATCCATGCCGATCTGCCGACCAATCCCGAAACGCTGCTGCATCGCAGCGGCCGTACCGGCCGCGCCGGCCGCAAGGGTGTCAGCGCGCTGATCGTGCCCAACGGCGCCCGCAAGCGCACCGAGCGCCTGCTGCAGAATGCAGGGCTGAAGGCGACATGGGCGAGCCCGCCCTCGGCCGACGACGTGATCAAGCGCGACGACGAGCGCATCCTTGCCGATCCAGCCTTCGACGAGCCGGTGGCCGAGGACGAGCGCGGCTTCATCGACGCGCTTCTGGCCAGGCATGGCGCCGAACAGATTGCGGCCGCCTTCGTGCGCCAATGCCGCGCCAGCCGCTCGGCGCCCGAGGAACTGACGGAGGTCGCGGCCTTCACGCCGTCGCGAGACAGACCGGCGGGCGAAAAATTCGAACGCCGCGATGAAGCGCCAAGCCGGCGCGACGACTTCGGCGACAGTGTCTGGTTCTCGCTGTCGATCGGGCGCAAGCAGAATGCCGAGCCGCGCTGGCTGATCCCGATGCTGTGCCGCACCGGCAACATCTCCAAGCGCGAGATCGGCTCCATCAAGATGCAGCAGGATGAGACCTACGTGCAGATCGCGGCCGACTGGGCCGATCGCTTCCTCGCTGCCATCGGCCCCGACAAGAAGCTGCAGGGCAACATTGCGGTGAAGCGCCTGGACGGCACGCCCGACCTGTCGCGGGCCGGCTACCAGGCGCCGAAGCCCGACAAGAAGCCGCATCGCGGCAAGCGCCCGTTCGAGGCGCCGCAAAGCGCACACAAGCCGAAATTCGAGAAGCGGGAACGGCCCGCCGGCGATGCAAAGCCTTGGGCCGGGAAACCGAAATTCGACAAGGTGGGACCGCCGAAGAACAAGAAGCCGAAGAAGCGGCCGGTTTGAGGCTCTTATCGGCCAATTACAAATGCAGGCGCTGCCCCTCATTGCCCTGCCGGGCATTTCTCCCCGTATAGTGACGGGAGAAAGGGCGGACCGCAGCCTTGGCGCTCTTCTTGCAGCGTTGGCGATTGGCGGAATCGTCGGCAACAGCGACCCCTCTCCCCGTCACTATACGGGGAGGGGATGCCGGCAGCCAGGTGAGGGGCAGCGCCAACGCACCGGAAAATAAAGCAACTCATGCCTGAACCGTTTGCCCTCCATTTCGTCCACCCGCTTGCAGTCCGCCGCAACTTTGAACAGTCTGTGCCTGCACGGGGGCGAGGCTAAATGCGCGGCGAAGTTCTTCACTATGACGAGGCCCAGGGTTTCGGCTTCATCACCGGGGCGGACGGCAACCGCTACACCTTCGCGCGCGAGGATCTGCGCCGTGATACCGTGATCGCGAACGGCGCCGTGGTCGAGTTTCTGCCGGCAAGCGGTCAGGCGCGCGACGTTTTTTCAATCCGCGCCCAGCCCGCCAGTCCCGCCACCGCTGCGCCAGCGGCAAGCGCCGCGCCGCCCAAGGCGGCTGCCGCTTCAGCCGCGCCACAGCATTTCGGCCGCCTGGCGGAAGACGGCGCGGTTCGCGATAGCGGACTGCCGGGTTATTTCTGGCGAGGCGTGACGCGCAACTACATCAACTTCGCCGAACGCGCCCGCCGCAAGGAATTCTGGGGCTACTGCCTGTTCTGGACCGTCAGCTTCATCCTGGTCGGAATTGCCGGCGCCCTCGCCGACCAGGCCGTCGGCAATTTCGATGCCGGCAACTGGCCGATTGTGATGATCGGCGTCTGGGGGCTGTTTTGGCTGGCGACGTTCCTGCCCTGGGTCGGGCTCGTCGTGCGCCGCTTGCACGACATCGGCCTGACCGGCTGGCTGGCAATACCTTACTTCGCAATCACCTTCATGTTCGCTCCGGCTACGCTGATCCTCGCGCTGATCCTCGGATTGATCCCGACCCAAGGCCACGAAAACCAGTGGGGGCCGGTGCCGCAGGGGGTCAGGGTTTAGTCGCGACGGCATCAGTTAGGGGTGGAAACGCGGCACTTTGGTTTGCGCCGTTGCAGGCCTGCTCGTTTAGCGACACGTCTCGCTGTGTGGGGAATGCTCCAGTTTATGTTACGTTTGAGCGAACAGCAGGCCGCCGGGGCGGACTTTCATGTCATCCGATGTCGAGTACTTAAAGAATTACATTCCCGAAACCCTCTACGTGCACCCAGGCCGAGAGGGGGCTTATGCAACGCTAGTATCCGAAGACGAAACGTTACTTGCCGAGGTCGAGGTGACACCCCGATCGCGGCTGGCAGTGTCGGTTTTCTATGTCAAGGACAAGAAGGATTTTGGTACGTTCAAGCTAACGAAGCTGAAATTTCACAAGACCTACGGCTGGCAAGAAGACGGCAGCCTTCAGCTCAACAACTTCCAACTGTCGCACCTGAGGCAGTTTGTTTCTCTGCTGGCTGCGCTCGACCTAAGCGACGTGAAGAAGGTGCGCATCGGTCTCAGCAACATTCAGTTGGAGACCTTAAAAACACTTCTCGCGAGTTCGCGCGGTGATGAGCTTTTGAAAGGGCTGTCTAACGCACCAGAACTCCACGCTGATATCTATGCTGTGGCCGCTAAACGCGAGGCGCTACGCGAGTTCGAAAACAATCTGAACAACCGTGTTTCCGAAGCCGATTGGCAGGGTTTTTTCGAACGCAATACATGGATATTCGGACACGGGCTTAATTACGTTTTCCTCGACAAAGTCGCCAAGAAGCTGGAGGCAACAACGACCGGCAGCGCATTCGACCATGCCGGAAAGCGCGCGGATGGACTGATGCACACTCGCGCCGAGGTAAGCCAGTACGTTCTGATCGAAATAAAACGGAACATGACCGAGCTTCTGCAGTCGGATTTCTACAGAGCCGGTTGTTGGGCGGTGTCCGACGAATTATCAAGCGCCGTAACCCAAGTACAGAAAACGACCTTTGAGTTCACACGCAACCGATTCCGCGACCGCCAGAAAGACGGCCAAGGTAACGATCAGAATGGCTATCTCTACGCGGTGGACCCGAAAAGCTACCTAATCGTCGGCAATTTATCGGAGATAGCGGGGAACGACGACAAGATCGCCTGCTTCGAGCTTTATCGACGCAACATCCGCGCGCCCGAGATCATCACGTTTGACGAGCTGTACCATCGGGCAAAGTGCATCGTAGAGAACATCAGCCACGAGACAACTGAACCCTCACCCAACAACGAGATCCCGTTTTAGGTGTGACCGGGGTAGACCGCCGATCAGCCAAGGAACTTGGCGATGATGGCATCGCCCATTGCGACAGTGCCGACTTCGGTCATGCCCTCGGACAAAATATCCTTCGTCCGGAGCCCGTCGTCGAGCACGGCGGCTATTGCGCCTTCGAGCTTGTCGGCCTCATCGACCATCCCGAACGAATATCGCATGCACATGGCAAACGACGCGATCATGGCGATCGGGTTGGCGATGCCCTGTCCCGCAATGTCGGGCGCCGAGCCATGCACCGGCTCGTACAGCGCCTTGCGCTTCTTGGTCTTCACATCGGGCGCGCCGAGCGAGGCCGACGGCAGCATGCCGATCGATCCGGTCAGCATGGCGGCGATGTCGGACAGCATGTCGCCGAACAGATTGTCGGTGACGATGACGTCGAACTGCTTTGGCCAGCGCACCAGCTGCATGCCGCCGGCATCGGCCAGCATGTGGTCGAGCTTGACGTCGGCATAGCGAGTCTTCTGGGTCTGGGTGACAACCTCGTTCCACAGCACCCCGGATTTCATGACGTTGCGCTTTTCCATCGATGTCACGTGGTTCTTGCGCGTGCGCGCCAGCTCGAAGGCGACGCCCGAAATCCGCTCGATCTCGAACGTATCGTAGACCTGCGTGTCGATGCCGCGCTTCTGGCCGTTGCCGAGATCGATGATCTGCTTGGGCTCGCCGAAATAGACGCCGCCGGTAAGCTCGCGCACGATCAATATGTCGAGGCCTTCGACCACCTCCTGCTTCAGCGAAGAGGACGCGGCCAGCGCCGGATAGCAGATGGCGGGCCGGAGATTGGCGAACAGCTCCATATCCTTGCGCAGCCGTAGCAACCCGGCCTCGGGACGCACCTCGTAAGGCACCTTGTCCCATTTCGGCCCGCCAACGGCGCCGAACAGAACCGCATCCGCAGCCATCGCCTTTGCCATGTCGGCGTCGGAAATCGCCGCGCCATGTGCGTCGTAAGCACAGCCGCCGACCAAGCCTTCATCAGTGGCAAAACCGCTGCCGAGCTTTGCGTTCATGGCCGCGATCAGCTTCTTCACCTCGGCCATCGCCTCGGGGCCGATGCCGTCGCCGGCGAGCAGGAGAAGATTTTTCGAAGCCATGGAGAACCGTCCGATGCTGTTTGGAGAAACCGCGGCCTTGCTAAACGCCAAGAGCTTGCGGCGCAAGGGGATGAAGAACGCTACGACGGCGCCCGCCTCTCAAGACCTGGGTTCCTCGCCGTGGCCAGAGGCGGGGGAGAGGAACAAATCACTTGTGCGACAAAATATTCACCAACCGGCCGAACGGATCGCGCACATAAAACCGCCGTACGCCCCACGGCTCGTCGGCCGGACCGTATTCGACGGCAAAGCCGGCGGCCTTCATGCCTTGCAGCGCCGCATCGACATCGTCGACCTCGATGGAGAGGTCCGGCACCGGCGTGCCGGAGCCGCCCTGGGCCATGAAGCTGATCTGCACCTGCATCCGTTCGTCGGACCCGTAGGTGACGATCCAGCCCTGATCCATCAGCACATCGAGGCCAAGCACGTCCTGATAGAAGCGTTTCGCCGCCGCCGCGTCCTGCGTCCCGATATTGGCTACGATGCGCCGGACCGTCATGGCTTTGGCCTCCTCAAGCCGTGCGCCGCAGCGCCGTGACTTCGATCTCGATCTTCATTTCCGGCTTGTTGAGCTGGCACACGATCATCGTCGCCGCCGGCCTGATCTCGCCGAAAGCCTCGCCGAGGATGGGGAAGACGACGTCCGCGATGGCCTGGTCGGTGATGTAGTAATGCGCCCGCACCACATCGGCCATGTCGAAGCCGCCATCCCTCAGCGCCTCGGCGATGGTCGCCAGGCAATTGCGCGTCTGCGCCTCCACCGTTTCCGGCATGGCCATCGTCGCATAGTCATAGCCGGTGGTTCCCGAGACGAAGCACCAGTCGCCCTGCACCACCGCGCGCGAATAGCCGGCGGTTTTTTCGAAGGGCGAACCGGTGGAGATGAGTGTGCGCATGGAGCCTCGCTGTGGTTTCGGACACTTTGCAGGAAAAGGGCCGGCCAAGCCATGGGCCAAGTCAGGTGCAAATCTTGGTCGTCGGCGGGACAGCACCCCCCTCTGGCCTGCCGGCCATCTCCCGCTCAAGGGGGGAGATTAGCAGTTCGGACGCCTTTCTCGCTTTCCACATTTGCGATTGGCGAAAGCCAGAGTGACGTCTGATCTCCCCCCTTGAGCGGGAGATGCCCGGCAGGGCAGAGGGGGTGTGACGGATCGCGACGGAACAAGCATGAACACCGAGTGTTCGCCGCGCTGCCGCGAACTCTAGTTCCCCGACTCCTGCGCCTTGTCCATTGCTTCCTTCACATCCGCAGGCCAGGTCTTCACGTCAGGCCACGCCTGCGGCTCGCCATTGTCGCCGCGCCGGGCGAAGTAGAGCGTGTGCTTGGCCGGGTCGACCGCCATGAAACCGTCATTGCTGCCGCATGCGTGCGGCACGCAGCCGGTGGCGTAGAAGGCGCCCGACGCCGTCTTTTCGGTGCCGCCGCCGACCAGCAGGCTGGTCGCCATGTCGGGCATGGTGTCGCCGAGTAGCGTCTGCGCCGCCTTGTAGACGGCCTCATTGTGGAAGGCGTCGATGATGTTCTGGTATTTGGCCGGATCGACGTCCTTCCAGTCCGTACCCGGCTCCGGCGCGTAGGTCAGGTCGCCCGAGATCGTCAGCCCGTCGCTGGGCGACCATTGCAGCGCTTGCTTCGTATCGCCCGGCAACAGATACGGCACGAAATAGATGGCGTTGTCGGCCACCGCCGCCGGCGGCGCGCCGCATTCGTCCTGTTCGACCTTGAGGCTTTCTATCTCGCCGCCTTCCGGCTTCCAGACGATGACCTTGGCCGGGCCGCACTGGTTGCCGCCGTCGCCGACATCGACCAGCGCCACGTCGACGCCGCCGACCTTGACTGTTCTGTCGAAGAACACGTCGTAATTGCTGGCCAGCTGCTTGCCGTCATAGGCCAGCACCTTTTCGCCATCCTGCTCCGGCTGGGTGATGGTCAGCTGCCCGCCCTCGAACGGGACCGGCCCCTGGCTGTCATCGTCCGCCAGGGCCGCATTGCTCGACGCGCCCGGATCGGCGGCGGACGGATCTTCTGCCGGCACGAGGACCGTGTCGGTCTGTGCTTGCGCGCCGGCCACCGGCATCAGCATCCACGCCAGCGCGCAGGCGCCGGCAAGAAGAAAACGTGTCATGACTGTCCCCTCCGTTCAGCCGCCACGAACCCGGCTTTGTGGCGGCCGGGCCATCTCGTACCACTCAGGCCCAAGGACGCTCGGCAGCGTTCTTCTTCTCGAACGAGGCGATGGCGCCGGCCTTCTCCATGGTCAGGCCGATATCGTCGAGACCGTTCAGCAGGCATTGGCGCTTGAAGTCGTCGAGGTCGAAGGTGACCACGCCGCCGTCGGGGCCGCGGATTTCCTTGGCCTCGAGGTCGACCGAAACCGTCGCATTGGAGCCGCGCGAGGCGTCGTCCATCAGCTTCTCCAGATCTTCCGGACTGACGGTGATCGGCAGGATGCCGTTCTTGAAGCAGTTGTTGTAGAAAATGTCGGCGAACGACGTCGAGATGACACAGCGAATGCCGAAATCGAGCAGCGCCCACGGCGCGTGTTCGCGGCTCGAACCGCAGCCGAAATTGTCGCCGGCGACCAGGATCTGCGCCTTGCGGTAGGCTGGCTTGTTGAGCACGAAGTCGGGGTTTTCCGAGCCATCGTCCTTGTAGCGCATTTCGGCGAACAGGCCGCTGCCGAGCCCGGTGCGCTTGATCGTCTTGAGATAATCCTTGGGGATGATCATGTCGGTGTCGACATTGACGATCGGCATCGGTGCGGCGACGCCGGTGAGCTTGGTGAATTTTTCCATGGCTTTTGCCCGTTCTTGATCGAATTCGTTGCGTCAGGGTTTGCTGCGCCCGGTTTACACAAAGCCGCCGGCAAATAAAAGGCAACTGTTGGTGCGCGGCCCGATCGAAAGATCGGCGGCAAACGTCTTTAAAACCGGCCGCCGCTGGTGCACCTTGCGCCCATGACCACACAATCGAATATTATCTATGCCAGTGAGCCTGAGCTCGACGTCGCTGAATTCCGCCGCGTGCTGGTCGAATCCACGCTCGGCGAAACACGCCCCGTCGATGACGACGCCCGGCTGCAGGCGATGCTTTCGGGCGCGAACCTGGTGCTGACGGCGCGGCTCGACATCGAAGGCAGGCCGCTGATAGGCGTTATCAGGGCCATCACCGACTTTTCCTGGGTGTGTTATGTCTCAGAGCTCGCCGTATCCCAATCTGCGCAAGGCCTCGGTATCGGCAAGGGCCTGATGGACGCGGCCCGCCGGCAGCTTGGGCCTTCGGTCGCCATCAGCCTGATCTCGATGCCCGACGCAGTCGGCTTCTATGAGCGTATCGGCATGACGCGAATGGCCGACGCGTTCTGGTTCTCTCGCGAGGGCTGACGAGCGTCGAGCGCAATTGCCGATCGGGTTGGGCAGTCAAGGCGGGCAAGGTTCTCGGCAATGCGGAACGGTGTTCAGGACCCCGCGGAGCAACGCCTCCTTGTCGCCCTTGATCCGCGCTTCATCCGGTCCACATCCCCAGCATGGGAAATCGCCGATCTCTCATAGGCACCGCCGGCTGGGGAATTCCGTCTCGATACAAGGCTGACTTTCCGCAGCCCGGGTCGCATCTCGAACGTTACGGAAAACGCTTTCCGGTCGTCGAGATCGACACCTCGTTCTACAAGCCGCACCGCCGCGAGACCTATGAGCGCTGGACGCACGCCGTGCCGGAGCACTTCCGCTTCGCGGTCAAGGCGCCGAAGAGCATGACCCATGAGCATCGCCTCGCCGATTGCGAGGGGCTGACAGAGGACTTTCTCGGGCAGGTCGAAGGTCTCGGCGAAAAGCTGAGCGTGCTTCTGGTGCAGCTGCCGCCAAGCCTGCCCTTCGAGCCGGAGGTCGCCGGCGGCTTCTTCAACATGTTGGGCAGGCGTAGCCTGGCAAGGCTGGCATGCGAGCCGCGCCATCCCAGCTGGTTCGGCGCCGAGGCCGACGCACTCCTTGTTGACAACCGGATCACGCGCGTTGCCGTTGACCCGACCCCGGTTGCGGAGGCAGCAGGGCCGGGTGGCTCGCCCGGCCTTGCCTATTTCCGCTGGCACGGCGCGCCGCGCATCTACCATTCGGGTTACGATGCCGAAACGCTCGACCGGTTTGCGCGGCAAGTGGAAGCAGCGGCCGCTTCCGGTGCCGAGGTCTGGGGCATTTTCGACAACACGGCTGCCGGGCATGCACTGGGCAACGCGATGGCTGTCAGTGCGATGGTTGCTTAGACTCTCGCGGGACAGCACCCCCCTCTGGCCTGCCGGCCATCTCCCCCGCAAGGGGGGAGATCAGATGCCGCGACCGCTTTCGCCAATCGCCGACGTTGCAAGAATGGCGCCTTCGCCGAAGCTGCCAATCTCCCCGCTTGCGGGGGAGATGCCCGGCAGGGCAGAGGGGGTGGGCGGGAACTCGACAGTGAGCTTTTGCCGCCTCAAATCACGTTCAATTCCCGAAACGCCCTTCCCTCAGCCACTCTGGCGTACCCAAACGCCGAGCAATCCACCGTCCGATACCCGCCATGCACCAACAACTCCGCCAGCGCCTTGCCGACCGCCGGCGCCTGTTGCAGGCCGTGGCCGGAAAATCCGTTGGCGAAGATGAAATTGCCGACCTCTGGATGCGGCCCGATCACGGCGTTCTGGTCGAGCGTGTTGTAGTCGTAATGGCCTGCCCAGGCGCGGGTCGGCTTGATCGCCTCGAAGGCGGGGATGCGGGTTGCCAGCACGGGCCAGATCACCTCTTCGAACAGCGGCCAGTCGACGTCGAAATCCCTGGGGTCGGCGGGGCCATCGCCCTCCTCCGGTTCGGCGCCGCCGGTGAGATAGACCGAGCCTTCCGGCCTGACATAGATGCCGGAGGGATCGACCAGCAGCGGCATGTCGGCGTATTTTTCCCGCGCCTCGAAGACGAAGACATTGCGCTTGCGCGGCTCGACCGGCAGCGCGAGCCCGGCAAGAGCGGCGATCTTGCCGGCGTTTGGACCAGCGGCGTTGACGACGATGCCGGCTTCCAGCTTTTCGCCAATGTCGAGGCGCACGCCGGTAACGCGGTTGGCCTGGCGCTCGATGCCGGTGACATCGGCGGCGATGAAATCGACTTGTCTGTCACGCAATGCCTTGCGAAACAGCGTCAGCATGGCATGCGCGTCGAACCAGCCCTCGCCGGTGCGGCCGAAGGCGCCGGCGCTGATGCCTTCCGTCGACAGCCAGGAAAAACGCTTTGCCAGCTGGTCGGCATCCTCGAGCAGAATGTCGGCGCCCTCTGCGACCTGCGCTTCGTGATTGGCTTTCAGGATCGGCAGCCCGGCCTCGCCGGCCAGGATCAGATAGCCGCCCTCGCGAAAGCCGATATCGGCATCGGCGCCGAAGGTCTCCTTCAGCCGCCGGAACAGGTTTAGCGTGAACTGCGACAGCCGGATGTTTTCCGGGATCGAGAATTGCTGACGGATCGAGGCCATGGACAGCGTCGTTGCCGCATGGGCGAATTGCGGATCGCGTTCGATCAGCGCAATCGAGCCGGTAAAGCCTTCCTCGCGCAGATAATAGGCGACAGAGGAGCCGACGATGGCCCCGCCGATGATGACAATGTCGTAGCGCACGTTTTCTCCGATCCGGCCGCCGGTATGCTTCACGCCGCCGGCACAATGATCTCGAAGCGCGTGCCGCGTCCGGAGTCAACCAGCGCGATCGTGCCATCATGCGCTTTCAGGAGGGCCAGCACGATGCCGAGGCCCATGCCGGTGCCGCCGGACTCACGGCGCGTGGTGAAGAACGGCTCGAAAATGCGGGCCCTGTTGCTCGGCGAAATACCGGCGCCGTCATCGCTGACCGCAACGGTCGCCTTGCCGTCGGCGGTGGCCGCAGAGAGAAGAACCTGGGTGGCTCCGTGCCTGGCCGAATTGTCGATCAGATTGGCAAGCACGATCGCCGCATTCTCGGCTGATATCCGCAGGCCGATTTCGCCACCCGCCTCAATGTTGACCGCCAGCCGGCCATCGACCGGAAGCAGCGCCAGCGCTGCATCGAGCGATGTGCTTTCGCCGCTCGGCGCCAGATTTTCGGCGCGCGCCAGGTCGAGCAGGCGACGCACCAGCAGATTGAGCCGGCCGGCGTCATTGACGATGTTGCCGGAGAACCGCTTGCGCTCGGCGGCATCCATCGCCTCGCCGGAATCGCGCAGCAGCTCGGCCGCGCCCTGGATCGCCGTCAGCGGCGATTTGAGCTCGTGCGAGACATGGGTGGCAAAAGTCTGGATGCTGTCGGAGCGCGCTTGCAGCTTTTCGGCCATGTCGAGAAAGGCGGCGGACAGCTCCGCCATTTCGCGCGTGCCGTGATGGTCGAGCGGCCGGATCGCGTCGCGGTCGCCGGCGGCGATGCGCCTGGTGCGCTCCATCAGCGCGTAGATCGGCCGGCTGACGGTGCGCAGGAAGACCAGCGCGATCAGCAGCGTGCCGAACAGCATGGCAATGGCCGCCAGCGTCACCTTGCCGCGTTCGCCATAGAGATGTTTGACGATGTTGTTCGGCGTCCGGGAGAGATAGATCACGCCGGCGACGTGGCCAGCGACCGCAATCGGCATGGCGACGAAGACACGAACTTTCGTGCCGCGGCTGACCGAATAGAGCGGCGGCGGCGGCTGATCGGGGATTCGTTGCCTCAATGCGCTGGCATAGCGGCCGGCAAGGGCCTCGCGCACCTCCTCGACATTGGCCAGGGATAGTCCGACCTCGTCGCGCCCGGCAATGACGACGCCCTTGGGATCGAGCAGCCGGAAGCCGGCCAGCGTGGTTTTTTGCGTCGTGTCGAGAATGCCGGACAGTCGCGCGCCGATGGCCGTGAAGGCTGGATCGGTGGCGGCGGCAATGCCGGCGGGCCGGGTCGGCAGCAGATAGTCGGAAGCGAGATCGAGGCTCGGCTCGATCGGCTGGTAAGGCGAGTCGTCGCCGCGGCTGGCATCGCCGCTGTCAGCCTGCATCGGCACCCCTAGCTTCTCCGGGGCAATGGCGGCGTCACTGATATTCTGTGCATAGATGGCGGCGATGACGGCGCCTTGCGCGATCAACTCGCCCTCGGTCTGGCGGATCAGCTGGTTTTCATAAAGCCGGAAGAAGAACAGGCCGACCAGCGGCAGCGCCAGCACCATGATGAGGATGGCGAGAACCACCGTGGCCAGCCTTGGCCGCCATTTGGTGCCGATCCATTTGGCGTCGCTCAGGCGCCGCATCGGCCGAGCCGGAAACCGACACCATGCACGGTTTCAATGGCGTCGAGACAGCCCGCCGCCGCCAGCTTGGCGCGGATGTTGCGGATGTGGCTATCGACGGTACGGTCGGCGACGTGGATGTTGGCGGCATAGGCGCTGGCGACCACCAGGTCGCGGCCCAGCACATGCGCCGGCCGTGCCAGAAATCCCCTGAGGATCGAGAATTCGATCGCCGTCAGCGCCAGCGCCTTGCCGTCGAAACTGGCGCCGTGGCTGGCCGGCGCCAGGCTGAGCTTGCCATGCGCGAAGTTCTTGTCGTCGGCGGGGTCGGGCGCCACCGGGCGGGCGCGGCGCAGGATGACGTTGACGCGCGCCACCAGTTCGCGCGGGCTGAACGGTTTCGTCACGTAGTCGTCGCCGCCCATTTCGAGCCCGAGGATGCGGTCGATTTCCTCGTCGCGCGCGGACAGGAACAGAACCGGCACGTCGGAGCGCTGCCTCAGCCGCCGGCAGACTTCCAGCCCGTCCATCTCCGGCATGCCGATGTCGAGCACGACGAGATCGGGCACGCGGCGCTCGATCGCCTGCAGGGCCGCGGCGCCGTCGGACACGGCCTGCGTCTTCATCCCGGCCTTTTCCAGCGCAAAGCAGATGATCTCGCGTATGTGCGGATCGTCGTCGGCGACCAGGATCTGATGCGGCATGGATCTAACGGTCCGGCACTAAAGGTTGCGAGGGCTGGGTAGGTGGAGGAAGCACGAGCGGACCTCTCTTGTCGAGAACCTGCACGAGCCTCCAGCCGCGAAAGCTCCAGGCGCGCCACTGCTTCTGCTCGGCGATAGTGTCGTCGATCATCATTTGGTCGGCCAGATAGGTGGTTTGGTTTCCGAATTGGTGCATGTAGAGGCGGTCCAGCGCCGGCATGGCGGCAGCGCCGAGCGAGCGCAGATATTCGGTATCGATAGGCGTGCCGTCGCCGGTCATTTCAAGGGAATGGTCGACATTGAAATTGGCGATCGTTGCGGCGAAGTTGATGAAGCAGCAGGCATAAAGCGTCGCCGATAGCGTCGCAAGATTGGCGGAGAGCAGCCATTCGTTGGATTTTCCAACCGCGATGCGGGCAATGATCAGTGCAAGCCCTGACGCCACCAACCCCATCCAGACGAAGGCGGCGATGCGCCAGTAGGTCAGTGCATAGACGCCGATATAGAGATCGAGCCTGAGAATCGACGAGATGACCAGCACGATGTTCTGCGCCACCCAGGCATAGACCAGCCGGCGGATCAGCGGATCGCCTGAGGTTTCGCTGCCCGGCCGCAGCGCCGCCAGCACGAAGCCGGCGGCCAGCAGCGCGGTGGCGATCAGTGGATAGGCGCCGCGATGCGCATAGGCGGCATAGCTCAACCCGTCCGGCAGGGCGACCCCACCCCAGAGATAGGCTGCGTCGAGCCCGGTCTGCAGCGCAAACAAGGCGTTGAAGACGATCAGCGCGCGCAGGATCGCGGCCTTGCCGAAGACGACGGCCTCGATCGTTGTCGCTGGTTTAGTCGCGGCCGGTGCGGCCACGGCTGCAGGCGGCGTCAAAGGTGGAAGGCGGCGCGGGAAACGCGGCAGGCGAGGCCGCAGGAAAGCCCAGACGCCGGCGATCACGAACAGCCAGAAGACGATCCGCGCCAGTTGGATGAGATCGAGCAGCTTCATCAGGTCGATCAGCGACAGCCAGTATTCGATGACCGGATTGGCGGCGCCGAACAAGAACAGGAACACCGCGCCCAGCGTCACCGGCATGACCCAGACGATGATGGACGCCAGGCGGATGCGGCGGCCGCCAAGCCGGCGCACCGTGCGGCGCCATTGGAAAAAGTCACGGATAAGGCGCAGCGGCGCCGCCAGCAGGAACAGCGCCACCTGGCCGGCAATGCGGGCGATGCCGTGCCGTAGCCGCCCGGACAGGGACAGCGCAAACACCACCAGCGCCACGACAGCTATCGCCACCGACAGCGGGCTGACGTTCTCGGCCAGCGGCAGCAGCGCGACGAACAAAGCGGCCGGCTTGAGCCAGGGTCGGGTGGATTTCAGCGCGGCAGGATGCACAGCGACCACCGCGCCGGCGATCAGGATGGCAAACAGCAGCACCGTGATCCCGGCGGGCTGGCCGTAAAAGAAAAAATCCGCCAGCGCCACGAGCAGGACGGCGATGCCGAAGCGGCTGGAAAAGCTTGCAAACGATGTCATGCGCGGATTTTCCTGATGGGCTGGGTCCGCTCGGCCGGTGGGCGGATAAAAGGGAGCAGGCTCGCTTCCAGGTACGGGCGGGCCTGCGTCCGGGGCGGATCGACCAACCACCAGCTTTCGCTGCGCAGGCGATAGGGCAAGGACCAAAGGTGAGCGTTTCGCTGTTGCATGCCGCTGTTGTCGCGGGCTCGCATGGAAACGGCGGGGCGGAGCGGAGGAGGTTTTCCGCAGGGAAGTGCAGTTTTCGTGCAGGACCTGCGCTTACGGCCGGGGCGCTGCCCGCCATCTTTCCGGACGTTGGCGCTGTCCCAGCCAGGCTCCTTTCCTCTCCCTCAGGAGGGGGGAGAGGTGGCTCGGCGAAGCCGAGACGGAATGGGGGAACCACCTGGCAATCGCCGCGAACGGACACAGGAAGGGCATTCGGTGCAAACATCGCCTCGCCTTGCGCCCCGAGGGTCGACATCCACTCCGTCGCCCCCCACCCCGTCCACCTGCGCCCCACACCTCTCCCCCGATCGACGGGGGAGAGGAATGGCCCCCCTTCCGCAACTGCTGCGGGACGGGCGGGGCAGCGCAAGCTTTCGCGGTTGGCTCGTCATCAGGTACCGGTCGGACGCTTGCCTCCCCCGCCCACACGCGGCATAGATCGGCCATGACAAGCGAACCTTACCGCCCGCGCCGCTCGGTGCTTTACGTCCCCGCCTCCAACGACAAGGCGCTGGCCAAGATCGCGACGCTGGCCTGCGATGCCGTGATCATCGACCTCGAGGACGCCGTTGCGCCCGCCGACAAGGTCGCCGCGCGGGACAAATTGGCCGGCATTTTCGCCAGCCGACCGAAACGCCGCTGCGAGATGATCGTGCGCGTCAACGCGCTGTCCAGCGAATGGGGCACTGAAGACCTGCTCGCCGCGGCAAAATTCGAGCCCGACGGCATCCTGTTGTCCAAGGTCGCCACGCCGCGCGATATCCTCGAAGTCGGCGACGTGCTCGACGACAATTTTGCCCCCGACAGCGTCAAGCTCTGGGCGATGATCGAGACGCCCAAGGCCATGCTCAACATCGGCGCCATTGCCGAACTCGGCCGCGACCCGGCCTCGCGCCTAGCTTGTTTCGTTGCCGGAACGAACGATCTGGTCAAGGAAACCGGAATTCTGGCGACGCCCGATCGGCGCTACCTCGTGCCTTGGCTGATGCAGATGGTGCTGGCGGCGCGGGCCGGCGGCATCGACATGCTCGACGGCGTCTCCAACGATTTTCGCGACCTCGACGCGTTTGCGCGTGAATGCACCGAAGCCGCCGCCATGGGCTTCGACGGCAAGACGCTGATCCATCCGGCCCAGATCGACGCCGCCAACCGCGCCTTTGCGCCCTCGCCCGAAGCCTTGGCCCAGGCGCGCGCGGTCAAGGATGCCTTCGCCTTGCCCAAAAATGCCGGCAAGGGCGTGATTGCGCTGGACGGCAGGATGGTCGAGCGGCTGCATCTGGCTCAAGCCGAGAAATTGCTGGCGAAGGCCGCCGCCATCGGCGCATGATCCGCCCCGAAAAGACGAACTCACGACAGGATCTGACCCATGAGACTTTACCGCTTTTTGTCCGCCCCCGACGATTCAACCTTCTGCCACAAGGTGACCGCGGCGCTGAACAAGGGCTGGCACCTGTACGGCTCGCCGACCTACGCCTACGACAAGAAGACCAAATCGATGCGCTGCGGCCAGGCGGTGGTGAAGGATATCGACGGCCAGGAATACGGGCCGGATACGAAGCTGAGTGATTGGTAGGGAAGGCGTCAACCTCCGCGTCTTCGTCATCCTAGGGCGAAGCAAGGAGCGAAGCGACGCGACGCAGACCCTAGGCATGGATCCCAGGGTCTTCGCGACGGAGCTTCGCTCCTGCTTCGCCCTGGGATGACAAAGGTGGGGGCTATTCCGCCGCCTCTTCAAGCTTTTCCATATCGTCGTCCGACAGGCCGAAATGGTGACCGATCTCATGGATCAGCACATGGGTGACGATGTCGCCCAGCGTCTCTTCGTTCTCGGCCCAGTAGTCGAGGATGGCGCGGCGGTAGAGGGTGATGCGGTTCGGGCGTTCGCCGGTCTGCGGGTTCCAGCGCTCGGCGATGCCGCGGCCCTCGAACAGGCCGAGCAGGTCGAACGGCGTCTCCAGCGACAGATCGTCCATGATCTCGTCGGTCGGGAATTCGGCGATCATGATGACGATCTCGCCGGTCAGCTTGCGAAAATCGTCGGGCAGATGTGCGTACGCCTCCAGCGCCAGAAACTCGATCTCCTCGATCGAAGGCGAGAGTTCATCGTGCCAGGTGCGGGTCTTGTAGATGCGGGCCATGCTTTGTCCTTTGATCCCGGCATATAGGCTTTCCCTCCGGACTCGGCAAATGGACGGGTACCTGGCCAATGACTGTTTCTTTGCGCCGAATGGCTGCGACCAAAGTCCAAGGTTGGCCTCGCCACCTTTGATCAAGGAATAAATTCCTTCTGACTCTGCTTGACTCTTCCGGCACCCTCTGGAATCTATAGGAACATAACAGGAACAATTGTGAGAGAAATTGACCGTCATGGCGACATCAGCCGTGGCGCGGGAGACTGTTTTTGCCCTGCGCCGCCAGATCGCGAAGATCGAGGGAACGCTGCCCGAGCGCCTGGCCGCGCCGGCTGGCGAGGGGCTGCGCGCGGGTCCTGGCGGCGGTCTCGACGCCGCGCCTGAACCCGATGCCGATGTCACCATCATCCGGCGCGGGCTTGCCGTGGCTTCGCCGGATGCTTTCCTGGCCACCGGCGTCGAGCGCCTCGATGCGGCGCTGAGCGGCGGCCTTCCGAAAGCCGCCTTGAGCGAAATCCATGGCCTTGAGACCCGCAATGCCGGGGCCGTCGCCGGTTTTGTGCTGTCGCTTGTCAGCCTGATCCTCAAGGGCCAGCCCTTGCCCGTGCTGTGGATCGGCACATCGGAGATTTTTCGCGAGGCCGGCTTTCCCTATGCCAGGGGATTGCAGGGCATGTTCGGTCTCGCACCGGAGCAATTGCTGTTTTCCGAGGCGCCGAAACTCACCGATGCGCTGTGGGTAGCCGAGGAGGCCGCGAAGATGACGGCGCTCGCCGCAATCATCCTCGAAATCCGTGGCAGCCCGCAGCGGCTCGACCTCACCGCGACGCGCCGGCTGCACGCGCGCGCCCAAAACGCCGGCCGGCCGGTGTTCCTGCTGCGCCAGGCCGGCGAAGCCGAGCCGACCGCCGCCCCGGTGCGCCTCATCGTGTCGGCTGCACCAGCGGCGAGCCGCCGGACGATCGCCGGGTCGCTCGCCGGCTCGATCGGCCGGCCTGCCTTCACCGTCAGCATCGGCAAGAGCCGCACCGCTCTGCCTGGACAATTCACACTGGAGTGGAACCCCGATGAACACGCATTCGAAGAAAGAAAGCCCCGCGAAAAACGGGCAGAGAATTCTGTCGCTGTGGTTCCCGCATCTGGCGGCAGAACGGATCCTGCGCCAGCGCCTGGGACGGTCGTGGCGTTCCCGGCCTTCGGATCATCTGCCGCCATCTCACCCACCGCTCGTGATCAGCCATCGCGACCGCAACGCCCAGCGCATATCGGCCCTCGACGAGCGGGCTGAGGCGCTGCATCTGAAGCCTGGCATGGGCATTGCCGACGCCCGTGCCATGCATCCCTCGATCGACATTGTCGAGGCCGATCCGGAGGCCGACCGCCGGCTGCTCGAAGGCCTCGCCGACTGGTGCGACCGCTATACGCCGCTGGTGGCGCTTGACGGCGTCGACGGGCTTTATCTCGACGTCACCGGCTGTACCCACCTGTTCGGCGGCGAGCGCGCCATGCTGGACGACATCCTTGCGCGGTTTTTCCAGCAGGGTTTCGTTGTCCGCGCCGGGTTGGCCGCGACGCCGGGTGCAGCCTGGGCGGCAGCGCGCTTTTGCGGCGACCGCATCGTTGTCTCCGGCGAGGAAGAAGCGCTGCTCGCCCCCTTGCCGCTGGCCGCACTGCGCATCGAGGCCGATATCCGCGCCAGCCTGGAAAGCGTCGGTCTGCGCACCGCCGGCGCGGTCATGGCAGCGCCGCGCGCGCCGCTCGCCCGCCGTTTCGGCGCGACCTTGCTGTTGCGTCTTGACCAGGCGCTCGGCCGCCTCGACGAGGCGGTATCGCCGCGCCTGCCGGTGGCGCCCCTTTCAGTCGAACGCCACCTGGCCGAGCCGGTCGTGCTGACCGCCGAGATCGAACGGCTGGTGCTCTTGCTGGCGGTGACGCTGAAGGCCGATCTCGAACGCCGCGGCGAAGGCGCAAGGATGCTGGCGCTGCTGTTGTTTCGCGTCGACGGCGCCGTCAGCCGCATCGCTGTCGGCACCTCGCGTCCGCTGCGCGAACCGAAGCTGATCCAGCGCCTGTTCCATGAGCGGCTGGCCGCGCTCGAACAGGACATCGATGCCGGCTACGGCTTCGACCTGGTTCGGCTTTCGGTGCTGGCGGCCGCCGACTTCGACATGCAGCAAGCCGATTTGACCGGCGAGGCCGAGGATGACGACGCCGACATGGCACTCTTTGCCGACCGCATCCGCGCCAGGCTCGGGGACAGTGCGGTGCTGAAGCCGGTCGCCCTCGAGAGCCATCTGCCGGAGCGCGCCGTCGCCACCATCCCGTTCTCGGAAGCGCCACAACGCAAAACACCGCCCAGGAAGCCCGGCTCGAAAGACGCGCCGCGCGCAACCATCTTCCCGCCGGAACGGCCGATACGGCTGTTCCGTTCGCCCGAGCCGATCGAGGTGCCGGCCACCGAAATGCCGGAGGGGCCGCCGATGAATTTCCGCTGGCGCCGCGCGCTCTACCGGGTCGCGCGTGCCGAAGGGCCGGAGCGCATCGCACCGGAATGGTGGCGTGAAACGTCAAGCGATCCGGTCACATCGACGCGTGACTATTTCCGGATCGAGGATGCCGAAGGCCGCCGCTACTGGCTCTACCGGCAAGGCCTCTATGGCAACCCGCAGCTGCCGCCGCGCTGGTTCATGCATGGGGTCTTCGCATGAATGCGCTGACCGTCATCCCCTATGCGGAATTCGGCATCCAGTCGAACTTCTCCTTCCTGCGCGGCGCCTCCAAGCCGGAGGAGCTGGTGGTGGCGGCCAAATTCCTCGGCTTTTCCTCGATCGGACTGGCAGACCGCAACACGGTGGCCGGCGTCGTGCGCGCCTGGCAGCAGGCCAAGGTCGAGAAGCTCGCCTATCACCCCGGTTGCCGCCTGGTGTTCGGCGACGGCACGCCGGACATTCTCGCCTATCCGCAGAACCGCAAGGGCTGGGGCCATCTCTGCCGCATGCTGACGCAAGCCAATTTGCGCGATGAAAACGAGAAGGGCGCGACCCTTCTCCAGCGCAGCGACCTGCTCGAATGGGGCGACCTGCTGTCGCTGGCGGTGCTGCCGGATCTCTCGGCGAATGCCGACGATCCCCTGGCATTGGTCCGTCAACTGAAAGACCGTTTCGGCGCTAATTTGCGGCTAGGCATGGCGCCGGATTATCGCGGCAATGACCGTTTCCGCATCGAGCAGGCGGCGGGCATGGCGGACATCGCCGGCGTGCCGCTGATGGCGACCAACGACGTGCTTTATCACAGCGCCGAGCGCCGCTCGCTGCAAGATGTGCTCACCGCCATCCGCCTCAATTTGCCGGTCGCCGAGGTCGGGCTGGAATTGACGGCCAACGCCGAGCGCCATCTGAAGCCGCCGCTGGAAATGGCCCGTCTCTTCCGCCGCCATCCACGGGCGCTGGCCGAGACGCTGCGCTTTGCCGGCGAACTGACCTTCTCGCTCAGCGACCTCCAGTACAATTATCCCGACGAGCCGACGCAATCAGGGCTTGGGCCGCAGGCCGAGCTAGAGCGTCTGGCCAGGGAGGGGGCCGCCACGCGCTATCCGGCGGGCGTCCCCGCTTCCGTCTTGCAGCGCATCAGTGAGGAGCTCGCTCTGATCGAGCGTCTGAATTATGCGCGCTATTTCCTGACCGTTTACGACATCGTCCAGTTCGCCCGCAATGAGGGCATTCTGTGCCAGGGCAGAGGCTCGGCCGCCAACTCGATCGTCTGCTACTGCATCGGCATCACCGAGGTCGGCCCCGAGCGCATCGACACGTTGTTCGAGCGCTTCATTTCCGAGGAGCGCAACGAGCCGCCCGACATCGACGTCGATTTCGAGCATGAGCGGCGTGAGGAGGTGATCCAGTACATCTACTCCAAATACAGCGCCAAGCGCACCGCGCTGGCTGCCGCCGTCATCAGCTATCGCGGCCGCTCGGCGCTGCGCGAGGTGGCCAAGGCCATGGGCCTGTCGGACGATGTCCGCAGTGCGCTCTCCAGTTCGATCTGGGGCTGGTCGACCTCGGAGCTCGGCGAGAAGGAGGCGCATGCCGGCGGCCTCGACCGCAACGAGACCTCGACCCGTCGCGTGATCGCCCACGCCAACGAGATCATGGGCTTTCCCCGGCACCTGTCGCAGCATGTCGGCGGCTTCGTCATTACCCGCGACCGGCTCGACGAGATCGTCCCCATCGTCAAGACGGCGATGGAGGCGCGCAAGATGGTCGAGTGGGATAAGGACGATCTCGACGCGGTGAAGATCCTGAAGGTGGATATTCTGGCGCTCGGCATGCTGACCTGCCTCAAACGCGCCTTCACCTTGCTCACCGACTATTATCCGAAGGCCCGGGATGATTACGGCCGACCCTATGTGCTGGCCACCCTGCCGCCGGAAGAGAACGACGTGTACGACATGATCTGCCGCGCCGACACGCTCGGCGTCTTCCAGATCGAATCGCGCGCGCAGATGTCTATGCTGCCGCGTCTACGCCCGCGCGAATTCTACGACCTGGTCATCGAGGTGGCGATCGTGCGGCCCGGTCCGATCCAGGGTGATATGGTGCATCCCTATCTGCGCCGCCGGCAGAAAAAGGAAATGCCTGAGTACCCCAAGCCGGAACTGGAAGAAATCCTGGGCAAGACGCTGGGCGTGCCGTTGTTCCAGGAACAGGCGATGAAGATCGCCATCGTCGCCGGCGGCTTCAGGCCGGGCGAGGCGGACGAACTACGCCGCGCCATGGCCACCTTCAAGCGCACCGGCACCATCGGCAATTACCGCCAGCGCATGATCGACGGCATGGTCGGCAAGGGATACACCAAGGACTTCGCCGAGCGCTGCTTCAAGCAGATCGAAGGCTTCGGCGAATACGGCTTTCCCGAAAGCCACGCCGCCTCCTTCGCTTTGCTCGTCTATGCCTCCTGCTGGTTCAAGACCTTTTATCCCGACGTGTTCTGCGCCGCGATCCTGAATTCGCAGCCGATGGGGTTTTACCAGCCGGCCCAGCTGGTGCGCGACGCGCGCGACCATGGCGTCGATATCCGCGACGTCGACGTCAATTTTTCCGACTGGGACTGCACCCTGGAGAAAGCCCAATTCGATCCGGGCCGCATCCTTGCGCGCCATGCCGAAATGCGCGGTGTCATCAAGACCCGGTGCGCCGTCCGGCTTGGCTTCCGTCAGATCAAGGGCTTGGCCGAGAAGCGTATGGAAGCTTTCACCGCGCGGCGCGGCGCCGGCTATACAAGCGTCAGGGATGTCTGGCTGCGCTCGGGTCTCAATGTCGGCGAAATCGAAAGACTGGCGCAGGCTGACGCCTTCCGCTCGCTCGGCCTCGACCGTCGTGAAGCCTTGTGGGCGGTGCGCGCGCTGGATGGCAAGAGCGCCGCCGAACGGCTGCCGCTGTTCGACCAGCCGGCGATCCGGCTGCGCGAACTCGAGCCCGAGACAAAACTGCCGACAATGCCGCTCGGCGAGCACGTCATCCACGACTACCGCGCGCTCGGCCTGTCGCTGAAGGCGCATCCGGTCGCCTTCCTGCGCGAGCGGCTCGACCGCGCCGGCGTCATTCCCAATGCCAATCTCGGCTCGGTGCGCGACGGCAGGCGGGTCTCGGTCGCCGGCCTGGTGCTGGTGCGGCAGCGGCCCGGCAAGGGCAATGCGATCTTCCTGACGCTGGAAGACGACAAGGCCGTCGCCAACGTCATTTTCTGGGAGCGGACCTTTACCCGTTTCCGGCCCATCGTCATGGGCGCGCGCTTCGTCAAGGTCACCGGCAAGCTGCAGTCGGAATCCGACGTCATCCACATCGTCGCCGAGAAGATCGAGGATTTGACGCCGTGGCTGACGGTGCTGCTGGAAGAGATGACGCCGGCTGCCCGGCCCGACATTGCCACCCTCTCGGACAAAGCTGAAAGGGTCATGCCCAAGGGGCGGAATTTTCAGTAGGCAAATGCAGGGCGGTCGGGAGCCCATGACATTAATGCCGGCAAGGGCAGAGGGGGGCGCAAGGATCGCCAACAGAATGGCTTCTTAGGCTGAGGTCCGTTTGAACCACCCCTGGCCCTTCAGCCCGGCCCACCCAATCGCGGCGGCGACAGCACGTCTTCCGCCGAAATAGTCCGCGCCTCCGAGGGCAGCATGATCGGGATGCCGTCGCGCACGGGATAAGCGAGCTTGGCAAGCCGCGAGATCAACTCGCCGCGCACCGGGTCCCAGGCCAGCGGCCCCTTGGTCAGCGGGCAGGCCAGCAGCTCCAGCAATTTTGGATCGACATTGACCGACTTGCCGTCACGCCCATCCGCAGCCATTGGATCCCCCTTCAGCCATCGGCTCAGCCCTTATTGCAGGCTGGAGCCAAAGTCCTCATTCTCGCGCGCCAGCGCCATTTCGGTGATCGCGATCAGCGTCTCCGCGCGGGCTTTCAGGTCGGGCGCCTCCAGCAGCGCCTGTTTCTCGGCCGGTCCGTAGGGCGCCATCATCGACAGCGCATTGACCAGCATGGTGTTCTCGGCGCGGCTGACGCTTTCCCAATCGGCTTCGAGATCGTTGGCCTGCAGATAGGCGCGAAACGCTTTCAACAGCGCCGGCCGGTCGATCTCGCTTGCCGCCTGGTCTTCGGCGAGATCGGTGAGGAACGGCGCCAGCTTGCATTGCCGGAACGGCGTCTTCACCGGCAATTCGCTGGTGATGCGGAAACGGCAGACGCCCTGCAGCGAAATCAGATAGCGGCCGTCGCCGCTCTCGGCCATCGAGATGATGCGCCCGGCGCAGCCGACATTGCACAGTTCCGGCTCGCCGTCGGCGCGCAACGCGCCATTGAGGCTGGGCTGGACGATGCCGATCAGCCGCGCGCCGACGATCGCCTCATCCACCATCTGCAGATAGCGCGGCTCGAAAATGTTGAGCGGCATGCGCCCGCCCGGCAGCAGCAGCGCGCCGGCAAGCGGAAACACCGGAATGGTTGCCGGCAGATCCTTGCCGACCCGGTAAAATGCGTTTCCGACCTGCACCTTCACTCCTCCGACCCGCTTCGGGCGCGATGTTATCGGCCTAATCTGGCGCGGCGGCCGCCGACCGCAAGGCCCGACAGCCACGCCCGGCAATTTGGCCGGCAAACGGCTCAGGAAAACAGCAGCGACGACAATTTGCGCCGTGCCGCCAGCGTCGCCTCGTCGGTCATGCCCCAGGCCTCGAACAGTTTCAGCAGCTGCGCCCTGGCGCCGTCCTCGTTCCACGTCCGGTCGGCTTTTATAATCGCCAGAAGATTGTCGGCCGCCGCATGGCGCTCGCCCCTGGCGTTCTGGATCATGGCGAGGTCGAAACGCGCCTGGTGGTCGCCGGGATTGGCGGCCAGTCGCTGCTCGAATTCAGCTGGATTGCCAAGTGCTGCCGCTTCCGCAGCCAGCGTCATCTTGGCACGCAGCGCGGCAAGTGCCGGCGCATTCTTCTTGGCCTCCGGCGCCGTTGCCAGCAGCGCCTCGGCGCCGTCGCTGTCGCCGGCCTCGAACAGAAGCTCGCCCAGCCCGGCAATCGCCTCGATCGTCTCCGGCGCCTGCGCCAGGATGGCGTCGTAAATGTCGGCTGCGGTCTGCGCATCGCCCGCCGCATGCGCTTCCGCCGCCGCGGCCAGTGCTTCGGCGACGGGCGGCGCGCCATTGCCCTTGCCGCCGACCTTGGTGATGAACTCGGCGATCTGGCTCTCGGGGATGGCGCCCATGAAGCCGTCGACAGGCTGGCCGTCCTTGAAGGCGATGACCGCCGGGATCGACTGGATGCCGAGCTGGCCGGCGATCGAGGGATGATCGTCAATGTTCATCTTGACCAGCTTGACCTTGCCGCCGGCGGCCTTGATCGCCTTTTCCAGAAGCGGCGTGAGCTGCTTGCAGGGCCCGCACCACGGCGCCCAGAAATCGACCAGTACCGGCTGTTTGCGCGATTCCTGGATGACGTCGGCGGCGAAAGTGGCGGTCGTGGTGTCCTTGATCAGCTCGCCAGCGGCAGGTGCTGCGCCGGGTGTCGGGCCAAGTGCCGACTTGGCCGGCTCGGCGCCGCCATATTGCACGGACGTGGTGTACTGGCCAGAATTGCCGCCGAATTGGCCGCCAAACGGATTGTTGTTGTCGCTCATGTCGTCGCCCTTCCGATCGCGCCCAGCGGAGCAGCGCGACGTCCTTAACTAGAGGTCAGTTTTCGCCATCCATGTGGCGATCAAGCCGAGACTTTCAAGATAGCAGCATCATGTCCGGTTGCCTCGACGAATCTGATGAGGTCGGCGGACGCGATCGACGTCGTCGCCTCATTGGTCAGCGGATGCGCGTTGACTGTCGCATGTGCCATCAAATCCTGGTCGAGCACCACTTTGACCCGTCTTTCGGTGTCGTTGATCAGCCCGAACACGGTGACCGCGCCCGGAATGACACCGAGCAGCTCCATCAGCATCTCCGGCTTGCCGAACGACACCCGGCCGGCGGCGCCGATGATCGTGTGGATCTGCTTCAGGTCGACGACCGCCTCCTCGCCGACGCTGACCAGGAAGAAATTGTCCTTCTTGTCCTTGAGAAACAGATTTTTCGTGTGCCCGCCCGGTATCTCGCCGCGCAGCGACTGCGAATCGGCCACCGTATAGAGCGGCGGATGGCGCACGGTCGACACTGATATGCCGAGATCGGCAAGAAAGGCGAAAAGCTCGGCTTCGGTCTTCGGCATTGGTGGTCTTCCCCTGTATCGGCGCGCGGCAAAGCCGTTTACGGCCAATGATGCCGCCGAGACAAGACCGTCATGCGGGAAGTCGATGAACCACCCGCGTGGCCGACAAGGTTCCGCCAAGCGATTTGGCGCGACCAAAAAGCCCGTCATTTCCTTGTTGCAATCGCCGCGCTCTTCAGCCATATAGGCCCGGCTTGCGGCCCCGAGGGCCGTGTGAGCGGGTGTAGCTCAGGGGTAGAGCACAACCTTGCCAAGGTTGGGGTCGAGCGTTCGAATCGCTTCACCCGCTCCAGTTTCCTCTAGGGGAATCAAGCGATGAAGAGGCGCCTTTCGGGGCGCCTTTTGCTTTTTCCAGACCGGCGATGTAAGCGCGTTGCGGGACACTTGTTCTCCCTCAGAACCAGGCGCAGGTAAGACGGCGTGGCGCACAATCCCTCGGGTTCAATTTCGGCGAAAGGCGGCACCGCATCCGAAGCGCTTGCTTGGCTGGCGTTGCGGAACGCCGCGTCCGAATGCGGCTCAGGCTCGCGCTTGATCGACCCGCAGCCCCTGCGCGCACTCCCGGCGGGACGCAAGTGGGCGCATGAGATCGCCAAGGTGATCTTCGATGGCCTTGTGGCAGGAAGCCTTTCGGTGCCGGGGCAACTGGCTGCCCGGTGGGACAGCTTCGGCGGTGCCATCACAGCGTTGATCATCGAACTCAGCAAGATCTGGGACAATCCCGCAGCGGCTCGCCGCGTCCAGTACCAGCTTGAGCAAATGCTTCTCGAAGCCGACGATCTTGCCGCGCCGCGCAGGCTGGCGCGAACGCTCGGAGTTCGCGTCGACGCTCGCAATCCGACCGCGACCGAACTGCCGGAAGGCATCGATCAGATTTATGCCCATCTGATGCTGGATGGCCGGATCGAGGCTGTCGTGCAGTTCGGTGCACTCGGGACTGTGACGAGCGATCATTGGATTGAATTGATCCTGGATGTAGTGCCTGCTGAGCGGCTTGCGGGAGGATCGCCTGCACCGCAAAAGGGCGCCGGCGCGACCACGTCAAACACGCCTGCAGCCGAGGCATCGTTGACCATGGCGGGAAGCGAGCCCGATCCGGAAAGCCACTTCGGCAAACTCGCGCAATTGGCCGCACAGGCGCGCGACCTGGTTCGGTCGAGCGCTGAACCGTCAGAGCCTGTTGCGCCGCGCCGGGCACGGGTCGCGGACAAGCACGACAGGGACCGCACGGCGTTCTGGAATCGCCATTTCGCAACCGAGGATCCCTGGAACTACGGTTCGTCCTATGAGCAGGAAAAATATGAGCGCCAGCTCGAAATTCTGCCTCGCGGTTCCATTGGGCGGGCGCTTGAACTGGCCTGTGCGGAGGGTCATTTCACGCGGCAGCTGGCGCCTCGCGTCGGCCATTTGACCGCAACCGACATCTCCGCCATAGCCGTCGGGCGGGCCCGCGTGCGATGCACCGATCAGCCGAATGTCGAGTTCGGCGTACTCGATTTCGCTGCCGACACGCTGCCGGGTGAGATGGATCTGATCTTCTGTTCGGAGGTGCTCTACTATCTGGACGATCTCGCCGAGTTGCGGCGCATCGCCAAGAAATTTGCCGAGGCGTTGGCGCCTGGCGGTAGTTTCATCAGCGCACACGCATTCGTGCTGCGTGACAATGTCGAAAAGACGGGCTTCGACTGGAACACATTCGGTGCCCAGGCGATCTCCGAGACGCTGGCAGCGACCGAAGGCCTGGTGCTCGAGCAATCGATCCAGACCGAGCTCTACCGCATAGACCGCTTCCGCCGCCTATCGCCGGGCGATGTGGCGACGGACCCGGTGATCGATCATGTGCCGATCCGCGCGCCCATCGAAATCGGCGTCGCGCGAAATATCGTCTGGGGTGGGGCGCGAGCCTTGCGCCGCGACGTCGCACGTAACGAGCAGCGCCAGCATATCCCTGTCCTCATGTATCACGGCGTTGCCGATGAAGGTCCGGCCGCGCTCGCTCGCTTTCGGCTCACGCCCGCCGCATTCGCCAGCCAGATGGGATGGCTGCGCGCCAATGGCTTTCACGCCATTGGCTCCGAGCAGCTGGAAGCATCCATCGCCAACCGTCAGCCTTTCGTCGGCCGCCCGGTGCTCATCACTTTCGATGACGGCTTCCAGAACTTCGCCGACCATGCCTGGCCGATCTTGCGCGCCAACGACCTGAACGCGGAAGTGTTCCTGGTGACGGACCTGGTGGGCGAAAGTGCAAAGTGGGACACCGACATCGGTCCGCCGACGCCGCTTATGGGCGCCGGGACGGTGCGACGCCTCGCTGCCGAAGGCGCCTTCTTCGGCAGCCACATGGCGACGCATCGCGCCATAGATGGTCTGTCGAGCGCTGACCTGGCCGCCGAGCTCCTGCGCTCTCGTCTGTTCATCGAACGCTGGACCGGCCGGCCAACCAGGGCGTTCGCGGCCCCCTTCTCCGTCACCGACCGACGGCTTGGCCGGCTGGCTAGGGAGTGCGGCTATCGAGTAGGCTTCGGCCGCAGGCACGGGCCGGCGGACCTCCATAGCGATCTCATCGACCTTCCGCGCATCGAGATTCGCGGCGACCGCTCGCTCGATGACTTTGTCGCCACTGTCGAGGCCGTGCTCGGATAAACGGTGAACTTGTCAGTTCATTATTGGGCGACTTGCGACACGGCTGACATCAGCTCCTTCGGGTTTGGGGCGCCAAACATGTATCGCCCACCCTCCGGGACCTCCGTGAAGCTCCAGCGGACGATCCCCTGCCGGTCCAGCAGGAACTGACCAACCAGTTGTCCGTGTCCCGTGGCCATCATCTGCTCGTCGGCTTCGGTCAGTTCGTAGTGGTCCTTCTTGTCGAGGATTGCGGCGGCTGTCATCGGATCCATGGGACCGGGCAATTCGCCAGGTATGTCGACCCGCATGTCCTGTGCCGCTGCCATCGCGACCTTGTACGGCCAGTTCGTCTCGTTCTCGGTGAATTCGAGATTGGGCAGTCCAAAAGCACGATGTGAAGCGCGTTCCGGGTCCGACGCCGCAAGCAGGTTCGGCATTGGATGGTAGCGGAAATAGAGCCGCGCCCGTTCGATCGGCGTGTTGACCACCGTCAGGCTCTCCACGCCCTTTTCGCGCAGCTCCGGATCGAGACGCGCCTGAGCGGCGATGTGGCGCCGGCAAAACGCACAATGCAGACCTCGAAACAGGCCGACCAGCACCGGTTTTTGCCCGCGAAAGTCGTCAAGCGCAATCTTGCCTTCCTGGGTAATGGCGTCGAGTATCAGGTTCGGCGCCCGGTCGCCCGGTTGAAGCGGTATCAATCCACTAGGCGCGGACATGTCAAACCCCCTATCCCGGCTAGTCGAGAAAAGGCAGCACCACAAGCGCTTCCGGGTCGAGCCCGTGCTGGGCGCATATACCCTGCGCCAGGGAAAAGTAGCGTTCGGCCTCGGCCAGATTGTCGAGGTCGAGATTAAGCGTTGCGAGTCCATCATAGCACGGAAACAGCAGTTGGGGCTCGCCCGTTTCGCGGGCTACCTCCAGTGCTTCGTGGAACAAGCCGATCGCCAGTTCCGGATGGCCGTTGCACTGGTGGATCTGCCCAAGCACGATCAACGGCACTGGCAGGTGCTCGCGCTGGTCGAGCGCCCGGTCAATCTCGATGGCCTTCTCGGCAGCAGGCACGCCCTCCGTTGGACAGCGATCCGTGAAAGTACAACAAGCTACCGCCAGATTGGCGAGGAGGCGCGCCTGGAAACCCAAATCGCCAATACGGCGCGCCACTTCAAGACCGCGCCGACAGACCTCCATCGCCTTCGCCGGATCGATGGTCGTGTAGAGCACCCCGAGATTGGTGTAGCCGCGGCAGGCCGCGCCCAGCAGACCGGCGGCTTCGGCCAATTCAATGCTGCGCTCAACCTCACGCACGGCTTCATGGTTTCGCCCAAGGCGAGCCAGCGCAACAGCCTTGGTATTAAGTGCCTCGGCGGTCACGAGGGTGGCATCATCGGAGACATGTTCCGTTGTCAGAGAGCGTACGCAATCCAGCGCCGCGTCTGCCCATTTTGCCGCGAGAGTGTGATCTCCGCTGCGGAACGCCTGTCGGCCACGTTCTTGCCAGAGATGCGCCTGCTCGATCGGGGCATCCGCTCCATCGAGGAGCGCTGCCGCTTCAGCGTAGCGCGATTCCGCGTCGTCCCGCTTGCCCACGTCCCAAAACAGCCGACCGATCTTGCGCAAAACGCGCGCCGCCGCGACACGATCGGCTGACTCGCGATAGGCCTGCAGCACCGCCTCGTAGTGGCGGTGTGCAATCTCGCGGCGGCCTGCCGGGCCGCTCAAATCGGCAATGCGCTCTGCAATTGCCAGTTTGAGCGGTGTTTGCCCGATCGCGCCCAACGCAGTCAGTGCTCGCTCGTAGAAACGAAGGGCGTCGTCATTGGCGTATATCATGCGAGCGCGATCTCCCGCCGCCTGCAGGTAATGCGCGCCCCTCTCCCGCTCGGCGCTCTGAGCGAAATGATGACCGAGCACGGCCAGATCCTCGAACCGTTCCGGCTTGTCGCCGCACAGTTGCTCCAGGGCGGCACCTACCCGGCGGTGGATGTCGGTCCGGCGTTGCAGGAGCAGATTCTGGTAGATCACGTCCTGCAGCAATGTTTGCGTAAAGCGGTAGCTTTGCGACGAGACCGAGCCTGATCCGGCAACTTCCTCGATGATTTCCGCATCGCAAAGCAGTTCGCAGCCCGCTTCCAGTCGGCCGGGGTCGGCTGCCACGGCTTTCAGAAGCGTGGCATCGAAGCGCGGGCCGATTACCGCGGCTTCCTGGGCCAACCGGCGCACCTCTTGCGGCAGCCGGTCGACGCGAGCAAGCAACATTGCCTGGATCGTGGCGGGGATGCCGGTTGCGACTTCGCCTGCCACGGTCCGCCATTGCTGGCCCTCGCGCACCAATACACCGCGATCGATAAGGCCGCGAACGATCTCCTCCAAGAAAAGCGGGTTGCCGCCCGCGCGCTCGAGGATCTGGTCGAGAAGCCCTCCTGCGGCGTTTACCCAGCTCTCGCCGAAAAGCGCCGCCACCAGGCGGCGTCCGTCATCGCTGTCGAGCGGCGAAAGCCTGAGCGCTGTGTGGCTGACCCGACTTGAGTCGAGTTGGTCGTTGTCCGACGCCGGACGATGCGTGACCAGCAACATCAGCCGCGTGCGTTCCAGTCTGTCCATCACGAAACGCAGTGCCTCGAGCGAGACGGAGTCGGCCCAGTGCAGGTCTTCGACGACAATCAACAGCGGCGACAACGCAAGCCGCCGTTCCATGATTGTGCGGACCGCGTAGAGAATTTGCCGCCGCAGCTGCTCGGGCTCGACATGCTGCAAGGTGGCATCGGGGTCGCCGAGGCCAAGCACATGGTAGAGCAAAGGCATCAGCCGCTTCGCCTCCTCGCCCTGCAGGCCGAGATCGGCAAGCAAGGCTGCGAGCTTGCCCCGCATTTCGTCCCCATTGTCGTTTTGCATCATCCCGGCAGCGCTGCGCACCACTGCACCCAGGGCGCCAAATGATTGTTCACCCAGCGGTGAGCACGTGGCCTGCCGCACGGCGACGTTGCGAAAACGATCCTCGTCGCCGACGCGGGCGACGAACTCCTTCACCAACCGCGACTTCCCGATACCGGCTTCGCCGACGAGGCGGACAAGCTGGGCCGAGCCGCCGCACGCCAAGTCAAGGCTCGCCAGCATTCTGTTGAGCTCCGCATCACGACCTATTATGGGCGCACTGAGGCCGAGCGCCTCGAGCCCGCGCGCTGCACGCGGCGCCGCAAGCGGTGCATCCAGTCGGTGGACGAGCACACTGCCAGCCTTGCCGCGAAAGACGACATCGCCCAGCGACTCGTACGAGAAGGCATGCCGGGTCAGCCTGTGCGTGAGTTCGCCCACCAGCACCTCACCCGGTGCAGCCAGCGATTGCAGGCGTTGCGCCGTATTCACCGTGTCGCCGGTCACCGAATAGGATTTGGCGGTGCCGATGCCCAATCCGCCAGTAACGACCGGACCCGTGTTTATGCCTATGTGGAGCAGCAGCGGCGAGCCGGAGTGGCGGGTGCTTTCACCGAGCCGCGCCGTCCGGGCGATCATGTCGAGAGCGGCTCGAAGCGCACGTTCCGGATCGTCCTCATGCGCGACCGGCGCACCGAATAAGGCGAGCAGAGCGTCGCCGATGAATTTGTCGACGAAACCACCAAAGCCTTGCACGGCCGCCGTCAATTCCTTGAACAGTTCGTTCTGCAGCGCCTGCATGACCTCGGGGTCGAGCTGCTCGCTGAGTGTCGTGAAGCCGCAGAGATCGGCGAACAGCACCGTTACCGTTCGTCGATCGGCGTCGGAGACGGAATGCGGCCCCTCTTCGCTTTCGATGTTCGGCGATGGAGCTCGAGAGGGCTGCGCAATGGTGCGGCTTGGTGTCGGAGCAGGCCGTTCGGCAGCTTTTGCGGACGCACCGACGCTTGCCCCACATTTAGGACAGAACTCGAAATCAGGTGCGCAGGCGTAGCCGCAACTGGCGCATGGCACGGGCTGGCGGCGGCCACACTTCGGACAGAAGGCGTAACCGCCCTCGATCTCGAAACCGCAGCCCGAGCAGTTCATGGACACCTCACCAGAGCATGATGCCGAAGAGTGTGAAGCGGTTTTCGGACGACATCATGCTCTATCTCTTTGACCTTGGGCCATGACGCGTGATCTCGCCACGCTCGTCACGGCCGGGGTATTCACAAGGATGAACCGATAGTCGTCAACCGGCAAGCGGCAGCGCAAATGGGCATCGGTCTGGGTTCGGCGGTGGAGCACTGCCGATACGGGCGGCTGCGTGGCCGTGATTTGCGAAAATTTCCTCGTCCCGCCGTCTTCCTGCTATGATGGAGATGAGGAGGCGACCCATGAGCGAGAACCGTAAGCTGGCCGCAATCCTGGCTGCAGATGTGGTCGGATACAGCCGGCTCGCGAGCGCGGACGAAGATCGTACCTTGGCGCGGTTGCGGGCACTGCGCAGCGACCTGATCGATCCGATCATTGCAGTGCACCACGGGCGGGTTATCAAGCGTACCGGAGATGGGGCACTGGTTGAGTTTCGCAGTGTGGTCGATGCCGTGCGCTGCGCCGTTGAGATTCAAAACGGTATGGTTGAGCGCAATGCCGGCGTACCGCAGGAGCGCCGCATCGAGTTCAGGATAGGCATCCATCTGGGCGACGTGGTCGAAGAGAGCGATGGCGACCTGATGGGTGACGGCGTCAACATCGCCTCGCGTCTGGAGGGCGTTGCGGCGCCCGGCGCCATCTGCCTGTCCGAGGATGCCTATCGCCAGGTCAAGGCCAGGCTTGACCTCTCGGTCAGCGATCTCGGCAGCACACAGCTCAAGAACATCGCCGAGCCGATCCGGGTGTATTCGCTGCAGGTCGGCGCCGGGGCCAAGGTGGCCGTGACCTCGCAAACCCCGACGAGCCCTCCGGCTGCGGCAGCGCCGCCGAAACTGTCGATCGCCGTGCTGCCGTTCGCCAATATGAGCGGTGATGCCGAACAGGACTACTTCGCCGACGGCATCTCCGAAGACATCATCACGGCGCTGTCCAAACTGTCACAGCTCTTCGTCATCGCTCGCAATTCGTCGTTCATCTTCAAGGGCCAGAACGTCCATGTGCAGGATGTCGGCACGAAGCTCGGCGTGCGCTATGTCCTTGAAGGCAGCGTACGCAAGTCGGGGAACAAGGTACGCATCACCGCGCAGCTCATCGATGCAATTTCAGGCGGCCATCTTTGGGCGGAGCGGTTCGATCGCGATCTGACCGACATATTCGCCGTGCAGGATGACGTGACGCAGCACATCGTCGGTGCGCTGGCGCTCAATCTGACCGACGATGACCGTCTGCGGCTGGCGCCCGAACACCAGCGCAATCCGGAGGCGTATGACTGTTTCCTGCGGGGCCGGGAGCTGTGGCACCGGCTGACGAAGGACACGAACGTCGCGGCCCGCGAGCTCTTGCAGCGGGCCATCGAACTGGACCCGAAATTTGCCTCTGCCCACGCTTTCCTAGCCCTCACGCACGGGCTCGATTACCTCAACAGGTGGGGTGCGTCGGACTCGATGGCGCAAGCGGAAGAGGCAGCAACGCGAGCGGTAACGCTGGATGACAGCAATCCCTGGGCGCACTGGGCGCTGGCATCGGCCAAGCTTTACACACGACGGCACGATGAGGCCATCGGCGAGGTCGAGCGCGCGATAGCTCTCAATCCGAACTTCGCCGAAGCGCACGTCGCCCGCGGCGAGGCGCTGTATTATTCGGGTAGACCCGCGGAGGCGCTAGAGAGTTTCGCCCGGGGAAAGACCTTGAATCCATACTTTCCGGATGTGCTTCTGCACTTCCAGGCTTTGGCATCGTTTCAACTGGGAAGGTACGAAGAGGCCGTCGACCTCTTGCTGCAACGGCTGGCTCGCAACGCTGTCACCGACGTCTCGCGTGCGCTTCTGGCCGCATGCTACGGCCATCTGGGCCGTTTGGAGGAGGCCCATACGGCATGGCAGGACCTGCTTCGCGTCAATCCCGCCTATTCGCTGGAACACCGTCGCAAGGTCTTGCCTTACAAGAACCCTGCCGATTTCGAACTCATGGTCGAGGGGCTCCGCAAGGCCGGCGTGGTGCAATGACGGGCTAAAGCCCGGCCGGATCAGAGGCCCGAGGCCCGGCCGATCTTGCGCCATCGGGCGTTTTCGCGAACCGGTTTCAGGTCATCGGTCGTCTCGGCAAATGTCCGCAACCGGTATTGCCGCAGCAGGTCCGGGAACAGCGCCCCTTCCGGCAGTCCGGCAAGCTGCTCGCGGACCGAGATCTTTTCATCGATGACCCGCATGCCCCAGGCATTTTCCCGAACCTGCAGCTCGGCGGCCAGATCGCGCTCTTCTGGCGCGTTTTCATCAAGCGCAGCCAGCAGGATCGAGTGGAAAAGCGCGACATAGCCAATCTGTCTCAGGCCGCCCACAACCCGCACGCGCGGCAATATGGCAAGGGCAAGGAACATCAGGAACAAGTCCGGCAAAAGCAGGCCGTCCAGCAGTGCCTGCTGGAGATGCGGCCGCTCGAACGGGATGGAAAGACCATGCGGCCTGTCAGGCTCGATCAGCCGCCCGTTCTCGAGGACGAGCTTGCGCACGCGCTGCTCGCGGATGCCCCAGAAATAGTCCGTGGCATTGGGCAGGAACCTGCCAAATGGGCCCGATGCGGCTTCTTGCAAGGCATGGTCGAGACGCCGGCGCCTTGCGGGCTCGAGGAGCAGCCTGGAAAGAAGGCTGCCTTCATCTTCCAGATGCCGCGACACGACAGTCGCGGCCAGCCTATCATCGATGAAAACCGGCCGAGCCATGCCGGAACGATCCCAATCGGCGACCAGATCCTCGTTGAGTTCTGTCAGCGCATCGGCGGCGGTTGCAAACACCTTGTCCTGGCTGGCAAGCAGCGTGCCCAGCCAGCTTCTGGCATCCGTCTCATTGCCCACCGTTTCGAGCGCGCGCCCGTTGAGGGCGACGGGACCGGCCGCGCAGGCGCTTTTGCGGCACAGTTTGTGGCGCCCCATGCCAAACAAATTGACCTTGTCGTCGCCGACTTCGAGCCATCCCGGCCCCTCCCGGCCGGTTGTCTCCATGGTCATGGTCGTTCCCATGAAGCCGAAAAAAGCCGACAGCCTGTTTTCGACCGCGCCGAGCCAGGCAAGCAGCAGGGCATCGAAGGTGATGCGATCCATCAGAAGCAGGCAGTGCAGGCCGGACTGGATAACCGGTCTGTGGTCGAATTCGTTGAGGGCCTTGCCGATCGCTTCAGGCTGCATGATCGCACCGAGGCGCTGCTGCAGGACGTCGCGCAGGATCGAGCGGGCAGCAATCGACGGGGCCGATCCAGGCCTTGCCACCGGCCGCCACAGATGGCGGGCATAATCGGAAACCGGTGCATTCCAGTTCTGCTCGATGTCACGCACGACCTCCGGGCAGAGCAGCGACAGCACGGCCAAAATGTCCACCGGAGGGGCAAGGGCAGGGACGGTGGTCATCAGAACCGCAGCCGGGCCATGCTCAGGAGGTCGTGGTACTGCCCGTCGGTAAAACCGGCCTTCACATGCCGGCCTTCGACCTCGAAGCCATGGCTTGTGTAGAGACGGATGGCCGGTTCGTTGTCGGCATAGACAGTCAACTCGACCCGCTTAAGGGCGCGCCAATTGTCGGCCACGTCAAGCAGCGCGCCTAGGATGGCAGAGCCGATGCCTCTGCCGACAAAACCATCGTCAAGGCCGATATTGATCTCGCCGATATGCGAGCGGCGCGGCGAACCCTGCGCGACCAGGCTGCCATGGCCGACAACCTTGCCGTCCGACTCGGCAACGATCCAGGTGGTTTCCGGGCCGGACTTGGCGATGCGCCGCTCCACCTGCTCCACCATCTCGAATGGCATCCTGAGTGTGCCCCAGCGGAAGCCCGGCATATTGAAGATAGCGCAAAGCGCCTCGGCATCGCTTGGCCGGACGGCCCGGAGCTGCGGCTGGATTTTCTCTAGGGGTGGCGTGCTGGTCATGGCTTTTCCGGCTACAGCAATTCCAGGAAAAGTGTGAGCGGTTTTCCGTCCGGAATTGCGTCAGAACAAAGGACAGAGGCAATATGCCCGGCACGATGCACCGGACGTCACCTGAAAATCCAGCCGTCTCTGCGACCTATGCCGATTGCGCGGCAAAATGCCGGGGGGCGGCGTAGAATTTGAGGATACCGCTGATGCCGATCCAGCCGAAAAGGGCAAGCCAGCACAATGTCCCGGCCGCCGTCCAGTCGATCCGGTGCACGGCGGCGTCGGTGATGACGAGGCCAAGAACGGCAAGCAGGCCAACCAGAAACTGCGCCAGGCCGAGCACCAGCAATTCCTCACGCGGCGCACTTCTCCAGAGGAGATAGGTGCCGCCTGCACCCGCGAGGAAGATGGCACTGTAGACCTGGGCGTGGAAGGCATCGATCGGCCATGGCCAGAAGCCACCGAATGTCAGGGGAAACAGCAACAGGCCGACGCCGTAGACCCCGAGGATCGTCATTTCCACCGGTAGGTAGGCGCGCCATGCGGGGTTTAAGATCACGCCTTTTGCAGAAGGGCGGGCCCTTGCCCGCCACAGGAACAGCGCGGATACAGCGGCCGACGCAAGATAGACCAGAAACCATAGCCAGGGGGCTTTGCGCTCGAAGTTGAAATAGCCAAGGTTGATGAACGAAGCCGCCGACACGATGACGGTGAAGATGAAGGCCATGACCAGCACGAGCCTGCCGGGCGACCAGCGATTCCAGACCAGCAGCGCCGCCATCACTGCCATTTCGGCGGTGTAGAAGCCGCCGAGGAAGCGGGCATTGAACGGCGTGACGGCCCAGGGCCAGCGCGGCTTGACCAGCGCGGGCGCGAAAAACAGGCCGGCCCCGACGATCAGGACGATGATGACCCCCGCCGAGAAAAGGCGCAGGGCCGCCGGAAACGGCGGGTTGTCGCGTGTCGGCATGGAGAAAACCCCAGAGATGAATGCCCCATGGGCTATCATAGTTTGGAATTCAACAAATGGAAATTGACCTGTCACCAGGCTTGTCCATTCGAATGGCCGTACGGTCCATTTCGCAGTATGATGGAGCGTTCGGGTCGAAGATCGGTCCGGCCAACACGCCTAGAGCCGGATGATTTCAGGTCTGTCCGACCTGAAATCTGAATCCGCCTCTAAATCAGGAAATAGAGCATGATGTCGTCCGAAAACCGCTTCACACTTTTCGGCATCATGCCCTAACGGCGCAATTTCCGGAGCCTGCACGATGACCGAAGCTCAGGATCTGTTCTCGCTTCTGCGGCAATCGACCGATGTCGATCCGCAGGCAATCGACGCAATCCGGCAAACCATCGCCGAGGGCAAGGACCGCGAACTTTGCCGCATCAATGCGCTGGCCTTCGCCAGCAAGCATGGCCTCGACGAGGAACGCACCATAAGCGCCTTTCTCCATGCGGCGCGGGTGGGCATCTTCGACATTTCCTGGAATGTTCTGTGCCCCGGCTGTGGCGGCGTGCTCGACACCAACGCCACGCTGAAAACCATGCAGAAGGACGAATACACCTGCGCGCTGTGCTCCCAGGGCTATTCGCCGACACTCGACGAGATGGTCGAGGTGACATTCACCGTCAGTCCCCGTGTGCGCAGGATTGCCGCCCACAATCCACACGAACTGCCGTTGGTGGAATATTACCGCCAGATCTACTGGGCGTCCGGGGCCGATCTGCCGGACGAGGATCTGGCGGAAAAGATGGAAGCGTTCTCGCTGGAAGATATTGAGCTTGCGCCCGGTGAAAAGGCGGTTCTGCACATCCAGCTTCCGCCCCAATTTATCATCGTCTTCGAGCCGGTCACGCATTCGGCCCAGTTCATCGACGCGAAGGGCGAACCGGCAAAAGAGCGGCGAAACCTCTCTCTGGCCTTCGACCGCGACCATGTCCAGAGCCAGACGCTGGAGATGCAGCCCGGCCCGTTGCGCATTTCGCTGGAAAACAGGACCGACACGCGCGTGCTGCCGACGGTCTTCATCGCCTGCCCGGTATTGCATGATTTCCTGGGCAAGCGCCGGCCCTTCGTGACCGCCAAGCGCCTGCTCACCAACCAGACGTTCCGGGATCTCTATCGCACGGATACGCTCGACATCAACCAGCGCCTGAAGATCACCAGCCTGACCTTCCTGTTCACCGATCTGCGCGGATCGACCGAGCTTTACGAGCGGGTGGGCGATCTTTCAGCGTTCGATCTCGTGCGCGAGCACTTCCAGGTTCTGCACGAGATCGTCGCGGCGGAGGCAGGCGCGGTTGTGAAGACGATCGGCGATGCGGTGATGGCGACCTTCGCGACGCCTGACCGTGCGATTGCCGCGGCGCTGCGGATGCGCGACGCCATGCGGGCCCTAAATGACAAAAGCGGGCGCGAGGACCTTCTGCTCAAGATCGGTGTTCACGCCGGCCCCTGCATAGCCGTGTCCATGAACGAGCGGCAGGATTATTTCGGCCAGACGGTCAACATTGCTTCGCGGGTCCAGAACCTCGCCAACGCACAGGCGATCTTCGCCACGCGTGCGGTGGTCGACGATAATCTCACCGCCGATCTGTTGCACAGGAACGCGCTGACGCCCGTGCCGCACGAGGTCTCGCTGCGCGGCATCGAGCGGGAGATTGCGGTTTATACGATCCCCTGAAGAGTTCTCTGCCGCTCACACGCGCCTGCAGAGGAAATAACGGTCGGCGGGCTCCGAAGTGGGCGCCGGGAGCTGTTGCAGCAGCGGGTGATCGAGCGGCGTGCCACTGACCGCGAAGCCGCCGACGCGAAGCAGGCTCGCAATCAGATCGGGAAGCCAGGTAGCGGTCACTGCATCGCGATCGTCATAGCCGGTGCCAATGTCGGCATGAACAAGGGCGGCTTCGATGCCAATGAACTTGCGGCCCGTCTCGCGAATTTCGCCGAGCACGAGGTTTTCAGCTTCGGGAATTGAGCTAGTGTGCGCGCCAACTTCGCGGTCGAACACCACGATCCGGCGCCCGGGCAGAAGCTCGCGCAGATGGTGGAATGTCCGGCCATTGCCGAGGCCGAGTTCAAGCACAAGCCCCTCCATCTTCGCCACCTCGGGGCAGATTCGATTGAGAATGTCGCGCTGCGCGGTCATCCTGCTGATGAAATTATCGAGGCGACTCATATGCGATTGTGTGTCCTGAACCAGCAGCCCCGATCGAGGCTTGCTGCATATAAAGGCGAACGACGAACCCTGCAATAACGCAACCGGCCGCCGACAAGCGTCATACCGGGTGGAGTGTTCGGCAGGCCGCGCGGTGGAACAGCGATATCACTTGTAGGGGTCTGCGGCGTCCCGCAAGCCGTCGCCGAGGAAGTTGAACGCCATGATGACGAGGATGACCGGCAGCATCGGCAAAAGCAGCCATGGATAGAACGCGATCACGCTGACGCTGCGCGCCTCGGTGAGCAGGATGCCCCAGCTGGTTATCGGCGCCCTCAGGCCGAGCCCGAGGAAGCTCAGCGCCGTTTCGCCCAGGATCATGCCAGGGATGGAGAGCGTCGCCGTCGCGATCAGATGCGACATGAAGCCGGGAATGAGATGCCGCCTGATGATGCGGCTGCTCCCGGCGCCCATCAACTGCGCGGCCAGAACGTAATCCTCCTCGCGCAAGGCCAGAAGCTTTGAACGCACGGCCCGCGCCAGTCCGGTCCAGTCGAGCAGCCCGAGGATGACGGTGATGCCGAAATAGATCAGGATCGGACTCCAGGTTATCGGCATGATCGCCGCCAGGGCCAGCCATAGCGGAATGCTGGGAATCGATTGCAGGACTTCGATTATCCGTTGGACGATCAGGTCGAAGATACCGCCGTGATAGCCGGCCAGCCCGCCGATGACGATGCCGAGCAGGAAGCTGAAACTGATGCCGACGAGGCCGATAGTCAGTGAAATGCGTGCGCCATAGATCATGCGCGAGAGCACGTCGCGCCCCAGCCTGTCGGTGCCGGCCAGAAACAGCTGCCCGTTTTCGGCAGGACAGACAAAATGCCTGTCACCTTCGATCAGGCCCCAGAACCGATAAGTGTCGCCCTGGCAGAAGAAACGGAGCCGCTGAACGTCGTCGTGGTTCTCGATGTAGTTCCGCTTGAGCGTGTCCATATCCAGCGTCATCTGGCGGCCATAGACGAACGGCCCGACGAACTCGCCATTGTGGAACAGGTGCACGTGCTGCGGCGGCGCATAGATGTAGTCCATGTTGCGCGAGTGCAGATTGTAGGGCGCCAGGAACTCGCAGATAAGTATCCCGGAATACAGCACTGCCAGGAATATGCCGGATATAAGCGCAAGCCGGTGTTTGCGGAATTTCCACCACATCAGCCGCAACTGCGATGCCTGAAAGACCTTCGATTGCTCCGGCGTCATCGCCTCGACCGACTGCAGGTCGAAGGGCGCGCCGGAAATGTAGTGTTGCAGTGGAGCACCCGGAGCGGGCAGCGGCGAGTCCTGCTTCATTTGGTGCTGCCACCCTGCAAACGAATTCGTGGATCAAGCAGCGCCAGCGCCAGGTCGGAAATCAGCACGCCAATGACCGTAAGGAAGGCGAGGAACATCAGGAATGACCCAGCCAGATACATATCCTGGCTTTGCAGCGCCTTGATCAGCATCGGCCCGGTCGTTTCCAATGACAGAACGATAGCCGTGATTTCGGCGCCGGAAATGATGGCCGGCAGGATCGAGCCGATGTCGGAAATGAAGAAGTTGAGTGCCATGCGCAGCGGATATTTGACCAGCGCCTTGAACGGATGAAGGCCTTTGGCGCGCGCCGTCACGACATATTGCTTGTGCAGTTCGTCGAGCAGATTGGCGCGCAGCCGCCGGATCATGCTCGCCGTGCCTCCGGTGCCGATGATCAGGACCGGGATCCAGAGATGGGCGAGGATCGACTTCGCCTTGGCCCAGCTCATCGGCTCGCCGAGATATTGCTGGTCCATGAGGTGGCCGATGGACGTGCCGAACCAGATGTTGGCGAAATACATCAGGATCAGCGCCAGCATGAAATTCGGAATGGCAAGGCCGAGAAGGCCGAAGAAAGTCAGGCCGTAGTCGCCCCAGCTGTATTGATGCGTGGCGGAGTACATGCCGATCGGAAAGGCGATGAGCCAGGTGAAGATGATCGTGACGAAGGAAACCAGCACGGTCAGCCACATTCGGTCGCCCACGACGTCGCGAACCGGCAGCTCATATTCGAAGGAATAGCCGAAATCGCCGTGCAGCATCCCGCCAACCCAGTAGAAGTAGCGAATGACCGGCGGCTGGTCGAAACCATATTCCTTGCGCATCATCTGGATGCGGTCGGAATCCACCGCTTCGCCCTGGGCCCGGAGCTCAGCGACATAGCTGTCGAAATAGTCGCCCGGCGGAAGTTCGATGATGGTGAACACCAGCGCCGATATGACCAGCAGCGTTGGAACCATCACGGCGATGCGCCAGACAAGATATCGAAGCACGCTCAGGAGCCTCCAAGCCAGAATGTGTCCGGCATGTAGACACCGAAATAGGAGGTCGGGTCATAGCCGAAAAGTGCCTTGTCAGGCAGGTTGCGCAGCCGCGAGGATACCAGAATCGGCTGATGCGTTGCGTTCACCGTGCCTATTGAAAACACCTGATCGGTGTAGATCGACAGCATAGAGTTCCAGATTTCGGCGCGCTCGCTGGCTTCGGTCGATCCGTTCCATCGCTTGAGCAAAGCCATCAACTCGACCACTTCAGGAAGATCGGGCGCCTCACCCATCTTGCCATGGGACAGATAGTGAGCACCCCAGAGCGGCCACTGCAATTGGTCGTCGATGGTGGGGGCCAGTTGGTACGGATTCATGTCGGCGGTCGGCACGCCATTGTCGATGCCCGACCACATCGACATCATGATCTGGCCGCCAAGCGCGCGGCTGCGGAAGATGTCGCGCTGCGAAGTCCGGATGAACAAAGCGATGCCGATCTTGCGCCAGTGATCGGTGATAAGTTCGAGCGCGTCGGTTTCCAGCGTGCTTTCGCCGGCCGTTTCCACGATGATCTGCGCAGAGCGTCCATCCGGAAGCATCCGCACGCCGTCATCGTCACGTGCCTGAAGCCCGACCTCGTCTAGCAGGGCATTGGCCTTGTCGGGATCATGGGCGATCCAGGCTTTCGCGTATTCCGGCCGGTAGAGCGGGCTCTCCGGCAACACCGTATCGGCACTTTCCTGCGCCAATCCATAGAACACGGCCATGTTGATCTCACGCCTGTCTACAGCAAGCGAAAGTGCGCGGCGCACGCGCACGTCTCTCAAAAGGGCACGCCACACCGGGTCGGCACAATTCAGATTGGGCAGCAGCGCCAGCCGCGAGCCCTGAGTGCGTTTCCATAGATGCATCTTCACCGGGTAGCGCTTCTCCGCATCCTTCAGGAACGAGTAATCGCTGAAGTCAATTCCCATGCATTGCAGGTCGCTCTCCCCCGCACCGGTCTTGGCCGAGATGATCGCCGACGAGCTGACATTCATGATGATCTGGTCGACATAGGGCAGTTGCCGGCCATTCTCGTCTATTCGATGAAAGAACGGGTTGCGCTCGAAGATAAACTGCTCGGCTGGCGGCTTGGTCCGGTTCCGCCAGGGATCGAGCGTCGGCAATTCCGGGTTCTCTGGGCGATACTGCCGCGACATGCGGATATGCAGGAGCGTCCATTTCTTGGCCCGGTTCTCCTTCATCAGGCCGGCGAGCCGGAATGGATCCTGGTATTTCTTGTGGAACTGCTTGAGATAGGCGGCCGGCAGAACGAGCGATATCGGCGCGGCAGCAGCGAGCTTGGGCAGGAAGTCGGGATTGGGCGCGTCCCAACTGTAGCGCACCGTCAGCGGATCGACGATCTCGAAGCGCGGCGGCTGGCCGTCCGCCAGCAGGGTCGGGGCGAGCCCCCCTTGCGAAAGCTCATCGTTCAGCCAGACATCTTCCCAGCAATAGCGAAAATCCTCCGGCGTCAGCAGGCTGCCGTCGGACCATTTATGGCCTTCCCGTATCTTGAAAGTGAAGATGCGATCATCCGCTACGTCGAAACTTTCGAGAATGTCGGCATGCAAGTTAAGTTTTTCGTCATAACCGACCAGCCGGGAATACCCGTAGATCGTCATCATCCGGATATCTTTCTGGCTGCCGATGATCGTACGCAGCGTGCCGCCATACTGGCCGGGCTGCCGGCCCATCGCAGCGAGGTTCAACGCGCGCGGGCTCTTGGGCAAGCGCTCAGCGAGTGCCGGCAACGCCTTGGCCGTCAGCTGCGGCTGAAGAAAATCCGGCTCCAGATCTCCGGCACGCGCCGTGCCCGGCAGAAGTGCCGAAGCCATCAGTCCAAGGACGGTGCGACGACTGATCAATGGCGTAGCTCGCTGATATCGGCCGAACGTCGGGCCAGCACGAGGTGGCCGCCGCCAAGATCGATCGGCGACAGCGTATCCTCCTCACCCTCGTCGTGGAATTGCGGTCCCCATGCGCTGGTGTCGGAAGCGCCGCCGAGGTTCAGCATCTTGAAATCCATCGGCCGGTCGAGATCGGGGAAGGGGACTGCGGCGAGCAGTGAGCGCGTGTAGGGGTGGATCGGTTTCCTGAGCAGAATTTCGCGCGGTGCAAGCTCGACGATACGCCCGCCGCACATCACAGCGATGCGGTCCGCCATGTAGTCCACCACCGCAAGATTGTGGGATATGAACAGGTAGGTCAGGCCCAGTTCCTTCTGCAGGTCCTTCAGAAGGTTCAGGATCTGCGCCTGCACGGAGACATCGAGCGCCGAAACCGGCTCGTCGCAGATCAGCAGCTCAGGCCCCAGCGCCAACGCGCGCGCAATGCCGATACGCTGACGCTGCCCGCCGGAGAAGCTGTGGGGATAACGCTGGATGAAGCGCGGATCGAGCCCGATTGCCTGCATCAGGCTCTTGACTGTGGCTAGCCGGGACGCGGCATTGCCACGTTGATGGATTTCCAGCGGCTCGCTCAAGATGTTTTCCACTGTCATGCGAGGCGAAAGCGACGAAACCGGATCCTGGAAGACCATTTGGAGTTTCGCCCGCAGCAAGCGCAGGGCGTCTCCCTCTGCTTCCAGGACGTCGATCGGTCCGTCGCGGCCGTTGAAGATCACGGAGCCGCCGGTAGGGGTGACGGCCCGCATCAGGATCTTGCTGACGGTGGTTTTGCCGCAGCCGCTTTCGCCAACCAGGCCCAGGCACTCACCCCGCCTGATGTCGAAGCTCACGCCGTCCACGGCGCGAACAGAGGTTTGATGGCTCCCGCTGAACCATCCGGAGTTGCGGATGGTGTAGACCTTTTTCAGATCCCTGACCGACAGCAGAATGTCGTCCGGCCCCTTCGCTTCCGGCGCCGTCTGCTTGCCCAGCAGGGTCCCGACATTCACCGGCACCTCGCGGAGCGCCTTCAGCCTTTCGCCAGGTTTCAGGTCGAAATGCGGGACGGCTGCCATCAGGCCCTTCAGGTAAGGGTGGCCTGGCCGGCGGAATATTGCCTCCACAGGGCCCGCTTCCATGATCTCGCCATGGTACATGACCACCACCTCGTCGGCGACATTGGCAACCACGCCGAGGTCGTGTGTGATCAGCAGCATTGCCATGTTGAGCTTGGTCTGGAGTCCACGAAGCAATTGCAGGATTTGCGCCTGGATGGTGACGTCCAACGCCGTTGTCGGCTCATCGGCGATCAACAGAGCGGGCCGGCAGATAAGCGCCATGGCGATCATGGCGCGTTGCCGCAATCCTCCCGAAAGTTCGAACGGATACATGTCGTAGGCGCGCTTGGGATTGGGAAACCCGACGAGGCCGAGCATTTCCTCGGTCCGTGCCTTGCGCTCCGTCCGGTCCATGTGCGTATGAATCTGCAGGGATTCGCTGACCTGGTTGCCGATCGTGTGCAGCGGCGACAGCGATGTCATCGGCTCCTGAAAGATCTTGCCGATGCGGCTGCCTCTCAACGCCCGGATTTCGGGTCCGTCTCGCGGCATCTGCAGGATATCCTGCGTCGTGCCGGGCTTTTTGGGATCGGAAAACAGGATACGGCCGCGAACATGGGCCGTGTTCGGCAAGATGCCCATCACGGCCTGGCTGAGAACCGATTTTCCGGAACCGGACTCACCGACAAGCGCGGTGACCTTGCCGGGCAGGACGCGAAGATTTGCCCGCCTGACGGCATGCAACGGTCCCCCGACAATGGCAAAAGAGATGCCAACATCCTCGATCCGCAGCAGATCAACGCCTGCATCCATTCCCACACCAGCCCCAATCTGGCGCCTCCCGACCGGCCCCAAAAAGCAAGACTAGCGCATTGTCAGCGCAGAGCAACTTGGATTCGAAACGAATTCCCCGGCGACCGGCGGCCGGACAGCATACCAGGGCGTCCAGATCGGATGGTGGTGACTACTGGAGCTTCCTCCGGTCGCCCGCCGACAGCCGCGCGGCATCGCGATGAAGCAGCATGACCTGCTCGGCGTCCGATATCCGATCGTGAAACGGCTGCAGCGCAGCGTCTTCATCGAGTGCGAGAGCACCCGACAGATCGGGTGAAAGCACCGTCAGCTTCTGCTTGCTGCCCGCCAGTTCCTCCTCGCCGAGCGTCAGCCAGCTGTTGGCCCCGCAATAGCCGGCGAAGTCCTTGCTGGCGAGAACGCTGTGCGGATATTTCTTAGTCAGGGTCTGGAGACGCTGGACCTCGTTTACAGCCGAGCCGAAGACGGAGAATGTGAGTCGGTCGGTAAGCCCGACATTGCCGAACATCACATTGCCGACATGAAGGCCGATACCAAATTTTATGTCGCCCAGTCCTTGCTCTTTTCTGCGCAGATTGAGCTCCATCATGCGCATGCTGGCCTTGTGCGCAGCCGCAAGAGCAGCCTGGCAGGCGATCTCTGACTGCGCCCGGTGCCTTTCGCAGGGGTAGACGGCAATGAATCCATCCCCCAGGAAACTCATGATCTGCCCGCCTTTGCGATTGAAAGGTGCTGCGATGGCATCGAAAAACTGGTTCAGCGTATCGATATAGACTTCGCGGCCGGAGGTTTCGGCGAGCCTTGTCGACCCGCGCATATCGCCCATCACCAGCGCGGCCCGGATTGTGTCGCCCTCGCCGCGCTTGATCTGGCCGTCCAGCACGCGCCTGCCGGCGTCACCGCCGAGATACGTGGTCATCATGTTGTCGGCGAGCTTGGTGAGCACCGCCATCTTGCTTGCTATGGCGAGATGGTTCTGGATCCGCAGCAGCGCCGAAATCATGCTGTCGCTGAAGCCTGAAGCACTGTCGGTGGACCAGGACCCCAACATGCCCTGACTTGTATCGCCGTTGAAGGGATGGACGAAAGCCATGTAATCGGTGACGCCCATAAGCCTGAGCTCATCGAAAACAGGAAACTCCGACCGCACCGACGGGTCGAGCCGGCGCCGCAGATGGTCGAGCTTGTTGCTGAGCAGATGGTAGTATGGGCTGGTCAGGAATCTGTCGGAATGGACGCCGTTCTCACTCCGGAAGCCTTCCACTTCCAGGCCTTGGCCGCGAATCCAGGTGAAACCGAGCGCGTCATAAAGCGGATGCAGCATCGAAAAGCTCAAATGCACCCGCTTCAGCGGCAGGCCGGCAGCAGCCAGCCGTTCACAAAAACCCTTGACCAATGTTTCCAGGTCGTCGCCCGCCAGCGCCGATTGGGTCAGCCAATCGGCAACCTTATCCATGAGAATGTTGGAAATTTCTGTTTGCGCTGTGCTCATGCTATCTCGAAACCCGTCGAAGACGAGCCATCTCCTTTGATCCGCAAAATTCTCGAAGTCAATGAAGCCGGCTTCGGGGGCAGAAGCCGGCGAAGAATATCCCGAATGACTGTCCTTGCAGGAAGCAAGCAGACGTCGACCGCACAAATCACCTGCAACACTATGTGGCGAGGCTGCCGGCGAAGTGCAATCCCGATCCTGACATCGCGCAAATAATTGGTCGGCTCAGGCACCGTTGGGCTCGCCGGGTCCCAAGAACCATGGCCGCGGCGCATTGCGGAAAATCGATTCCCCAAGCCGTCATCAGACCGGCGCCTTCGCCTTCAGGCTTGCGGCAGCCATTGCATAGCCGCCGGCGGCGCCATCGATGAAGTGAACATGATCGCGCTGCAGCGGCGAGATGACGAGGCATGTCATCAAGGCCGACTTCTGGCGGTGCAGGCCATAGTTGCAGATGCCGGCCTCTTCCGCTTGTTTCAGCCGGTTCTCGATCCGCTGCAACACATCCGCGTCGACGTCGATGGTCATCTTCAAGCCGTCGTCGAACTTGCGGAAATCCGAATTGCTGGCCACCTCGCGCTTGTAGACCTTCGGATCGAAACCGCCGATCGTCCAGCCCAATTTGTCGGTGACGGCCGTAAGCGTCATCAGGAAGATCACCCACAGCTTGGCCAGCCACCGCCGCCCCGGCGGCGCCGTGGCCCGTGCCTCGACATCGAGACCGGCGGGCAAGAGACTATAGGCCGGACCGTCCACCGGCACCGGGTGGCCATCGCGCTCCTGCCTGCCGGCAAGGGTGATGATGTCGGAAGCCAGAAACTGGAAACCACGCAAGTCGCGCGATGCCCCGGGCACGGCTATGATCGAGACAATTTCGCCATGCCGGGCTTCGATCGGGTTCCAGCGGCAGGAGAGGCCGGTCAGATCCGGCCGCGCGCCGGCCGGGGCGGGGTCGACGCGGTAGCGCCCGGCTTTCATTTCGGCTTCCGCCCAACTGCCGCCGCCGCCGGCGAACATGGCATAGAAGGCTGCTTCGGAGGCCTGGAACCTCGCCACGCGGACGTCGAGGCCTTGCGCTCTTATGTCCTTTATCGGCACGATTGCGGCACGCAAGGTCAGGTCCAGTTCGTCCGCCACCCATCTCTGGACAGAAGCCAGCGCGTTACGGGCGATCTCCAGCGCCGAGCCGGGAAACGCCACGAGCGCGCCGTCGCCGCCGAAGACGAAGGGAAGATCTTGCCGGCCCAGTGCATTGAGCAGCGCCGAAATGACGCTGGCGCCGGCCATATTGACGGTTTTGTAGCGCCCGGCTTCGATCGCCTTGGTCGAGCCGACGATGTCGGCGGTGGCCAGCGCCCAGCCATCGGGGAGAGGCCGATAGTTATCGATATCGGCAACGCTTTCGAACTTTGCGAAGACCGGCAAAGAAGCGACGAACGGGTCGGACGCGACTGCTGTTTCCATAAGCATCAGATAGCACATTCCAGCGCTTGAAGGTGAAGTCGATCATGCCTCGAAATTGACTTGGGCAGGCTTTGCGATGATAGGATCGCGCGATGCGAATTGCCTTCTACGCCCCGCTGAAGTCGCCCAATCATCCCGTTGTCTCCGGCGACCGCCAGATGGCACGGATGCTGGTCCAGGCGCTGCAGCATGGCGGGCATAGCGTCGAACTGGCATCGGAGTTGCGCTTCTATCTACGCCAGCCGGAACCGAAAAGTTTCGATGCGCTCATGATCGAGGCCCGGGACGAAGCCGCGCGACTGACAAGGCTTTGGGACCGTGACGGCAAGCCCGATCTCTGGTTCTCCTATCATCCCTACTACAAGGCGCCCGACCTGATCGGGCCCGAGCTGGCGTTGGCCTTTGCCATCCCCTATGTGACGGCCGAAGCCTCCTATTCCGCACGGCGCAACGCCGGTTCGTGGGCCGATAGCCAGGCATTGGTGGCGCGAGCCATCGAGCAGGCGGCGCTGAACATCTGCTTCACGCAAAGGGATCGCCAGGGGCTGGCGGATGCTGTTCCCCACGCCGCTCTCGGTATGCTTTCACCCTTCATCGACACGTCGGCATTCCACGAAATGCCGGTACTGGATTATCCGACGCGCCTCGTGACCGTCGCCATGATGCGCCCGGGCGACAAGGTCTTGAGCTATCGCATGCTGGCGCAGGCGCTCGGGTTGATCGGCCACCTCCCCTGGACGCTGTCGGTCGTCGGGGACGGACCTGCCCGTGACGAGGTAAAGGCGCAATTCGCCGGCTTGCCCGCCGACCGTATCGAATGGCTTGGCGCGATTGAGCCGGTCGCCGTGCCGGATGTCCTCTATCGCGGGGGAATCTACGTCTGGCCGGGTTACGGCGAGGCCTATGGCATTGCCTATCTTGAAGCACAGGCCGCCGGCCTTCCGGTGGTGGCTCAGGACATTGCCGGCGTGCCGGAGGTCGTGCGGCATGGCCAGACCGGGCTTCTCACCCCGCCAGGCGATGTGGCGGCGTTCGCTTCCGCAATTGCAAGGCTTCTGGCCAATAATGATGAAAGAACCATCATGGCTGCAGAGGCCAGACGTTTCGTTCTCGAAGAACGCTCTCTCGGTGCTGCAAAGGCCCGTCTGGCGGAACTTCTCAAGATGATCCCGTTGTCATGACATCCGACCCGACTTGGCAGCCCCTGGTGGACGAGCTGGCGTACCGGCAACGGGCGGGCCGCAAGGCAGAGTTCTGGCTGCGCGACGACGACGCCGTGGATCCGACGCCGGCGCTCGATCGGTTGCTCGACCTCACCGGTGACTTCGCGGTTCCGGTCACTCTGGCCGTCATTCCGGCCCGGACCGACGGGACGCTTGTCGTCCGGCTTGACGCGGCGCCGCATGCCACGGTCGCCATTCATGGCTGGGCGCACCGAAATCATGCGCCCGAGGGTCAAAAAAAGCAGGAGCTCGGCGCGCATCGGCCACGCGAGGTGGTGCTGGATGAGCTGGCCGGCGGGCTGTCGCGTGTAACCGGCCTGCACGGCGCACGTGCGGTTCCGATGCTGGTGCCGCCCTGGAACCGGATCGATGTCGGCCTGGTACCCGACCTCGGATCGATAGGATTTGCGGCATTGTCGGTGTTCGGGCCGCCAAGGCCGGCTTCCCTGGCGGTCATCAACAGCAATGTCGACATCATGGATTGGCATGGCACGCGCGGCTGCCGCGATCATGGTTTGTTGGTTCAGGCCATCGTCGCGCAATTGCAGCGTGCATTCGACGGCGGCGAACCGGTCGGCCTGCTCACCCACCATCTCGTCCATGATGAATCGGCCTGGCTTTTCCTCGAACGGCTGTTCACGATCACCGCGCGGGCAGAAGCCTGCGCATGGCTTCCGATCAGCACACTGACAGAACGCAGCGCCGGAAAATAGCTCAGCGCTTTTTGTGCAAGACTGGAAATGTGAGCGTCTGGCCATCCCGCGCCGCAAGAGCGCCGGCAAACCTGTCTTTGGCCAGTTTCTCCATCTCGTCCAGCTCATCGTCGGTGCGTGCCGGATCGTGGTGAAACAGCGCAAGCCCGCGCGCGCCGGCCGCCTCGCAGAGCTTGACGCCCTGTTGCCATGTCGAGTGCCCGTTGCCGCGGTAGCGCTCCATTTCCTGCTCGGTGTAGGTGCAATCGTAAATGACGAGGTCGGCATTCTCGATCAGGCCGAGCACCGCCGGATCGAGTTTGCCCGGCTCGTGCTCGGTGTCTGTGATGACCGCCACGACGCGGCCCCCCCATTCGACCCGGTAGCCGATGCAGCCGCCCGGATGGGTAAGACTACCGGTCCGCACAACAACTCCTTCGCGTGGCCGAAGCACGTCTCCGGATGCGAAATCGCGGCAGTCGAGGCTCGCCTTGCAGACACCGAGTGTCACCGGAAACCATGGCGGCCGAATGAATTCATCGACCATCTGCCGCGTCGTCATGCGTCCAGCGAGATGCCCGGACCAAAGCGTAACTTTGATGCCTCGTTCATAAATAGGCTTGAAAGCCGGCAGCCCGATGATGTGATCGTAATGGCAATGGGTAAAAAACAGGTCGAAATCGGTGACGCCCGACGCTCGAAGCGTCCTGCCGGCAGGCCGCAGGCCGGAGCCCGCGTCGAACAGAAGCGTATGCTTGCCGCATTGCATCTCGATGCAGATCGTGTTGCCGCCATAGCGAGCAAATTCTGGCCCCGACACCGCAATGCTGCCGCGCACGCCCCAAAACCTGACAAGGAAGAAATCGTCGTCCATGCACCCTTTCGCCCATCGTAGCCAACCAACTGCTGCCAGAGTCGTTCCAGGAAAGGTGTGACACGGTTCCGGAAACTGCATCAAAACAAAGAAACAGAGCGGCTCGCCGCTTCAGTGCAACTGTGAATCGCTCTCGGCCGTTCGTGCGTCGATCAGGTCCGCGGTCGTACTGCTTAGCCTATCGGCAAGAACCCGCAATATCTCGATGGTCATTTCGGGAAACTCCTTCATAAGCCTCAGGAAATGGTCCTTGCGGATTCTCAAGGCTTCCAGCTCACTTGCCGCTTTGACGGTGGCAGTACGGGAGCTGTTGCACAATATGGCAATCTCGCCAACGATCGAATTTGGCAGCAATTCAGCAACTTTGATCGGCCCATTGTCGGAATCGACCAGAATATCCGCGCTGCCCGAAAGGATGACATAGGCCGCGTCTGCCTCGTCGCCCTGCCGGAAAAGAATCTGGCCGGCACTGTAGTTCACGCGATCGGACGTGAACGCGAGCAGCTTGAGCTTTGTCGGCTCGATGCCAGAGAACAAGGGAACGCGTTGCAGCATTCCAACTTCATCCTTGAGCAGCATTGTCGCAAACCTTCCTGAATTCGCGTTTGCCAGACTATGACACAAGTTCCTTGAAGATACCGTTTCCCGCCAAGAGTGTCTCGTGTGTTCCGTCTTCCACCAATTGGCCTGAGTCAAAGACCACAACCCGATCGAACATCGCCGCCATTGCCGGATTCGTCACCACCCACACAATTGCCGGCGAATGGCCGTCGCGTCTGGCTTCGTCGAGCACATTCCGCAACACTTTGTCCTGCACGCGCTGGTCGAGCGCTGACAGCGGCCGATTGAGAATGAGGAAATCGGGACGCTTGAGCAAGGCGCGGGCAACATCGAGCTTCTGTCGCTGTCCGCCGGTCAGCCGCCTGCCGGCGGCGCCGACGTTGAAGTCCAGGCCGACATCCAGAAGCTCGGCATAAAGTCCCAGTTCGTCAAGAATATCATAGACGATGGAGCGAATACGGTCCGGCGCGTCGGGATGGTTGTTGCCGACACGCCCGAACAGGACGTTGTCCATGACGGTGGCCGCGGCGATGTATTTGGCAGGATCAAACCGTTCGACAGCTTTCTCCAGCTCGGCCGGCAGGTTTTCATAGAACTGGTTGCGTGCAGCGATGATCTTGCTCATCAGCTCGTCGGTCAACAGGCCGAAGCGATGCCGGGGCTCGATATAGGCAAAGCTTAAGGTGACCATCATGGCGCGGTCGTTCTCCGAAACCGCATCGTAGGGGCGATTCTTGAGCCGTTGCAGCAAGGTTTCGTAGGCGGGTATCTCCTCGGCGCTCATGAAGGCGAGCTGCTGGAAGAACTGATGTTCGGGCGGCAGGTCGGCAAACAGCTCGATCGCCTGTTCGGCGATCTCCATGCCCATTTCGTAGAGCGTGCGGTCGAGGCCGGCTTGCTTCAGCACGGAAGCAAAATAGGGATTGGACGCCAGTGCCTTGTGAGCCAGTTCGGGGCCGGCCGCAGCGCCGAAGAGCAGGTTCTGGCCGATCGTCGCTTCCTTGTTGTAGGCGCCCGGTTCAAAAGGAACCACCAGCGCGCTCAGGCCTTCTTCCTCCAACCGGGTTCGCAGCGCCGCACGCAATTCGACGATCCGCCCGGCAAGCTTCGTGTGGCGCTTGAGGTCGGCCGAAGAGCGCAAGCCTAGATCCAGAATGTCGCGCGACAGAAGAACCGCGTCGAGCACCCGGCGCACGGCTTCAAAGAGGTCGTGCGGGCCGGTGGCGCCGGCAGAGGCATAGTTGATCCAGTCGCTGCGGATATCGAGATCCGGATTGCCCGACCGGCGCGCCTCGTCGATATTCCAACGGTGCTGGTCCGCCGCGGCGCCGTCATATGTCACCGATGTCAGCGGCGCATGCTTCAACCCGTAGAGCAAATTGTCGCGCAGGCTTGCCTGGAACAGGAAAACATCCGACGAAGCGTAGGACATGCGCCGGCCGGTCACGGCTTCGGGGAGATCGAGCAAGTCATCGGAGCCCGAAACGATCCTTCCACTATCCGGCCAGGTCAGCCGCGCAAAGGCTTCCGCAAGCGCCTCCGCTCCCCCTGTTGCGGTGCTGACCAGCGCCACCGTCTCACCCGGCTTGACCTCGAGCGAGATGCGATTGAGGAGCATTGCGCCGCCATCGTCGGCTATCGACAGGCTGATCGCCGACAGCGGCTTGGTCATCGGATCGGGATCGTCGATCGTCAGTGCTCCGATTTCCGGCGCGATGATATTCTCGACGGTGAACTGTTCGACGACCTGCTGATATTTGACCTGGACATCCTGCCGGTCCTGATCCCAGTCGATCAGTTCCTTCATCGGTCCGGGCAAGTCCTTGTAGGCGCCAATCACGGCCACGAGCTGGCCGACATCCAGCCGCCCCTGGATGACCAGATAGCCACCGATCATGTAGAACAGAAAGGGCGTGAGCTGCGCGAGAAAATTGTTGAGGAACTTTACCATGAATTTCCATTGGTAAAGATCGAAGCGGATTTTGAAGATGAGCCCGAGCCGGGCTGCTATGTCGGCGCGCTCGTAATTCGACGTATCGTGGACGTGAACCGCGCCGATGCCGTCGACGATTTCGCCAACCCGGCCCGACAGCGCGCGCGCCGTCAACTGCCGCTGGCGCCCCAGCACGAGCAGCCGCCGCCGCATTCGCGGGATAAGCACGATCTGGATCGCCACGATCACGACCGCTATCATTCCGAGCCAGACGTTCTGGACCATGATGAACAGCATGGCCGTCAGCGCCTGGCCGCCGAGCAGCACCGGCTGCAGGAAGGCATCGCCGATGAAGCCGCCCAGCGGCTCCACCTCGTCCTTCACCATGGTCGCCACTTCGGCGGATTTCACCCGCTTGAAGTAAACCGGCGGAAACCGCAGCACACGATCGACCAGGTCGAAACGAATACGCCGCAGCATGCGTTCGCCGAGCCGGCCCTTGTAAGTGTTGATGTAGAGCTTGAACAAGCCGTTGATGACGACCAGCAAGAGGAACACAAGGCTGAGCGCAAGCAGGGTCGACGTGCGGTCCAGTTGAAAACCGGAGAAGAACTGGACCTCGCCGATGAACGGCAGGTTATAGTGCAACCGCATGAATGGCAGGGTCGCGCCCGGTTGCTCGAACCCCTTGCCTTGGATCGGGCCGTTGACGATCAGCTTCGGCAGGTCGAACGACATGAAATACGGGACCATCGAAAGCACGACGATCATCAATATCCAGAGCTGCTGCTTCCTGGTGTGCGTCCAGATATAGCGGGCTAGGCTGGTTTCCATATGCGATTGTCAGTTTGAAGGATGCAGAATGTAAAGGCACCTGCTGGCGAATGGTGTATCGGCCATGTCTTCGCCGCCAACGACGATCTCGAAGCGGCAGCTGCGCGCCAGGCGGATGGATGCCGATGGTCCGGACAAATGCAATCGGCCTCCTCCGGGCAATGGCGAAACGGCTTGCGGCACAATCGCGTCCGCAAGTCGAACAGCCTTGCATGAGGCAAGATTGCGTTGTGTCGCCCGAAATCCCAACATAGAAGACGAATATGATGGATGTCACGCAACCACGCAATGCCGGCATGGATGGGCATGAGCAAGCCCTGGACCTCACGCGGGGAATTGCCGCCTATGTCGACCACCCTCTCGTGGCCGGGCTGGCGCGCGTCATCGCCAAGCATCCGCAGGCCAATATCGCGAACGCCTTCAACCACAAGCAGGTCGCCTGCAAGATGTGGGCGCTCGACAGGCTTTTCGAAAGCTGCGGCGGTCGGTTCGAGCGCATATGGGTTCTGGGTGGATGGTACGGCGTATTGCCGGCGATGCTTTTCAACGACGCCCGCTTCGACATCGCGGCGATCGACAGCATCGACATTGATCCCGAAGTCGGCGCGGTCGCCCGGACACTCAACCGGCAAGCCGGCGACCGGTTTCAAGCGCTGACGGCAGATATGTACGCACTCGACTATGCCGCCGGCGGGCCCGACTTGGTGGTCAATACGAGCTGCGAACACATAGCCGACCTCAGCGCCTGGCTTGCCCTGCTTCCGCGGGGCACGAACGTGCTGCTGCAGTCGAACGACTATTTCAGCGAGCCGACGCACATCAACTGCGTGGCGTCACTTGCAGCCTTCGAAGCAATGGCGGCGCTGCGGCAGATCAGGTTCTCCGGCGAATTGCCGACAAAAAATTATACACGCTTCATGCTGATTGGAACTGTTTGAAGCGCTCGCGCAGGATTTGCGCCGAGCGCCGCGCCCCTTCCAGATCGAGGCGATGCGCGGCTGGCGCCGGTCCCGCAAGCGCCTGCTCGGTCGCATGCGCCAGACCTTCAGGCGTCAGGTCCTGTTCCGTCAGCACCGTTGCAAGACCGAGCTCTTCGAGTAACAGGGCGCGACGCGTCTGCTCGGTTTCCCCGCCGGCTGCAAATGGAACGAGCAGCGAGCGACACCCCGCGCGCAGGACATCGCAGACCGTGTTGTAACCGGCCTGCGAGACCGACAGGCGGGCGCCGGTCAACAGGCTGGCGAAATCCTCGCGGAACCGGAAGATGGACAGGCGTGGGGAGGCATCGCGTGAAATCGCGTCAAACTCGTCCTTCGGCAGGTTTGGGCCGGTGATCAAACACCATGTCCAGGCGTTATCGGCATTTCGCGCCGCCGCGACGGTGGATCTGACAAGGCTCTTTCCGGCCGCCCCGCCGCCAACCGACACCAGAACGTCGAAGCGCTCTGAGGCCGCTTGCGTCGGCGGCGCGGCAACGAGCCCGGTGTAGGCGACCTCGGCCCTGATCGCCCCAGCCAGCGGAAATGTCTTGTCGATGGTTGCGAAAGCCGGATCGCCATGGACCATGACAAGATCGAAATGCCTGTTGACGATATCGACCGTTTCTTCGTTTCGGCTCGGCTTCACGCGCTCCTGAAGGATGTCGCGGACGGACGCCGCCAGCAGCGGTCTGGGCGATGTCGCTTCGATGGCCTCGATCAGTGGCAAGAGTTCGAAACGCATCTGCCGGCGTCCAAAGGGAAACGCCTCGATAATGACGATGTCGGGCCTGTAATCCCGGAAAGCCTGCAGCAGCATCTCTGAGCGCCGCGTCTTGAAATCATCGTCGACGGCTTTGCCCTGCAGGTCGACAAGTCCGGAAAATCCTTCGTCACCGGAGGTGACAGGCGGCAGGGTCACGGATTTTACACCCGATCCCGGAAATCCCGCGATCGGCGCTCCGCCGGTCACGACGGTGACGTCGAACCCGTCATCGACCAGAGCCGCCGCAATGCGGCTGGCGCGCGCGAGATGGCCGATGCCGAGCAGGTGCTGAACATAGAAGAAAGCGCGCAGCCGCTTCATTCGGCGGCCCGCCACTCCCGCTCGAACAGTTCCTTGAGCTGTCCAATGCCTGCCACATGATCGAAATTGCTTCGCACGCGCCGCTCCGCGGCGTCGCCGAGGCGGACGCGCAGGACGGGATCGCGGATCAGGCGCTCCAGCGCCTGTGCCAGGGCAGTCGGGTTTTCCGAGGGAATCAGCAGCCCGGTTTCATCCGACGATAAAAGCTCCGGCACGCCGGAAATATCGGTCGACACGCAGGCAAGCCGCTGGCTGGCCGCCTCCACCAGAACATTCGGCAGGCCGTCCCGGTCGCCATCCGCGGTGATCCTGCAGGCCAAAGCGAAGATGTCGGCGCTGCGGTAGTGCTCAAGCACCTCCTCCTGCGCCAGCGCGCCTTTCCAGGAGACGCGCCCCTCCAGTCCGAGCCTTTGCGCCAGCGCCTTCAGCCGTTTCAGTTCCTCGCCGCCACCGATATGCTCGAAACACCACGCCAGATCGCCAGGCAAGAGGGCAAGAGCCTCCAGCAACGTATCATAGCCCTTCTTTTCAACGGCGCGTCCGACACTCAAGATCATGACCGGTTCGGCCGGCGCCGAGCCGTCACGCTGTTTTCGCGCCTCGCCGAAACTGCCGAAGCGGTCAAGGTCGAGCCCATGATAGCTCAGATGCACGGACGAACTGCCGTTGGCGAGTTTTTTCAGATGGTCGAAGCCGGTTTTCGTGCACGTGACCGTCCAGCGCGCCGAGGAAAGCTTGCCGGCCAGATCCCAGTCCGCCGACGTCCAGATGTCCTTGGCATGGGCTGAGCAGCTCCAGGGCAAGCCACGAAGCTGGCTGGCATAGCGCGTCACCGATGCCGGCGTGTGCGCGAAATGGGCATGCAGCCATCCGGCATCTTGCGGCCATTCGGCGGCCAACACGAGCGCTTGCCCGAAGCGGCGCGCGCGATTGCGGGTAAAGTCGCGGCGGATATCGGCAGCCAGCGATTTGAGCGCGCGCCAGAAGCCAGGCCGCGGCAGACAGGCAAACAGCGACCGAAGCACGCGCACCGGCTCTCTGTGCAGATATTCCGGCAGATAATGGACGGGGGCCTTGATCTCGTCATGCACGGGATGACGTTTTGCGTCGGTCGGCCGCCTGAGCGCGAAAAGTATCAGGTCGAACCCCGCACGCTCCAGACCGAGCAGCTCCTGCGCGATGAAGGTTTCCGACAGCCGCGGGTAGCCCTTCAGAACCACGACGATCTTGCGGTGTTGCAACTCAGTTCATGCCTTCAATGACCGAAAGGTGATGGCCGGCCCGCCGGTCGAGCAGTTCCGCGACGATTTCGGAAATATGAGGCAGCCCTTCCAGCGTCAGATGCGCATTGCTCTGCGATGGGCGCGGCCGGCCCGGCAAAACCTGCAGCGCATCGGCAAACCGCTGGGCATCCTCGGCCTCCTCGGGCAAAAGCATCTCGATGAGGCCGAGTTCGGCTGCGCGCCGTGCCCGGATCAGCTGTTCCTCGCGCGGCGTGACGCGCGGCACGATCAGCGCCGGCTTGTCGAAAGACAGTATCTCGCAATAGGTGTTGTAACCGCCCATCGCCACCACCGCCTTGGCGCCGGCAATCAGCTCTTCCATCCGGTTGTCGAATTCGATGATCTTGACGTAGGGGATCTTGGCCCCTTTCCTGACCAGCTTGTTGCGCTTGCGCGCCGGCATGTAGGGCCCAAGCACGATCAGCGCCCGGTGCTGCAATCGCGGATCCTGCTGATAGGCCTCGATGACGTTGTGGATCAGGTCGGCGCCGTCACCGCCGCCACCGGTGGTAACCAGGATATAGTCGCCCTCGGGCCGGTGGCCGGGCAACTGGTTCTGCTGCAGGCTCCGTTGCAGGAAACCGACGAACTTCATCTTTGCCCTGACCGCCGGCGGCACCTCCAGGCCGGTCAGCGGATCGTAGAAATCCGGCGGGCCATAGACCCAGACCTTGTCGTAGAACAGGCCGATCTTGCGCATCACATCCCTGCGTGCCCACTCCGCTTCGAGCAAATGCGGCGCGTCCATCACCTCGCGCAGGCCAAGCACGAGCGTGGTGCCCCGCGTCTTGAGGTAGGACAGCGTATCCTCGATCTCTCCGCGCAGCCCCAGCGGTTCCTTGTCGACGATGAAGATATCCGGCCGGAAGCTCTCGGCCGTGTGGCGGATAATCGACTGCCGCATCCTTAGCGTCTCATGCAGATCGATGTCCTTTTCGAGCGAGGTGTATTCGCCGTTGCGCAGCTTGATGACGCTGGGAATCTTCACGAAGTCGACGCGGGCGCGGTAGTCGAAGGCGCCGGCGATGGTCGCGCCCGAAATGATAAGCACCTGAAGACCGCGGAAATCCCCGACCAGCGAATGCGCGATCGTTCGGCAGCGCTGCAAATGGCCGAGCCCGAACGTGTCGTGGCTGTACATGAGAATTCGTGCGTCTTTTGCGTGCTGTGTCATTGTGAACGTCTTTTAGAATTCTCGCCGGACCGTGGGCAACCCCGCAGGCTTCGAAACCATTCTCGCGGGTCTAACGACCTGTTTTGAAACATGGGGGCGAGAGGTACGCAACGGCATTCTTCACCTGGCACGAATGCCAGGGGGCGCTGATTGTGGCGCCATGCCTTGTCTTCGCCGACGATAGACGGCCCGAGCACAAATCTCTGTCATGAGGCTTGACCCCGTGGAATTAAATGCCCTGCGGCCTGAGGCAGGCAAAGCGCACATTGCGAAAAATCAAGGGCGACCAAGGCGAAACGAGGCTGCCGCACATTGTGAGGAGAACCCGCACCTTGGGAAAATGCTTCATAATCCATCGAAACACAACGCCCGCCAGAGGCCGCACGTTGCGGCCTTTTATCCTGCCATCAGCCTTGGCCTGTGGCAAGCGTCCGGTCCTTGCACCGTTGAAGCTGGTGCAATCTCGCGTCATGCCGGCTTCCTCCGTCACGTGGAGCTAGCTCCGCCTCAATGAGATTTCGCAGGCAGGCGACCCATTCGCCAGATCCGTCACAAAGCTTTGCGTGAACACGCCGGCCGGAACGACGGCTACGCCAACCTTGCCCTTGTGGTGCGCGGCGTCGCCAGCAGCAGACTTGTCTCGCTGCCGGTTATCCCCGGGATGAGCCGTATCCGCCTAAGCACCGCGTCGAAATCGGTGAGCGACGCCGTTCCGAGTTCGACCACCAGGTCCCAGCGGCCATTGGTGGTGTGAATGGTCGAAACCTCGGCGAGGCCGCCGAGCGCCCGGACCACGCGGTCGGCGGCATGGCCCTCGATCTCGATCATCATCACGCCGCGTATCCGCTGGTCGACGGCGTCGGCGCGCAGCACCACCGTGTAGCCGATGATCTCGCCCGTTTTTTCCAGTCGCTCCATGCGCGCCCTGACCGTGGCGCGCGACACCCCGAGATCGACCGCGAGATCGGAGATGCTGCGCCGGGCATCATGCCTGAGCAGCGTGACCAGCCTTTCGTCCAGCAAGTCCATGATTCTATCCACTTTGACCAAAGCGACTTATCGGAATGATAAATCATTCTTCTCGAAATGCCAATTTCATCTGTTCAAACTGCCGGTCCAGGATGGTTCATTCCCGCATCAATTGCCCAATCAATTTGCAAGGACAACAAGAACCATGCGCTGCAGGATCGTTGGCGCGCCGGTGCAGGACGGCGCCGGCAGGATGGGATGCGAGATGGGGCCAAGCGCGCTGCGCACGGCCGGGCTTGTCTCGGTGCTGTCGGAACTCGGCCACCAGGTCGAGGACTGGGGCGCGGTGCAACCGGCCGCAGTGCGCGCACTCGTCCATGGCAATCTCGCGCTGAAGGCCCTGCCGGAGATTTCCGCCTGGACGGCGGCAATTGCCGAGACCGCCTATGCGGCTTCGCGGGACGCCATGCCGATCTTCCTTGGCGGCGACCACGCGATATCGGCCGGCACGGTGTCGGGCATAGCCCGCCGCGCCGCCGAACGCGGCCGGCCGCTCTTCGTGCTGTGGCTCGACGCGCATCCGGATTTCCACACGCTCGATACCACCGTCAGCGGCAATCTGCACGGCGTGCCGCTCGCCTATGCCAGCGGCCGGCCGGGCTTCAGCGGTTATTTCCCCGACCTGCCCGTCGCCGTCGATCCTGCCCACATCTGCGTCATGGGCCTGCGCAGCGTCGATCCGGCGGAGCGCCGCGCGCTGAGCGAAGCGGGCGTGACCGTGCACGACATGCGCACCATTGACGAGCACGGCGTCGCACCTTTGCTGCGCGCCTTCCTGGCCATCGTCGAAAAGGCAAACGGCCTGCTGCATATCAGCCTCGACGTCGACTTCCTCGACCCCTCCATCGCGCCGGCCGTCGGCACCACCGTGCCCGGCGGCGCCACCTTCCGCGAGGCGCATCTGGTGATGGAGATGCTGTCCGACAGCGGCCTGGTCTCCAGCCTTGATCTGGTCGAGCTCAACCCGTTCCTCGACGAGCGCGGCCGCACCGCCACGCTGATTGTCGACCTCGCCGCCAGCCTGATGGGCCGGCGCATCATGGACCGCCCGACCCGCAGCCATTCCGGAAGCATTGCATGACCCAGCCATCGCGCCTTGCCATCGTCCCCTTCGTCAGCGTCGACCGCATGATGAAGCTGGTGCTGACCATCGGCGTCGAGCGGTTCCTCACCGAACTCGCCGCCTATATCGAGGAGGATTTTCGCCGCTGGGAGCTGTTCGACAAGACGCCGCGCATCGCCTCGCACAGCCATGACGGCGTCATCGAACTGATGCCGACCAGCGACGGCCGGCTATACGGCTTCAAATATGTCAACGGCCATCCCAAGAACATGCGCGAGGGGCGCCAGACCGTCACCGCCTTCGGCGTGCTCGCCGATGTCGGCTCCGGCTATCCGATGCTGCTCACCGAAATGACGATCCTGACGGCGCTGCGCACCGCGGCGACCTCCGCTGTCGCGGCCAAATATCTGGCGCCGAAAGGCGCGCGCTCGATGGCCATCATCGGCAATGGCGCCCAGTCCGAATTCCAGGCTGTCGCCTTCAAAGCGCTGCTCGGCATCGACCGGCTGCGGCTCTACGACATCGACCGCTCGGCTTCGGAAAAATGCGCCCGCAACCTCGCCGGCAAAGGCTTTGACATCACCATCTGCGCCACCGGCCAGGATGCTGTGGAAGGAGTCGACATCATCACCACGGTGACCGCCGACAAGCTGTCCGCCACCATTCTGACCGACAACATGGTCGGTTCCGGCGTGCACATCAACGCGGTCGGCGGCGACTGCCCCGGCAAGACGGAACTGCACCGCGACATCCTTTTGCGCTCCGACATCTTCGTCGAGTTCTCGCCGCAGACGCGCATCGAGGGCGAAATCCAGCAGCTCCACGCCGACCATCCGGTGACCGAGTTGTGGCAGGTGATGACCGGCAAGGCGGAAGGCCGCAAGACGGCGGAACAGATCACCTTGTTCGATTCCGTCGGCTTCGCCACCGAGGATTTTTCCGCACTGCGCTATATCAGAGACCAGCTTCAGGCCACCGGCCTCTACGAGGAGCTCGACCTGCTCGCCGATCCCGACGAGCCGCGCGACCTCTTCGGCATGCTGCTCAGGGCAGCGCTGCAGCCGGCAGCCGCCTGAGGGGCTTCAGCCGCGCAACGGCGCGCAGCTCTCCCGTTCGACGAGCACCGGGGTGAGCACTTCGCGGCGCGAATGCGCCGCCGGCTCGGCAACCCGCTCGAGCAGCAGGCTGACCGCCCGCGTGCCGATCTTCTCGACCGGCTGTGCGATCGTCGTCAGTGGCGGCCAGGTGGTGACGGCATAGGGTATGTCGTCGAAGCCGATCATCGACATGTCGCCGGGGACCCGCAATCCGCGCCCGCGCAGCACTGTCAGCGCGCCCATGGCCATCAGATCGTTGCAGGCAAACAGCGCCGTGATCCCCGGCGCCTGCGCCATCAGCCGCTCCATCGCCATGCGGCCGCCGGCGAAGTGGTAGTCGGAATCCACCACCGAGGCCGGCTGCAGGTCGAGGCCGGCTTCCTGCAGCGCCCTGGCGAAGCCGCGCAGGCGGGCCGGGCTGGAGCTGGAATCGCGCGGGCCGCCGATGACGCCGATCTTCTCGTGGCCGAGCCCGGCCAGATAGCAGCCGGCGAGATAGCCGCCATAATCGTGATCGACCAGCACGGAATCGACATTGACCGAATGGATCTCGCGGTCGATCAGCACCGCCGGGACGCCGGGCAGAAGGCTGGAGAACACCCGCGCATGATCGGACGAGCCGGCAAAGATCAGCCCGTCGATCTGCTTGGCCATCAGCACCTGGAGGTAGCGCTCCTCCTTCTCGGCGCTGCCGTCGGAGTTGCACAGGATCACCGTATAGCCGGCAAGGAAGCCGGCATCCTCGATCTGGCGTGCCACGCCGGCGAAGAACGGATTGGAATTGTCCGGCAGCAGCAGGCCGATGGTCTTGGTCTCGCCGCGCCTCAGGCTCCGCGCCAGCGTGTTCGGACTGTAGCGCAAGGCGGCGATGGCCGAATGGACGCGCTCGGCCGTCTCAGGCTCGACATGGCGCGTGCGGTTCATCACATGCGAGACGGTTGCGACCGACACTCCGGCATGGCGCGCGACATCGGCAATCGTCGTCATTTCTTGTCCCCTAGTGCATGTCGCCCGGAGTGTCCGGCGGATCTGGGAAAATGACATCCATAAAACAAAAACCAAAAAGCGCGACGCGCTTTATCGGATCACCCTCAACAGCTTTTCCCGATAGGCGTCCAGGATGACGGCAAGCACAATGACAAGGCCTAGCACGATCGGCTTGAAATTGTCGCCGACGCCGAGCAGCTCGTAGCGAACGCCGGCGATCGGGCCACCGATGGTGAGACGCAACAGATAGAGTATGGCGAGAATGCCGGCGCGTTCTCCCTTCCGCCGGAGCGCTGTATCCTTCTCAGCCCAGTGATTCCCGCAGACAGGAAACCTTCATGAATGGCCTGACACCCATACTTTCCACCGTGACCGCCTCGTTCCTTGCCTCCTTCGTCGAAGTGGTCGAGGCCTTCACCATCGTGCTGGCGGTCGGCGTCACCCGCAGCTGGCGGCCAGCGCTGATCGGCGCGGCGCTGGCGCTGGCGGTGCTGGCGGCTCTGGTGCTGGCCTTCGGACCGCTGCTGGCGCTGGTTCCCATTACGGTGCTGCAGTTCGTCGTCGGCGTGCTCCTGGTCCTGTTTGGCATGCGCTGGTTGAGAAAGGCCATTTTGCGCAGTGTCGGCGTCATCGCCCTGCATGACGAGGAAGCAGCCTTTTCCAAGGAAACCGCCGCTTTGCAGCAGCAGGCCAATGACCGCCGCGCCGATTATCTGGCCGGGCTCGCAGCCTTCAAGGCGGTGCTGCTCGAAGGCGTCGAGGTGGTGTTCATCGTCATCGCCGTCGGCGCCGCGCATGCACAGACCTTCTATGCCAGCCTTGGCGCGTTAGCGGCCTTCGTCCTGGTAACGATCATCGGTCTTGCGGTGCACAGGCCGCTGGCGCGGGTGCCGGAAAACGCGCTCAAATTCGCCGTCGGCCTGATGTTGACAAGCTTCGGCATTTTCTGGACCGGCGAAGGCCTGGGCGCCGAGTGGCCGGGCGCCGATCTGGCGCTGCTGGCCATCTTCGCAATCATCGCCGTCGCGTGCTTCGCCATGGTGCGCTGGTTGCGCGCCAGCTACCCCAAGGCTGCACAAGGAGTTGCTCCATGAACGTCGTCCGCCTCATTCTAAAGGAGCTCGTCGGCATGTTCATCGACGACGGCAGCCTTGCGACGCTGGCGCTGCTGTTGATCGTGGCGATTGCCGCGGCAGTGAAGCTGCTGGCGTTGCCGCCGCTTGCCGGCGGCGTCCTGCTTCTGCCCGGCTGCCTCGTCATCCTGCTCTACAGCGTGCGCCGCGCTGCACGGCGCTCCGGTCAGTAGAGGGTGAAAAACACCGGCAGCATGCCGCTGATCCGCAACTGCTCAATCGTCTCGATGGCCGGGAACAGCGCCAGGAAATAGAGCCCGTCCGTGAATGTCCGCCGCAACGCCTTTGTCGAGAACCGGCGTTCGGCTTGATCGTGAAACAGCAGCGGGTTCGGCCAGAAAGGCGGCGTGCGTTCGGCATAGACGCTGTAGGCGGGGCCGAACTTTCCAAACAGGAACTCGGCTTCCTTGCGCGCCGTCACCCGGAACACCAGGTAGCTCACCAGAGCCAGCGCCGCCGCCACCAGCACCGAGCCGTACATCAACCCGACGCCCGCCGCGCCGACCGTGGAAAAGAAGTAGAGCGGGTTCCGGCTCATCGAGAACGGGCCGATGGTGACCAGCTCGTCGTTCTTCCTGCCGCCGACATAGAGAATGCTCCACAGACGGCCAAGGAAGCAGACCAGCACGAAGCCGATGCCCAGCGCCTCGATGTATTCGTGCCCGTCCGAGCCTTCGACGAGAAAGGGCTTGGTGAACAGCAACAGCATGACGGCGAGGGCTGCCGCCACTTGTATGACGAGCAGGCGCTTGTGCTGGTCGAACGCCTTCGCTGCCGGCTTGGGGGGAGCGTAGCTCATCATAGTTCCTGCTATCCGGCAGGGCTCATAGCGCCGGTGTCTCGCCACCCACTAGCGCTTCCGTGCGGCGATGGCGAGGCAACCGGCAGGAATTTCAGCCATTCTTACGAATTTGTAAGCGGGCGGACAGATTGCGGCGAGGTCGCCTGCCCATAGTCCTTGTGCCGGCCACGTGCCGGACATCGTTTCATCACCGCCTGGATATCGGCGCAAGACAGGAACACCAGCATGAAAAAGCTAACCCTCGCTTTCTCGCTCTGCGCCATTGCCATCGCCAACCCGGTCTTTTCAGCCGCTTCCGCTGCGACGCCTTGCGAAGACGCTCTGAAGGACCTGCGCGCGGCGGAAGCCTTGGCGGCGCTGAGCGCCGCGGACAAGACAAAAGTATCCGATCTCGAGGCCAAAGGCGTCGAGCGCTGCAATGCCGACGACGACAAGCGCGCCGACGACTTCTTCGCGCAGGCCATGAAGATCATGGGGAAGTAAGACCAAGCCTCGCCGCACGTACCGGGGAATAGGCCCGTCCCCGCCGAAACGACAAGGATCCCATCATGCTCTTGTCTGCAAGCACTGCACCCGCCGCACTGGCATCACCCAACAGGGTCCCTGATGTCACCGTCGAATTCTGGCTAATCAAGCTTTTGGCGGTCACCATGGGCGAGACGGCGGCCGACTATCTGGCCGTCAATCTTGGCTTCGGACTGACCGTCACCTCGCTGATCATGACCGGCATCCTTGTCGTCGCGCTGGCGCTGCAATTCGCGCAGAAGCGTTATGTGCCATGGGCCTATTGGCTGGCGGTGGTGCTGATCAGCGTCGTCGGCACCTTGATCACCGACAATCTGGTCGACAATTTGGGCGTCCGTCTGCAAACCACCACGATTGCCTTCACGGTCTTGCTCGCCGCGACATTCGCGGTCTGGTACGCCAGCGAAAGAACGCTCTCCATCCATACGATCGTCACCACCAGGCGCGAGATCTTCTACTGGCTGGCGATCCTGTTCACCTTTTCGCTCGGCACCGCGGCCGGCGACCTTGTCGCCGAGACGTTCGACATTGGCTATCTCACGACTGGCTTCTTGTTCGGCGCGGTCATCGTCTTCATCGCCCTCGGCTATTTCGCCTTCGGCCTCGACGCCATCCTCGCCTTCTGGCTGGCCTACATCCTGACGCGGCCGCTTGGCGCCTCGTTCGGCGACCTGCTGTCGCAGCCGGTCGAATATGGCGGCCTCGGCTTCGGCACCACCTTCACCAGCATGATCTTCCTGGGCTGCATCGTCGCCCTCGTTCTCTATATGAGTCTGAAGAAGGGCACCGGCGAAGCCGACAAAATCCTGCTTGAATCGGAGTAGATGCAAGCACCTGCACGCCCGCCTGACGCGACGAGAACGCGCCAAAACGTCAATGGATCCCTGCCGTGGGTCGCCCTGGGCAGCTATCGCGCTCACCTCATGGACGGAAGAATGAACTCCAGGAAATCCGGTTATAGCGGCCTCCAAATTAGCCTGCATTGGATGATAGCGGCGCTTGTCCTGTTCCAGCTCCTGTTCGGCGAAAACATGACAATCTATGTCGATGCGGCAGCGGACAGACGCCAACTGTCGTCCTACGGGCAGACCATGGGGTCCGCCCATTATTGGGTCGGCCTGGCGATCCTGTTGCTGGTGTTCGTGCGACTGGCCGTCCGCCTCTTCATCGGTGCGCCCAAGCCGCAATCCACAATGCCGAAATGGATGGCTTTCGCCTCACGCACAACGCATGCGCTGTTCTATGGCCTTCTCGTTGCCGCTCCTGTTTCCGGGCTTCTGGCCTTTTATGTTTGGAGCTGGATGGGCGATGTCCATACTTGGGCAAAGCCGGTATTCATCGTTCTGATCTGCATTCATGCCGGTGCGGCACTCTTCCATCATTTTATTCTGAAAGGCGCCGTGCTGCGCAGGATGCTTGTCCCTGCGCGCGATCCGGTCGGATGACACTTATGGACATGTGCAACGACCACGAGCGACCAGGCGCCGGCGGATATTCTAGGAACGGACCGCCGCCGGTGCTAGCATGCCGCTCTGGCAAAGCCTCGGCAACAGACCGGAACAGAGATGCGACTTCTCCTTGTTGAGGATGACCCCAGGACCGCAGACTATGTCGTCAAGGGCCTGAGCGAAGCCGGGCATGTCTGCGATCTGCTGCGCGACGGGCATGACGCGCTGTTTGCCGCGACACGCGACGCCTATGACGTGATCGTCGTCGACCGCATGCTGCCCGGCCTCGACGGCCTGTCGATGATCAAGGCGGTGCGGGCGGCGGGCGTGCGCACGCCGGCGATCTTTCTGACCTCGGTCGGCGGCGTCGACGACAGGGTTGAAGGGCTCGAGGCCGGCGGCGACGACTATCTCGTCAAGCCATTCGCCTTTTCCGAACTGCTCGCCCGCATCAACGCGCTCGGCCGTCGCCCTGCGGTGCAGGAGCTGAAGACGACGCTGCGCATCGCAGACCTCGAAATGGACCTGATCCAGCGCCGCGTCACCAGGCAGGGCCAGGCGATCGACCTGCAGCCGCGCGAATTCAGCCTGCTCGAAGTGCTGATGCGCGGCGAGGGCCGCGTCATCACCCGCACCATGCTTCTGGAACGGGTCTGGGATTTTCACTTCGACCCCAAGACCAGCGTCGTCGAAACCCATATCAGCCGGCTGCGCGCCAAGATCGACAGGCCGTTCGAAACCGCGTTGATCCACACCGTGCGCAACACTGGCTACAGTGTTCACGACTGAGGCGCGGCATGACAGAAACTTGCCATGACTGAAGCTTGCCATGACTGAAACGCACTATGACTGAGACAGGCTCTCGCCTGCTGCGCAGCACGCCGTTTCGGCTGGCCCTGACCTTCGCCTTGCTGTTCGTGCTCGCCTTCATCCTGTCAGGCGCCATCGTCTACCAGCTGATGAGCGCGGATCTTGCCGAGCAGCTCGACCAGTCGGTCAAGGAGACTTATTCGGTCGTGGCGGTGACCTATGCCGGAAACGACCGGGAGGATCTGGTTTCGGCAGTCGACAGCCACGCCGCGCTCAGCCCGAGCAAGGAACAGCTGTTCTCGCTCACCGATCCCGCCGGCAATCGCCTGGCCGGGAATTTCACCGCCGCCGACCTTCCCGATGGCTTTTCGGATTTTGCCGCTTCCCTGCCAGGCGTTGCGCCGGACACTATGTACCGCGCCTGGACCGGTTCGGTCGGGCCCAACAGCCTGACAATCGCCTTCTCGCTCTCCGAAACCGAGGAGCTGGAACGCATCGTTTTGATGAGCTTCGGCTGGGCCACCCTGATCATTTCAGGGCTGGCGGTGGCTGGCGGCGCCTTGCTGGCGTCGCGTGTGCAGCGTCGCCTCGACGGCATTGCCACCACCATGGACGATGTCTCCAACGGCCGGCTCGACGCCCGCATTCCACTGCTCGGCAATGGCGACGACATTGACGGCGTCTCGCGCCAGGTCAACGCCGCGCTGGAGCGGCTGGCGGCGCTGGTGGACGGCATGCGCCAGGTCAGCGCCGACATCGCGCATGATCTGAAGACGCCGCTCAACCGGCTGCAGATGATTTTGGAAGCTGCGGCCGACAGGACCGCGCGGGGTGAGGCCGTTGCCGATGAGCTGGCGGAGGCACGTGGGGAAAGCCTGCAGATCAACGATACTTTCGATGCGCTGTTGCGTATTGCCCAGATCGAGGCCGGCGCCCGCAAGTCGCGCTTTGTCGATCTCGACCTCACCGGCGTCATCGATGCCATTGCCGAAATCTACGCCGGTGTCGCCGAGGATGACGGCAAGTCGCTGTCGGCCACGATCGTCCACGGCACCCCATGCCTGGTCCACGGCGACCGCGACCTGCTGACGCAATTGTTTGCCAATCTGGTTGAGAACGCGCTGCGGCATTGCCCCGATGGCACGGCAATCCTTCTATCGGTGCGGCGGCAAGGCGACCGCATTCTGGCTGAGGTCGCCGACAATGGCCCCGGCATCCCGGCGCAGGAGCGCGAAAAAGTGTTCCAGCGGCTCTACCGGCTGGACTCCAGCCGCACCACGCCCGGCAGCGGCCTGGGCCTCAGCCTTGTGCGGGCCATCGCCGACCTGCATGGTGCAACGATTGCGCTGGAGGATCGCCGGCCTGGGCTGGCGGTAATTGTCGGGTTTCCTCGGGCGGAGGGCACCGGTCCCGGCTTGAAATGACAACGCCAGAGCCAGGTCGACCCCACTCCGTCGAGCGAAGCAGCGACGGAGTGGGGGAAGGCGCTCATGAAACGCCAAGTCGCTGACAACTTTCTCCAAGTTGATGATCGCATCCGACAAAGGCGGTCGCGATTAGCCTTGCACATGTTTCCACCCGGAACGGCTGCGGGTTGATCAAGATGACCGTTGAACCTATCGGCCCACCGCACCCCGGCGAAAATCCGAGGGCGACATCCCTGCCAGCTTGCGGAAGGATTTGTTGAAGGCGCTGAGCGAGCCGAAGCCTGAATCCATGGCGACGCGCAGCACATTGGCGTCTTCATGCATCAGCAGCGCCTGCGCGTAGCTCAGCCGCAGCAGATTCATATATTCGTTGAGCGTCATGCCGGTCGATTTCTTGAAAATGCTCATGGCGTATTTGGGATGGATGTCGGCCGCCGCCGCGATGTCGACGCAGTCTATGTCGTAGAGGAAATTCTCGGCGATGAAGTCGCACATGCGACCGACATTGCGCAGCGATTGCTGGTCGAACGGGCCGCCGGGTTCCTGGCCGATGGCGGTTTCCGGCACCAGCCGGTAGGGCTCGAAGCGCACCCGCTCCAACCGCAGCAGCAGCTCGTTCACGGCGTGCTCGGTTATCGCCGCATCGCCCGAGCGGAAATAGCGGTTCCAGCGCTCGAAATTGTGATGGTCGGCCTGGTCGGTCGCCGATGTCACCAGCGTGGCGCCGGTCATCAGCCTGTGGCGGACATCCGTCGGCAGATGCAGGCGGAAGAAATGCACCAGCGGCAGATGCGCGCCGGCATAGATGGCGTCGTCGGAGAGATCGTCCATCTGGTGCGGCAGCCCGCCCCAGAACAGGCACATGTCGCCCGCCGTGAGCGCGATCTCGTGCTCGTTCATGCGGTAGTGCACGCTGCCGCGGACGATGAAATTGACCTCGACCTGGGCATGCCAGTGCGGCTTCAGCATCACCAGCGGATGGTTGTGAAACATCTGCAAAGCCATCGGCAGGCCTTCGACGCTGCTGGCGCCAGGCTGGTAAAACGGCCGTTCCGGCATCTTACTTTCCGCCCATCTTTTATTCCCGTTGTCAGGGACAAGCCTTCCGCGCCGCCTAGTCTAGCCATGCTCGCGAAGAGAGAGCAAATGAAATGGGAGGATTTCAATGCGCACGACACTGATCTGTGCCGCGCTGGCGCTTGGCCTGGGCTCAGCCCCGGCTTTGGCGCAGTCCGGCGAAATTACGATCTGGAGCTGGAATATCGCCGCTTCGTCGCTGAAGGCGACGGTGGCCGGCTTCAACAAGCAGCATCCCAACGTCAAGGTCACCGTTCAGGATCTCGGCAACCAGCCGACCTATGACAAGTCGATCGCCGGCTGCGCGGCCGGCGGCGTCGGCCTGCCCGATATCGTCTCGATCGAAAACGGCGAGGCCGAGAATTACTGGAGCCAGTTCCCCGATTGCTTCGTCGATTTGCACACGCTGGGCTACACCGCCGACGACCAGAAGAAATTCCCGGACTTCAAGCGCACCGAACTGGAGGTCGGCGACAAGGCCTATGCCATGCCGTGGGATTCCGGCCCGGTAGCCGCCTTCTACCGCCGCGACTTCTACGAGAAGGCCGGCGTCGATCCGGCCTCAATCAAGACCTGGGACGATTTCATCGCCGCCGGCAAGAAGGTCCAGGCCGCCAATCCCGGCGTCACCATGACCAATGCCGATTTCAACGGCGACACCGAATTTTTCCGCATGATTTCCAACGAACAGGGCTGCGGCTATTTCGCCGCCGATGGGCAGTCGATCACCGTCAACCAGCCGAAATGCGTCGACACGCTGGCCAAGATCAAGGACATGAAGGACGCCGGCATCATCTCGTCGGCCGACTGGGGCACCAAGATCACCAACAACACCGCCGGCACCGTCGCCACCCAGGTCTATGGCGGCTGGTATGAGGGCACCATCCGCACCGAATCCGCCGGCGAAAACGGCAAATGGGGTGTCTATCTGATGCCGAGCCTGACCGCCGACGGCCCGCGCGCCGCCAATCTCGGAGGCTCGTCGCTCGCCATCACCTCAGCCTCGAAGAACAAGGAGGCCGCCTACGCCTATCTGAAATACACGCTCGAGACCAATGAAGGCCAGATCACCATGCTCAGGGATTTCGGCCTGGTGCCGTCACTGATCTCGGCCCTCGACGACCCCTACGTCTCGCAGGGCCTGCCCTATTGGGGCGGCCAGGCAGTGTGGAAGGACATTCTCGCCACGCTGCCCAAGGTGGTGCCGAGCCGCGGCACGCCGTTCCAGAGCGACGCCGAAATCATCATGCGCGCCGTGCAGACCAAATATCTCGGCGGCGGCTATCCCGATGCCAAGGCCGCCCTCGACGACGCCGCCAGCCAGATCGCTTCGGCGACGGGACTGCCGATCAAGTGACCAAGGCGGTGATGCTGGCGGGCCAGATATAGGGCAATTTGCCGGACTGTTGGCGCTGCCCCTCACCTGCCTGCCGGCATCCTCTCCCCGTATAGTGGCGGGGAAAGGGACGCTCTCGCCCAACAGTTCGCCAATTGCCGGCGGCGTCCGCCGGCTAACAACACGCCGGATATCAACCGGGAAAGAGGAAGGAGGAGGAAACCATGCGCTACCAGAACGCCACGGCCTATCGCTTCCTTACGCCCTACCTTCTGATCTTTGCCATCTTCTGGGTGTGGCCGATCATCTCCTCGTTCATGATTTCCTTCCAGGCGACGCGCACGGTGCCCTGGCGCTTTGCGCCGACGTTCAACTGGGGCCGCCTGATCGGCGACCCCGCTTTCTTCAACGCGCTGAAGAACACGCTGCTCATCCTCGTCATCCAGGTGCCGGTGATGATCTCGCTGGCGATCATCATGGCGGTGCTGCTGAACTCGCCGCTGCTGAAAGCACGTGGCCTCTACCGCTTTGCCTTCTTCGCTCCGGTGGTGGTCGGCGAGGTCGCCTATTCCGCCGTGTTCCGGCTGATGTTCAACCTGGATTTCGGCATCATCAACAAGCTCCTCGCCGGCGTCGGCCTGGCCAAGATCGACTGGTTCTCCAACGTCACACCGGCCATGGCGCTGATCATGATCGCGGTAACCTGGCGCTGGGCCGGCTACAACGCCATCATCCTGCTCGCCGGCCTGCAGTCGATCCCCGAGGACGTCTATGAAGCAGCGACGCTCGACCGCGTCAGCAAGCTCAAGCAGTTCTTCTACATAACGCTGCCGCTGCTCAAGCCGGTCATCGTGTTTTGCGCCGTGCTGTCGATCATCGGCACGATGCAGCTGTTCACCGAGCCGTTCCTGATCACGGAGCGCGGCGGCCCCGGCGGCGGCACCGAGACGCTTGGCCTGCTGCTCTACCGCCAGGGTTTTCGCTCGCTCAATTTCGGCTACGCCTCGGCCGTCGCCTACACCATGGCGGGGCTGGCAATCGCCATCACGCTGGTGCAGCTGTGGCTGACACGAGAGCCGAAATGAGAGGGGAGCCGAAATGAGTTCGCTGTCGCAACGCCGGCTCGGCCGCAGCGTCCTGCTGCATCTGGTCCTGACACCGCTGGCGGTGATCTGGCTGTTTCCGCTGTGGATGATGGTGGTGTTTTCGACCATGCCCGACAACGGCATTTTCAGCCCCGGCATCGAGCTTCTGCCGCACGGCAATTTCGTCGACAATTTCAACAACCTGCAGCGCGACACCAATTTCGTCGGCGCTATCGGCATTTCGGTGGCGGTGGCGGTGACCTACACCTTCTTCTCGGTGCTGCTGACCTCGATGGCCGGCTGGGCGCTCGCCCGCTATCAGTTCTTCGGCAAGGGCGCGGTGGTGGCGATCATCCTCGGCACCATCACGCTGCCCTATGCGGTGGTGCTGATCCCGCAATTCATCATGGTGGCGCGCGACTTCCAGCTCGCCAACACCTGGATTGCGCTGATCGTGCCACCCTTGTTCAATTCGCTGGGCGTGCTGTTCATGCGCCAGGCTTTCTCGATGATGCCGGCCGACCTTTTCGACGCGGCACGTGTCGAGGGCGTCAAGGAATGGCGTATCTTCCTGTTCGTCGCTTTGCCGCTGGCGCGGCCGATGCTGGCGGCGCTCGCCATCATCCTGTTCCTCGCCTCGTGGAACAATTATCTCTGGCCGCTTTTGATCAACAGCCAGCCCGGCGCGATGACGGCCCCTGTGGCGCTCGGCACGCTGATCGGCCTGACCAAGGTCTCATGGGGCGGCATCATGGCCGGCGCCGTCATGCTGACCGTACCGATGCTGGTCGTCTTCGTGCTGCTGCAGCGCCATTTCATCGCCGGCATCGCCGCCGGTGCCGTCAAGTAGGGACAACAGCGATATGGCGGCAGTCACCCTCACCAATGTCGTAAAACGCTTCGGCGTCTATGAGATCATCCATGGCGCCAACATCGATATCGCCGATGGCGAGTTCGTCGTCTTTGTCGGCCCGTCGGGTTGTGGAAAATCGACGCTGCTCAGGATGATCGCCGGGCTGGAGGATATCAGCGGCGGCGAGATCGCCATTGGCGGCAAGGTGATGAACGATGTCGAGCCGGCCGAGCGCGGCATCGCCATGGTGTTCCAGTCCTACGCGCTCTACCCGCACATGAGCGTGGAGCAGAATCTGAGCTTTGGCCTCAGGATGACCGGCAACCCCAAGGAGGACACCGAGCGGCGGGTGAAGCGGGCCTCCGAAATCCTGCGCATCACAGAGTTGATGGCGCGGCGGCCGAGGCAATTGTCCGGCGGCCAGCGCCAGCGCGTTGCCATCGGCCGCGCCATCGTGCGCGAACCGCAAGTCTTCCTGTTCGACGAGCCGTTGAGCAATCTCGACGCCGAGCTGCGCGTCCAGATGCGGGTCGAGATCTCGCGCCTGCACAAGGAACTCGGCACAACGATGATCTATGTCACCCACGACCAGACCGAAGCGATGACGCTGGCCGACCGGATCGTCGTGCTGCGCGGTGGCCATGTCGAGCAGATCGGCCGGCCGCTCGATCTCTACCACAATCCCGACAACCAGTTCGTCGCCGGCTTTGTAGGCTCGCCGAAGATGAATTTCATCAAGGGCCGCGTCGTCGGGCGCAACACGAGCAGCGTCACCGTCGAGCTGGCGGGCGAGGAAAAGACCCGCATTATGCAACCGTTGACCGGCGCCGTGCCGCAAACAGGAGCCAAGGTCATTGTCGGCGTGCGGCCCGAACATTTCGGCAATGGCGGCGAAGGCGAAGCCGACCTCACCGTCGGCATCGACGTGGTCGAGCATCTCGGCGGCACCAGCTTCATCTATGCCAGGACCGCCCATGGCGAAGACCTGGTGATCCAGCGCGACGCGGCAAAGGTCCCCGACACCCAGGAGATCACCGTGTCCATCCGCAAATCCTATCTGTTCGATGAAGACGGCCAGCGGCTGCGCTGAGCGCTTCCAGCCTTGCAAGGAGAATGACCATGACTGCAACCGCGCCCCTCCGCTGGGGGATACTTGGGCCCGGCGACATCGCCAAAGCGTTCGCCCGCGGCGTGGCAGGCTCGCGCACCGGCACGATCGTGGCGCTCGGCGCCCGCAATCCCGGCAAGGCAGGCCTGGCCGAGACGTTTCCCGGCGCCCGCATCCTCGACGGTTACGACGCGCTGCTCGCCGACCCCGAGGTCGACGCCGTCTATATCGCCATCCCGCATCCCGGCCATGCCGAATGGGGAATCAAGGCGGCGGAAGCCGGCAAGCATGTGCTGTGCGAAAAGCCGCTGGCGCTGACCGCCTTCGAGGCCGACGCCATGATCCATGCCGCGCGCAAGGCCGGCACCTTCCTCGGCGAAGCCTTCATGTACCGCCTGCACCCGCAGACGGCGAAGCTGGTCGAGGTGATCCAGTCGGGCGTCATTGGCGATGTCAGGCTGATCAAGTCGAGCTTCGGCTTCGCCATGCCGGGCTTCATGCCCGAGCACCGGCTCTACGCCAACGATCTCGCCGGTGGCGGCATTCTCGACGTCGGCGGCTATCCCGTCTCCATGGTGCGGCTGATCGCGGGCGCTGCCACAGGCAAACCCTTCGCCGAGCCGGACAAGGTTGTCGGCACCGCCCATCTCGGCAAGTCCGGCGTCGACGAATGGGCCTCGGCGCTGCTGCATTTTCCCGGTGGAATCGTTGCCGAGGTATCCTGCAGCATCTCGCTCAAACAGGACAATGTCCTGCGCATCCTCGGCACCAAGGGCCGCATCGAGGTGCCGGATTTCTGGTTCGCCGGCGGCGGCAACCGCGATGGCGGCCCTGGCCGGATCGATGTAATTCTCGCCGACGACACGCGCGAGACCATCAGCCTCAACGAAACCCGCCATCTCTATTCCTTTGAGGTCGACGCCGCCGGCGAGGCGATCCTGGCCGGCAAACAGGAATTCGCCTGGCCGGGCATGGGCTGGGCCGACAGTCTCGGCACGCTGCGTGTGCTCGACAAATGGCGCGCTGCCGTAGGGCTCGAATATGAAATCGAAAAGCCGGCTAAGCGAACCAACACCCTTTCGGGCCGGCCGCTGCGCACCGGCGGCACCGCCATCGGCAAGCGCAAGATTCCGGGCCTGTCGAAGCCGGCCTCCGTGGTGGCGCTCGGCTTCGAGGATTTCCGCACCTTCTCGTCGGGCGCAATCCTGCTCGACGCCTTCTTCGAGGCCGGCGGCAATCTGTTCGACACCGGCTATGTCTACGGCGCCGGCTACACCGAAACGCTGCTTGGCCAGTGGCTCAGGAATCGCGGCGTGCGCGAGCAGTCGGTGATCATCGCCAAGGGCGCGCACTCGCCGCTCTGTTATCCCGATGTCATCGGCAAGCAGCTCGCCCAGTCGTTGGACCGGCTGCAGACCGACCATGTCGACCTCTATTTCATGCACCGCGACAACCCGGATGTGCCGGTCGGCGAATTCGTCGATGCGATGGACGCCGAGGTCAAGGCCGGCCGCATCCGTGGCCCGTTCGGCGGCTCGAACTGGACGATGGCGCGCATGGACGAGGCGATTGCCTATGCCGAGCGCACCGGCAAGCAGAAGCCCGGCGTGCTCTCCAACAATTTCTCGCTGGCCGAGATGCTGGAGCCGATCTGGGCCGGCTGCATCACCTCGTCGACCGACGACTGGAAATCCTGGCTGACGAAAAGGCAGATGCCCAACTTCGCCTGGTCGAGCCAGGGCCGCGGCTTCTTCACCGACCGCGCCGGCCGCGACAAGCAGGACAATGAGGAGCTGGTGCGGGTCTGGTATTCCGAGAAGAACTTTGGCCGCCGCGACCGCGCCATCGAGCTGGCGCAGCGCCTGGGCAAAAGTCCGATCCACATCGCGCTCGCCTATGTGCTGGCGCAGCCTTTTCCGTCGGTGCCGTTGATCGGCCCGCGCACGCTGGACGAGTTGGAGGACAGTTTGAAGGCGCTGGATATCAAGCTGTCGGCGGAGGATGTGGCGTGGCTGGATAGCGGGCCGGAAAGGCGGCGGGCTTAGCAGCTAATCTCCCCCCTTGGGGGGGATGTCGCCGAAGGTGACAGAGGGGGTCGCCTCGCGTGGAGCGCTAACCTCCTTCTGCAGCGGCAGGTAGGCCGAGCCCAGTCGAACCGACCCCCTCTGGCCTGCCGGCCATCTCCCCGGCACGGGGGAGATTAGCGGCTCATGCGTTCCACCTACCGATCGATCCGGGTCGACAAAATTATCGACGACGACGTCCGCTCGACCCCGTCCATCGCCCCGATCTCGTCCAGCAACGCATCCAGATCCCTGATCGACGGCGCGTCGACGATGACGATCATGTCGAAATTGCCGCTCACCGAGTGCAGCGTCCTCACCGGCGTCAGCGCCTGCAGCGCCCGCACCACCTTGTCGGCGAGCTTGGGCGTGACGGTGAGCAGCACATGCGCCCGCACCAGCCCCTGCTCGTAGTCCGGCGCCATCCGCACGCCATAGCCGGTGATGATGCCGCGCTGTTCCAGCCGCTCGATCCGGCTCTGCACCGTCGTGCGCGAAACGCCGAGCTGGCGCGCCAGCTCAGTGGTCGACGCGCGGGCATTGGCGCGCAGCAGGGAAAGCAGTTTTTGTTCGGCGTCACTGAGCATTTCGACGAACCTCGTCGGCGTATCGTTCAATTGCAGGGTTCATTTCGAACGATCCCACGCTTCCTTTCGACAGGCAAGCTGCGATTCTTGAAGGCATCGCGTCCACCGCGCGGCGGTCTGGGCCAAAGAGTTTTCACGAGGGGCAAGGTCATGAAGAAAATCATCGTCGTCGGCGCCGGCAAGATCGGCTCCACCATTGCAGGCATGCTCGCCGACAGCGGCGACTACCACGTCACCGTTATCGACCGCGCGGCGGCGCAGCTTGCCGCGGCCGAACTTCCCGCCGGCGTCGAGGGGCTGGAGCTCGATATCGCAGCGCCGGGCGCACTCGAGGCCGCCCTTGCCGGCGCCTTCGCCGTGCTGAGCGCCGCCCCCTTCCATTTGACCACGCGCATCGCCGAAGCGGCCGCCGCCACCGGCGTGCACTATCTCGATTTGACCGAGGATGTCGTCTCGACCCGCCGCGTCAAGGAGCTGGCCAAGTCGGGCAACAGCGCCTTCATTCCGCAATGCGGCCTGGCGCCGGGCTTCATCTCGATCGTCGCCAACGATCTCGCCAGCCGCTTCGACACGCTGGAAAGCGTTCGCATGCGCGTCGGCGCGCTGCCGCAATACCCGTCCAATGCGCTGAACTACAATCTGACCTGGAGCACCGACGGCGTCATCAACGAATATTGCGAACCCTGCGAGGCGATCGTCGAGGGCGAGCTGATCGAGGTGCCGCCGCTGGAGGAGCGCGAAGAGTTCTCGCTCGACGGCGTCACCTATGAGGCCTTCAACACCTCTGGCGGTCTCGGCACGCTGGCCGAGACGCTGAAGGGCAAGGTGCGCACGCTGAACTACCGCACCATCCGCTATCCCGGCCACGCGGCGATCATGAAGGCGCTGCTCAACGATCTCGGCCTGCGCCACCGCCGCGACGTGCTGAAGGATATCTTCGAGAGCGCCCTGCCGGCAACGCTGCAGGACGTGGTCATCGTCTTCGTCACCGTCTCGGGCCGCCGCAATGGCCGCCTGCTGCAGGAAACCTACGCCAACAAGATCTATTCGCAGCGCATCGGCAACCAGGTGCGCAGCGCAATCCAGATCACCACCGCGTCCGGCATCTGCGCCGTGCTCGACATGCTGGCCGACGGCACCTTGCCGGCGACCGGTTTCGTCAAGCAGGAAGACATCGCGCTGGATGCGTTTCTCGCCAATCGTTTTGGGCGCGCTTATGCGCAGCACGAGATGGTGAGCCGGCTCGCAAGCTGAGCTACTTCACCCTCCCCCTTGTGGGGAGGGTCGGCGCGCAATCGGAGCGAAGCGGAGATGGCGAGACGGGGTGGGGGTGAGCGCTGACGGTCGGCGAGGACCCCACCCCGCTCCGCTCCGCGGATCGACCCT
>NZ_JAMYUS010000017.1:0-163328 GCF_040323255.1 Mesorhizobium sp. M0052 | reverse complement strand
CGCGAGCACAAGAAGCTCGCTCTGCGCCAAGCCGCATGACCAGCATCGTGGCTGCCCCATTTTGCAGAACTTGACGCACACAACCAGGTTTTGTGGCTCCCCAGCTATCAGAGAGCGCCGGCGATTATTGACAGACCCGGCTCTTGAAATTGGCTGAAATCGCCGCTCCACATTTCCGCATCTGTTTGAATTGTGTTTATCAACTAGTGCGAACGCTATGGCGAAGCAGGTTGAGCTGGCGGCGTTCCTGGCTGATCCCCGCCAGTGCTTGATCGCGGCGTGGGATCCTTGTCGAGCTTGGGATTCCGGTCCACCGGTTCGCCATTCACATCGTCGGCCTTGGAGTTTGCAGGGTCCGTTTGGCCAGGATTTGGGCTGTAAGTATCTGGCGATGGAACCCGGCTGTTTTGCTGTGTCGCCGGTGTCTTAGCCTGCTCGCCATAGATTTCAGCGATCCCCCAGGCGACGAGCGCCAAGACAAGGCCTGCCAAGAGCACGCCAAGGACCGGTCGCCCCAAGCCACCCTGCCTGGCCCGCTTTTCCGGAATGTTTCTGCTCATGATCGCAACCTTGGGCTAAGAGGAGTGGCCCGCGCTCCAGGAGCGAAGACGCGGGCAGTCAAGAGCTCCGGATGTTGGCCATGCGGCGAACAGGGAACTCGCTGCACATACCGAACTCGCTGGCGCTGTTGATGTTCCCACGGAATCCAAACAGCGCGCCGCCGGGAGCCGGACTGGCAATTTGGGTTGGAGTGGCTGGAACGAGCCAGCTCAAGGTCAACGAGCGGCGGTGTGCGTAAGCGGGCATTGCGAGCCAGACTGGAACTTTGCCGAATCTGCCGCGTTGCCGACCATGGCCGACTACAACGAGACCACCAATCCGGTGCTGACCGGTTGCAAGGCCCGCGTTGCCACCAGGGACATCTGTTTGAAGGCTATCTGAATTTGCTCCTCGTTGTTGGCGATTCCGCCCGATGGAACATCCTGATCCGCTCGCGGTTGGGGAAGCCCGGGCCAGCGGCAGGAGCATCATCATGAACGTCGAACGTAACCCGGCCGAAGACAGAGGCGATATTCAGTCTGGGGTGACAGAGGACAAGACGCCGGGATTCGACCCGGCGGCGGCGCCTATGGAAACCGATGCCGAAGCAGCAGACACCTGCGCCGTGCCGGTTCCCGCAGCGACGGGCACGCCGGCTTTCGCTAATCAAGCAAGCTTCGCCAATGCGATGCGGCGGCCGGACGACGAGCGCGCCCCGGCCCCGAGTAAAAACGGCCCGGTGCTGGCCATTGTCGCGCTTGTCGTCGTTGCCGCCGTCGTGTTCGTTGTCGCCGCGATTCTGGCGCGATAGCAGATCCTGCGCTTGCGCCAAACCTCTGCCCTGCGAAGCGATCAGGGATGCGGTCGTGGCAGCAGGCGATCAGCGGCTGGAAAAACAAGCTGCAGGTTGCAGCGGCGCATGGCACGCCGGCCGGCACCCTGACCGAGCAGCATTGCGGCATGGCCGAACCCGGCTCGGCCGCCAAGGGTTGAGGCCGGATGCTCGTTCGAAGCGGGAACATTTCACATCAAGCCAAGTTCGGGCTCGCAGAGCTTGTCGTCAAGGAACAGCACATGAAGGCCCTGACATGGCACGGCAAATGCGACATACGTTGCGAACAGGTGGCCGATCCGACGATCCAGGATGAACGCGACATCGCTGCAGAAAGTTCGGAACGGCGATATCGACCCGTCATTCGTGATCACCCATCGGCTGGCCTCAAGGCCGGGCCCGCACTTTACAAAACCTTCCGTGACAAGGAGGACGGCTGCATCAAAGTCGTGATGCGCCCGCACGGCTGACCGTTCTGTCCAATGGCCCGACTTTGTTGTCCGGCCGTCTGCATGCTGAAAAGGCGAGAGTTGAAAATGGCCAAGGACAAACCCGCATCGACAAACCCGGCCGCCACACCTTCGGTCAGATCGCCTGAGGCCGCCGGCCTGCCACATCCCCCTCGCGATGCTGAAGACAGCGATTCCGGCGCCAGGCCGACGGCGCCCAAGACCGCTGGCGCCCAGCAAGCGTCCAGATCGCCGCTCGACAGCCGCGTTGCAAATCGCAATGCCGGCCGTCCTCATCAGGCAGGCACGACGCCTCGGCCGACCGACGAACCGCTGGAGTAAAATGAAACCTAAGCTGCGGCGCGGGTATCCGCACCGCGGTGTGTGTGCAGTCAGGGTCTTCCTGCCCTGCCGACAGCGCACACAGGTCTTGATCTCTCGTGGATCGCGGGATCGGCAATCAATACTTAGCGGGAAATTCGGTGGTACCGTTGGCTGGGATCGAACCAGCGACCTCCGGATCCACAATCCGGCGCTCTAACCATCTGAGCTACAACGGCACGTTCGCCTGAGCCAGATCGTGGTGAAAATTCATTCTCCGAGATCCGCTCTGTCGTTCGGCGATGCGTCCAATACGGTCTATCAGACACTAATTCAAGGCCTTTGATAAGGCAAAGCCGGTCTGCCAACAGACGCTGGTTTCTTCGGCAAAAGAAAAAGGCCGGCGGGAGGAGGTGCCGGCCTTTTCCTGTTACGAGCCAGCGGGAGAAGGTGCTGGCTGGTCACCCCGGAGAGCAGAGGGAGGAGGTTCCACTCGCCGGGTATTCATTTGGACAACTCTATCGCACACCTATTTGTCTGACGAAATGCGACGTTTTGATGCATCGCAGAGTTGTGCGCAATTATTAGGCGGCCTTGATGTCCTTCAGGGCCTTCTCGAAAGCGGTCTTGACCGGCTTGGAGACGTCTTCGGCAGCCTTCGAAGCAACAGCCTGGAAGTCCTTGGCCTGCTCGACCGTGGTCTCGACGCGCTTGCGCAGGAAGGCGGTCTGCAGTTCGACCACTTCCGACAGCGACTTGGCGCCGATGAGGGCCTCGAGATGCGAGAAGCCGGCTTCGGCATTGGCGCGCAGAGCGGCGATGGTCTTGAGCGACAGGTCGCTGGAAACGGTCTTGGCAGTCTCGAAGGTCGATTCCAGGACTTTCTGGGTCTCTTCAGCGCCGGTCTTCAGCTTGGAGTAGGCTTCCTTCGACTGCTCGACGCCCTTTTCGGCGAAAGCGCGGATCTGGTCGGTTGCCTTGGAAGCGTCGAAGCTCGGGAATTCGACGTTTTCGATGGTCTCAGCGGTCTTGGCCTTGGTCATTTTCCATCCTTTCGGGGTAGCGGCTTTGACAAAAAGCCGTCTCGTTCATGTATGATGGCAATATAGCGGTTTTTTTGTGCGATGCAATATCTTTGTTGCAGTGCACCATAAATTTCTTCCCATGCGTCACCCAAGAGGTTATCCAAGGGCATTCCGAGAGGCTGTTAACCAAGTGGCCAGAGATTCCACCTGCTTCCCGCCATGGCTTGTGGACCTTCGCCGCGCGGGCTTTTATTAACAAAGCGTTAACTGCAAATTGCCCGCCTTGTAGGTTCGCCAAGAGGGGTTCGCCAAGAGGTTTCACCGAAAGGGTCCGCCAAGCGCATGCCTTCCGAGAACTACTCTTTCCTCGATGTCGCCGTGCTTGATGCGGTTCGCCAGCGCTTCGCCGCCGGCGACGCGATCGCGATTCTGTCGGCCGACTTCGAACAGGTGATCTGGGCCAACGGCTCGGGCGCTGCGGTGTTCGGCTATCCCGATATCGAGGCCATCATCGGCGCCTCGGCACAGCTGCCGCTGATCGCCAGGCGTCAGATCATGGCGACCGCGGGGTTCCCGCAGATCGGCAGCGACCGCGCCATTACGGTACGGCTGGCGACCGGCATCACCAGCCGCGCCGTCGGCTTCCTGGCCAGTGCGGTGACTATGCCGGACGGCGAAAGCGCCATTATGCTGGTGGTGCCGGCAGCGCAGGCCGGCTCGCGCAGTGCTGCCGACATTGCGGCCCGCGCGATCAGCGGCTTTACCGAAGACGGCCATTTCATCGCCTTTGTCGACGCCGCCGGCACTGTCGAGGCGGCTTCGGATGGCTTTGGCGCGCTCGCCATCCGGCCTGAGACGCTGGCCGCGCTTGTCGCCGACGTGGCGAGCCAGGACGACCGCATCGTCAAGCGGCTGGTCCCCGGCGGCGCCACGTCCTATCCGGCCGGCTTCGCGCGCCTGACCGAGTCCAGGCATCTGCTGGTGGTCATCGACGAGGATCAGCTCGGTGAGGAAAATCCTGTCGGCGAGCTGGATGCCGAACCTGCTGCAGCGCTGGTCGACGATGGCCCGGCGCAAGCCGCCGCGGAGAACGCGGTAACGGTGGATGCGGTGGCTGACCACCCCACCGCAAGCGGGAATCAGGGCGCCCCACTCGCGGCCGCACCTGATGTCGGGGAGACAGGTCCGGCTGCCACCAAGCATGATGCTTCGGCGTCAACCGATACAAAGGCGGACCATCGCGAGCAGACGACCGGCCGCGAGCAGGCGGCGAATGACAGCGCGCCGGCGCAACATGATCATTGGTACTTCCATGCCGGCGAAGAGCCGCAGGCGGGCGAGCCGGACAGCCCGGCGCAGGCCGAGCCGGACTCTGTTTCCCCGGCCGAGAGTGCGCAGTTGGACAGCGGTGCCGCTGCGCCCGCCCTGCCGTCTGACGCAGCCCTACCGGCTGCGCCTCCCGCCAAACGTGAGGTCGACCGCTCGACGCCGCCGCTGCGCTTCGTCTGGCGCACCGACGCCGACGGCAAGTTCAGCGCGCTGTCGCCGGAATTCGGCGACATTGTCGGCAAAGCCGCCGCCGACGTGATCGGCCGCCGCTTCAAGGACGTCGCGACAACTTTCGGCCTCGACGCCTCGGGCGAGATCGCGGGCCTGCTTGAACGGCGCGACACCTGGTCGGGCCGCTCGGTACTGTGGCCGGTTGCCGGCTCCGACCTGAAGATACCGGTCGATCTGGCAGCACTGCCTGTCTATGGCCGCAGCCGCGCCTTCGAAGGTTTTCGTGGTTTCGGCGTCGCCCGCGCCGGCGATGCGGTGGTCGATCCGGAAGCAATCGGCATGGCGCTGGTCCCCAATGGCGCGCCAGCGGCAGCAGCTGAGCCGGCCCCGGAACAGCCCGTGGCGGAAGCTCCCAAGGCGGCCGATCCGTTCGAGGGCGAAGTGCCGGCGCTGACCATCGTGCCGAAGCAGGAACGTCGTTTTGCCGACAAGGTCATCCGGCTGGCCGAGCATCGGCAGCCCGCCAACGACAAGCAGCCGACAAGCGAGAGGGGCCTGTCGACGCTGGAGCGCAGCGCTTTCCGCGAAATCGGCGAGCGGCTGAAGAAGGACAATCCCCCGCCGGAGCAGCCGGAGACTGCCAAGCAGGCCGAACCGGCCAATCCGGATCAGGTAACGCCAGACCAGGCCAAGGCAGATGAGCTCAAGCCGGATCATGTCGAGGCGAACCAGGCTGAAACAGCCGCGCCAGCCCGGCGGCCCGCCGAGGTCTCGAGTCCGGGCGAAGCCGGCCCGGCTGCCGTGGCTGAACCATCGGCAACCGCACCCGAAAATGAAACGGCTGAGGCCGAACCGCCGGAAAGCGATGCCGAGGACGAAAAGGATCTCGCGCGGCTTGACGGCGAGCAGCCGGACGACGGCCTTGCGGACGGCGAAGCAGGCGAGGCGAAGGCGCCGACAGTGTCGCGCTCCCTGCTCGACTATGCCGATCCCGAACCAGGCTCCGTCACCGAAAACAGTACGGAAGCAACGTCGTCCAACGACGAACCTGCGCCGGCTTCCGAACCGGATGATACGCAAGCCCAAGAGATCGTCGAGGCCGCAGAGCCACAGCCGGTTGTTGCCGAGACGCCGGCCAATGCCGGTGAAGACGACAGCATGACGTCGGCCGATTTCCGCGATGCCGAGGACAATGAGGATTGGGCGCCGTCCGACGAGGCGACTGACTCGGCCGTGGAAGACGGGGACAAGGCCGGCGATGCGGACACAGTGCCGGCAGAACCACAGCGCCTGAAAGTGCCGCCGCTCAAGCTTGAGGGGTTCATGCCTTCGGCATTCTCGGCCGGAGATGAACACAAGGCCCCTGACACGTCGATCCTCGGCAAGCTGCCGGTGCCGCTGCTCATCCATTCGGGCGACGAGCTTCATTACGCCAATGAGGAATTCCTCGGCCTGACCGGCTATGACACGCTTGAGGACCTGAGCGACGCCGGCGGGCTCGACGCGCTGTTTGCCGACCCCTATTCAGAAACGGCCGGCGAAAGCGACCACACACTCAAACTGAAGACGCGCGAGGGCCAGGAATTTCCGATCGAAGCCATTTTGCGTTCGGTGCCGTGGCGCGCCGGCAAGGCGCTGATGCTGGTGGTGCGACGTACCGGCGATAACGAGCCGCCGATGGTTGCGCATCTCGCAGCCGAGGAGCAGACGCAGCCCGATGTCTCCGAACTCAAAGCGCGCATTGCCGAGATGCGCACCATCATCGACACCGCGACCGATGGTGTGGTGTTGATCGGCCGCGACGGCGACATCCGCTCGATCAGCCGGCCGGCCGAGGCGCTGTTCGGCTTCGACAGCGACGACGTCACCGGTAAACCGTTCGCCTCGCTGTTTGCCATCGAAAGCCAGCGCGCGGCGCGCGACTATCTGAACGGCCTGTCCGAGCCCGGCGTGGCGAGTGTGATGAACGATGGCCGCGAGGTGATCGGGCGCGAGGCGCAAGGGCGCTTCATCCCGCTGTTCATGACCATCGGCAGGCTGCCCAATGACAGCGGCTTCTGCGCCGTGGTGCGCGACATCACGCAGTGGAAGCGGGCCGAAGAGGATCTGACCCAGGCGCGCGCGGTGGCCGAGCGCGCCTCCTCGCAGAAGACCGATTTCCTCGCCCGCATCAGCCACGAGATCCGGACGCCGCTCAACGCCATTATCGGCTTTTCCGAGCTGATGGTGGACGAGAAGTTCGGCCCGGTAGCCAATGACCGCTACCGCGACTATCTCAGAGACATCAACCGCTCGGGCAACCATGTGCTCGATCTCGTCAATGACCTCCTCGACATTTCGAAGATCGAGGCCGGCCAGCAGGAAATGGACTACGAGGCGGTGTCGCTCAACGATACGCTGGCCGAGACGGTGGCGATGATGCAGCCGCAGGCCAACCGCGAGCGTGTCATCATTCGCTCCAGCTTCGCCTCGCGACTGCCGGAAGTCGTCGCCGACCTCAGAAGCGTGCGCCAGATCGCGCTCAACATCCTGTCCAACGCCATTCGCTATACGCAAGCCGGCGGACAGGTGATCGTGTCGACCGCCTATGAAACCTCCGGCGACGTTGTCATGCGGGTGCGCGATACCGGCATTGGCATGAGCCATGCCGAGATCGAGCAGGCGCTGAAGCCGTTCAAGCAGATCAATGCGCTGAAGCGCGGGCGTGGCGACGGCACCGGTCTCGGCCTGCCGCTGACCAAGGCGATGGTGGAAGCCAACCGCGCCCGCTTCACCATCACCTCGACGCCGGGCGAAGGGACGCTGGTCGAGGTCGCCTTCCCGTCGACGCGGGTGCTGGCCGAATAGGGCCGGCCATTCCCGGGCGAGAATCCCGGACAAAGAAAAGGCGTCCAACAGGACGCCTTAAATGGGATTTGCTGTCACAACGGGGGCTTGAGCGAATCTGATCCTCAGGGGACGAGGAACGGGATTTCTCCCTCAAGTTACGTGCGACTATCAACGCCGGGCCTTAACAAATCCTTACCGGCCGTCCAAAAAATTTACGAATGTGTACCACTCATGAAATCTAGGTAAATTCGACCGACATATCTGGTTAACCATCCCGGCCGCGTCACTCAGCCAGCTGCGGCAGGTTCGTGAACAGCTCCAGCGCCTCTGGATTGGCCAACGCTTCCTTGTTCTTGATGGCGCGGCCATGCACCACGTCGCGCACTGCAAGCTCGGTGATCTTGCCCGATTTGGTGCGCGGAATGTCGCTGACGGCGACGATCCTTGCCGGCACGTGGCGCGGGCTGGCGCCGCTGCGGATCTTGGAACGAATGCGCTTTTCCAGATCCTCGTCCAGCGTCACGCCGGCGGCCAGCCGCACGAACAGCACGACGCGGACGTCATTGTCGAAATCCTGACCGATGCACAGCGCCTCAAGGATCTCCGGCATCTGTTCGACCTGATTGTAGATCTCCGCCGTGCCGATGCGCACACCGCCCGGATTGAGCGTCGCGTCGGAACGGCCGTGGATGATCATGCCGCCATGCGCGGTCCATTCGGCGAAGTCGCCGTGGCACCAAACATTGTCGAAGCGCTCGAAATAGGCGGCCTGGTATTTCTTGCCCTCAGGATCGTTCCAGAAGCCGATCGGCATCGACGGGAACGCTTTTGTGCAGACCAGCTCACCCTTTTGCTCGCGGATCGGCTTGCCGTCATCGTCCCATACATCGACGGCAAGGCCGAGGCCGGGACCCTGGATCTCGCCGGTCCAGACCGGTTGCGTCGGTACGCCGAGCACGAAACAGGAGACGATGTCGGTGCCGCCGGAAACCGAGGCCAGATGCACGTCCTTCTTGATGCCGTCATAGACGAAGCGGAAGTCCTCCGGCGACAGCGGTGAGCCGGTGGAGGAAATCGCCCGCACGGACGACAGATCATGGCTGCGGATCGGCTTGAGCCCGGCCTTGCGTACGGAATCGATGAATTTGGCCGAAGTGCCGAAAAAGGTCATCTTCTCGGCATCTGCGAAGCTGAACAGCACATTGCCGTCGGGGTGGAAGGGCGAGCCGTCATAGAGCAGCAGCGTGGCGCCCGAGGCCAGGCCCGACACCAGCCAGTTCCACATCATCCAGCCGCAGGTGGTGAAGTAGAAGAAGCGGTCGCCTTCGATGAGTCCGGCATGCAGCCGGTGTTCCTTGACATGCTGGACCAGCGTGCCGCCGGCCGAATGGACGATGCATTTGGGAATGCCGGTGGTACCTGACGAGAACAGGATGTAGAGCGGATGCGCGAACGGCAGCCGCTCGAACGTGACCGCTTTGGCGGTAAAGGGTAACAGCGCCTCTTCGAGCGCCACGGCCTTGTCGATGATCGCTGCGATATCGCGCGAGGTACCGAGATAGTCGACGATCACGACCTTGCGGACGGTTTCGAGCTTCGCCGCAACGGCAGCGATCTTGTCGGCTACCTCGATTGCCTTGCCATTGTACCAATAGCCGTCCGGCGCAATGAATATGACCGGCTCGATCTGGCCGAAACGGTCGAGCACGCCCTGCTCGCCGAAATCGGGGGAACAGGACGACCAGACCGCGCCGATGGAGGCGGCCGCCAGCATGGCGGCGACGGTTTCCGGCATGTTGGGCATCATCGCCGCGATGCGGTCGCCCTTTTTCACCTTGAGCGACAGGAAAAGCTGCTGAAAGCGCGAGGTCAGCTGGTGCAGTTCGCTCCACGACAGCCGCCGCTCGATCTTGTCCTCGCCGCGAAAGACGATCGCGTCGCCGGAACCGATCTTCTTCAGCAGGTTCTCGGCGAAGTTCAGCGTCGCATCGGGAAAGAACGATGCGCCGGGCATCTTGTCGCCATCGACGAGCACGGTCTCGCCCGCATCGGTCCCTTTGTCGCCGACAATGCCGCAAAAGTCCCACAGCAGGCTCCAGAAGCCTTCGCGATCCTCGACCGACCAGCGGTGCAGGTCGGCGTAGGAGGCGAAGGATGTGCCGCTTTTGGCCGCTGCTGCCTTCATGAACGCGGTCAGTGGTGCTGCGTCGATCTGGTCTTGCGGCGGGGTCCAGAGCGGTGCTTCGGCAGCCATGATCGATCCTCCTTGAAGCCCGTCGCGTCGCAAGATAGATATGCTTTTGTTTTGATGCACGTCGTTGTCCCGGAACCGCTGCACTCTTCCGGGCGACATGCACTAGCCTCAGCTTTACAGGCGCCGCTGTCCCAAAAACGCCGCGCCTCGTAGCAGGCTGAAGCTGCATCGCTTATGCCTACCACCGTGCGGCAGAGCAAGATTTTGTTCCGCTAAAACTCGGCCATATGTTCGCAATTGCCATCGCCGGGCCATAAAGACTTGAAATGCCTCAGCCCTAAGTCGTAGTGACGACTGGAAGGCGTGGTGACAACTGGCGGTTACACCCGTCAGGCGATTTTTATCGGAATGAAAGCAACCGGGGCAATATGCCATCACCTTTGATCCGGCGCGGAATATGGGCGATCGGCGTTGCCGTGCTCGTCATCGCGCTGGTCGTCGCCGCTCTGCCGCTGTTTGCCTCGACCCGGATCGTGCGCGATCGCATCGCCTGGGAGATGAGCGCGTGGAGCGGTTTCAGGGTCACCATCGCCGGTTCGCCGCGCATCGAGGTGTGGCCGAAGTTCCGCGCCATATTGAGCGACGTCACGCTGTCCCAGTGGACCGAGACCGACGCGCCGCCGGTGATCGAGGCCGAACGGGTCGAGGTCGACCTTTCGGCGATGGCGGCGCTGCAGGGCGATGTGGTGTTTTCGACGGCGCGGCTGGTGCGGCCGACAATCCGGGTCCAGCGCGCCGCAAACGGCATATTCCTGCCCGCCATACCAACGGGCGGACGCATCACCCGCTCCATCGACACGGCGCGCGGCCTAGTCAACGCCGATCCGACGAAGCCGGACCTGAGCAAGCTGCCCGCCGATCCGTTCGGCACAGTGGAATTCAGGGACGGCCGCATGGTCGCCTCCATCGGCGGCAAGGACGTCGAATTGCTGACCAGCCTGTCCGGCCAGGCGAGCTGGGCAGCGATGAACAGCAACGCGACCTTGTCGGCGACCGGAATCTGGCGCGGCGAGAGCGTCACCGTCGATGCCGCCTCGCCCAAGCCGCTGGTGCTGTTTGCCGGCGGCGCCGCACCGGTCACGTTTTCGTTCAAGGCAGCGCCGGCCAGCTTCTCGTTCGATGGTACGGCCAGCATGTCGCAAAACGCCTATTTCGATGGCCAGGCGAAATTCGCCGCGCCCTCGCTGCGGCGCGTGCTGGAATGGTCGCAGGCCGGCATTGCCCCTGGTACGGCGATCGGTTCGGTCTCGATTTCGAGCAAGATCACGGCGACCGCCGGCCGCGTCAAATTCGAAAACACCGCGGTGACGCTCGACAGCAACCCGGGAATGGGGGCCCTGGATTTTTCGTTCGGCGACGCCTTGCCGGTGATATCAGGCACACTCGCCTTCGATACGCTCGACCTCAGGTCGCTGTTTTCGGCCTTCACGCCGCTGGCGCCGACCGGCGAGACCGGTCCCGGCGAAATCGACACCAGCTTCGCCGACCGGATCAATCTCGATCTGAGGCTGTCAGCGGCACATGCCTCGGCCGGCGCAATCCAGCTTGCCGACGTCGCCGCTACGGCGCAGGTGAAGAACGGGCTTGCCGTCTTCGATATCTCCGATGCGTCGGCCTTTGGCGGCAACGTGCAAAGTAGCCTGCGTTTCGACCGCAAACCGGAGGGCTCGCAGGTCGAGATCCGGCTGCTCGCCTCCGACATTGACGGCGCCGCTTTCGGCACCGCGGCCGGAATGACGCGGCTGGTGCCGGCCAGCACCGGCACTGTCTCGGTCATTCTCAAAGGGCCGGGCAAATCCTGGGACTCGATCTTCGAGAACGCGGACGGCTCGGTCTCTGCGACGTTCGGGCCGGGCGCGCTGAGCGGGCTCAATTTGCCGGCATTTCTGAAGCACACGGAACAGGGCGGCTTCTTCGCGCTCGACGACGTCTCGGACGGGACACTGCCGATGGACGGCGCCGAGCTCAAGGCCACCATCTCGAAGGGTGTGGCAAGGCTGGACAAGGCCGAGGCCAATTCGGCGAAATACAAGGTCTGGCTGTCCGGCATCGCCTCTTACGGCGGACGCGGGCTGGCGCTTTCGGGGGGTGTCACCCAGGCCGACCCGGCAGCGGCACCGGTCAATGGCCAGCAGGGATCCAACCAGTCGTCATTCTTCGTCGGCGGCACCTGGAGCACGCCGTTCATCTCGCCGATCAGCCGCGGCGTCTCAGGCGAATAGGCGGACCCTTACCGGGACCGCCCTATCCCTCGTTTGACGCAATCAACCGCGCTGCGCGGCCTGTTCGTCGAGCTGGCGTTGCACCTCACGCCGCTTGTTGGCGACCGAAGCGATGATGACGCCTACCGCCACGACGGCGATCAGGATGGTGCAGGCGGCGTTGATTTCCGGCGTCACGCCGAGACGCACCTGGCTGTAGATCTTCATCGGCAGCGTGGTGGCGCCAGGCCCGGAGGTGAAGGAGGCGATGACCAGGTCGTCAAGCGACAGGGTGAAGGCCAGCATCCAGCCGGAGACGATGGCCGGCATGATGACCGGCAGCGTGATCTGAAAGAAGGTCTTTACCGGCGTTGCGCCGAGGTCCAAGGCAGCTTCTTCCAGCGAACGATCGAACGACACCAGGCGCGACTGCACGACGACAGCCACGAAGCACATGGTCAAGGTGATGTGAGCAAGCGTCACGGTCAGGAAGCCACGGTCGAGACCGACGGCAACGAACAGCAGCAACAGCGACAGGCCGGTGATGACTTCCGGCATGACCAGCGGCGCAAACACCATGCCGGAAAACAGGATGCGGCCGCGGAAGCGGGTGTAGCGGGTCAAGGTCAGTGCTGCCAGCGTGCCGAGCACGGTTGCCACAGTGGCGGAGATGACACCCACACGCGCGGTCACCCAGGTGGCGTCCATCAGCCCCTGATTGTGGAACAGCGAGGCATACCATTTGGTCGAGAAGCCGCCCCAGACGGTGACCAGCTTCGACTCGTTGAAGGAGAAGACGATGAGCAGCACGATCGGCAGATAGAGAAAGGCAAAGCCCAGCACGACCGAGGTGACGTTGAAGCGGCTCCAGGTGGCGTTCATTTGTCCTGCTCCTGGGCGCGTGCCTGGGCCTGCTGGAAGAGCATGATCGGCACGATCAGGAGCAGCAGCAGGATGACGGCGACGGCCGACGACACCGGCCAGTCACGGTTGGCGAAGAATTCATTCCACAAGGTCTTGCCGATCATCAGCGTCTGCGAGCCGCCGAGCAGATCGGGAATGACGAACTCGCCAACCGCTGGAATGAACACCAGCAGGCAGCCGGCGATGACCCCGGGCAGCGACAGCGGGAACGTGATCTTCCAGAAGGCTGATGTCGGCGGGCAGCCGAGATCCTTTGCCGCCTCGATCAGCGAGTAATCCATCTTTTCCAGCGACGAATAGAGCGGCAGCACCATGAATGGCAGGTAGGAATAGACGATGCCGATGAAGATCGCCGTGTAAGTGTTGAGGATGATCAGTGGCTGATTGATGATGTGCAGCGACAACAGCATCTGATTGAGCAGACCCTCGGGCTTGAGGATGCCGATCCAGGCATAGACGCGGATCAGGAACGACGTCCAGAACGGCAGGATAACCAGCATCAGCAAGGTCGGACGGATCGTCGCCGGCGCGCGGGCCATGCCGTAGGCGATCGGGAAGCCGACGAGCAAGGTCAGGATCGTCGAGACAGCAGCGATGATAACACTGGTCACGTAGGCTTTGAAGTAAAGCGCGTCCTGCGTTAGCCAGACATAATTGTCGACGCTGAGTTCGCGGAAGCGGACAAAGAACCCGGACACGCCGTCCCTGAAATCGAGCGCCGGCGTGTAGGGCGGCATGGCGATCGCCGACTGCGACAGCGAAATCTTGAAGACGATGATGAACGGGATGAAGAAGAAGAACAGCAGCCAGAGATAAGGCACGATGATGACGAGCCGGCTGACAAAGCCGGCACCGAGCCGCATCAGGAACGGTTTGGCCGCGGCCGATGGACCGGCGTCGGTGAGTGCAATGTTGGACATGGCCGCCCCCTACCGTGTCAGCACGACGCCGGCATCCGGCCGGAAGGAGACCCAGGCGCGGTCGTTCCAGGTCAGCGGGTCCTCGGTGACTCGCGCCGCGTTGAGCGCGCTTGCCCTGATGATCTGCCCGTCATCCAGCCGGATGTGGTAGACGGTCATGTCGCCGAGATAGGCAACGTCGTAGACCTCGCCCTCAAGCGCATTGACGGCGTCGGCCGGTTTCGTCGACGACACCTTGATCTTCTCCGGCCTGATGGCGAAGACGATGTCGGAACCGGCCTTTGTATCGGTGCTGTTTTCGACCACGATCTGGGCCCCTGTCGCGCCGGTGATGCGCGTGGTGTTTGCCGCACGCTCGGCGACCTTGCCCTCGAACATGTTCACATTGCCGACGAAGTGGGCAACGAAGCGCGAACTGGGGGCTTCATAGACTTCCGCCGGCGTCGCCACCTGCATCACCTCGCCCTTGTCGATGATGGCGATGCGGTCGGCCATGGTCATCGCCTCTTCCTGGTCGTGGGTGACGACGACGAAAGTGAGCCCGAGATTTTGCTGCAGGTCCATCAGCTCGAACTGCGTTTCCTCGCGCAGCTTCTTGTCGAGCGCGCCGAGCGGTTCGTCGAGCAGCAGCACTTTCGGCCGCTTGGCGACCGAGCGGGCGAGTGCGACGCGCTGGCGCTGCCCGCCGGAGAGCTGGTGCGGCTTGCGCTTGGCGAACTGCTCGAGCTTGACCAGCTTCAGCATCTCGGCGACGCGCTTTTCGATATCCGGTCCCGGCATGCCTTCCTGCTTGAGGCCGAAGGCAATGTTCTTTTCCACCGTCATATGCGGGAACAGCGCATAGGACTGGAACATCATGTTGACCGGGCGGCGATAGGGCGGGATGCCGCGCAAATCCTGGCCGTCGAGAAGGATACGGCCGGCGGTCGGCTCCTCAAAGCCGGCAAGCATCCTGAGCAAAGTCGACTTTCCGCAACCGGACGCGCCGAGCAGGGCGAAGAACTCGCGCTCGAAAATGGTCAGCGATAGATTGTTGACGGCTGTGAAGTCACCGAACTTCTTGGTGACGTTCTCGAATTGAATATATGGCTTGGCATTCGGATCAGTCCAAGGCGCAAAATCCCTGCGGATGCTGCCAAGCGATTTCATGTCCCACTCCGTCCTGTTTTTTTGCTTCTTGCCCCAGAGAAGAATGGTCCCGGCAGATGACTGCCGGGACCAGTCGCGTTGCTTACTGGCCGGTGACGATCTTGGTCCAGCTGCGCGTGATCAGGCGCTGGGTCTTGGGATCGTAGGGCTGGACCGTATAGAGTTTCTTCAGGGTCTCGGCGTCCGGATAGACAGCCGGGTCATCCAACAGTGCCTTGTCGACGAACTGCTGCGAAGCCTTGTTGCCGTTGGCGTACAGCACATAGTTGGACGACTTGGCGATCACTTCCGGCTTCATCATGTAGTTGAGAAATTCGAGTGCCTCGGCGGCATGCGGCGCATCGGCGGGAATCGCCATCTGGTCGAACCACATCTGGGCGCCTTCCTTGGGCACGGAATAGCCGATCTCGACGCCTTGCTTGGCCTCGACCGCGCGGTTGCGCGCCTGGAAGACGTCACCCGACCAGCCGACCGCCAGGCAAATATCGCCGTTGGCGAGCGCGTTGATGTATTCGGACGAATGGAATTTGCGGATATACGGCCGCACCTTCAGCAACGTCTCCTCGGCCTTGGCGATGTCGTCAGGTGAGGTGCTGTTCGGATCGAGGCCGAGATATTTGAGCGCCGCCGGGATGATGTCGGCCGGCGAGTCCAGCACATAGACGCCGCAGTCCTTCAGCTTGGCCAGGCTGTCGGGATTGAAGAACACATCCCAGCTGTCGATCTTGTCGGTGCCGAGTGCTGCCTTCACCTTCTTGATGTTGTAGCCGATGCCGACCGTGCCCCACATGTAGTTGATCGAATATTCGTTGCCCGGATCGTATTTGGCGGTGCGCTCCGAAACCGTGTCCCACATGTTGGAAATGTTGGGCAGCTTCGACTTGTCGAGCTTCTGGAACACGCCGGCCTGGATCTGGCGGGCCAGGAAGTTGCCGCTGGGCACGACGACGTCATAGCCGCTGCCGCCGGCAAGCAGCTTGGTTTCGAGGATTTCATTGGAATCGAAGGTGTCGTAGACGACCTTGATGCCGGTCTCCTTGGTGAAGTCGTCAATGATCGAACTGTCGATGTAATCCGACCAGTTGAAGACGTTGACGACGCGATCCTCGGCATGGCCGCCGACGGCGAAAAGCGTCAGAAATGCCGAGGTTGCCGAAAGCCAGAGCGCTTTGCGGATCATGCTGTTCTCCTTTGATGAGTGTTCCTTCGCCAAGTCGTCGCTGTTCGAGCGCGATTGGGCATTTGCTTCAGAGTATTGAGCTTTCCGGGCAGCCACAAGCGTGAACTGCCGGCGCCATCCGGGCGGTTCGACAAGCGGCAGATCATGGCTCTGTGTGCCCGCATGGCGGGCGCGCTGACGCCGTCAGAGGCTTTCGCCGTGGCGCGGGCAGGGATACGACGCTGTGGTCCGGTCTTGGTCCGACCGGCGGGGACACTTGGCAAGATAAGCCTGTCTTGTTGTTGCCGTGCCCCCAGCCTGCCCGTGCCGCAGCAAGGTTGTCAATGGCCCGCGCGGGGAAGCTCGGTCAATAGGGCGTGCGGCTTCGCTAATTGGGGAAAGACGGGCGTAATTAGGGAAGACGGGCTCAACTAAGGGAAAGGCAGGTCAATTAGGCGATGGCAGGCCGGTGGTCCCCGGCCGTGCAGGCCTCGCCTGGCGCTTGAATTCAAGCGCGATATGGACGAGCAGCGCGGCGACCACCACCGCGCCGCCGATGATGGTGCGCACCGAGGGCACCTCGCCATGAACGAGCCAGACCCAGATCGGTCCGAGGATCGGCTCGAACGTGCCGAGGAGTGCTGCGATCGCCGCCGGAACCAGCCTCGCGCCGGTGGCGAAGAAGGCAAGGCCCAGGCCGAGATTGATGACGCCGAAGGCAAACAGGAAAGCCATGTCGTGGGCCGACGTGGCAAACTGCGTGGCTTGCGATGCGGCGAAAGCCGCTGCCAGCATCGTGCCGAGGCACGTCGCCGGCGTCATGCGCACATGGGCGAAGCGCCGGGTGATGACGGTGGCAATCGAGAACATGACGGCGATCAGCAGCGACAGCCCGTCGCCGATGGGCGATACGGCGCCGTCGAGCGATTCCGACACCATGATGGCGACGCCGGCGATGACGGCGGCGATCGCCACCCAGGTCGCGACGGCGACGCGTTCGCGAAACAGCACCCAGGCAAGCAATGCCGCCAGCAGCGGCACACCGGCCTGCATCAACAGGATATTGGCAACGGTGGTGTAGGCGAGCGCGACAACGAAGCACGTCGACGCCGTGGCGAAACAGACGGCCACGGCAAGGCCGGGCAGGCCCATGTCGCGAAACAGCCGCAACATGCCGCGCCAGCCGTCGCGCCAGGCCATGAAGCAAATCAGGAACACAGCCGCCCACAGCGAGCGCCAGAACACCACCGTCCAACTGTCAGCGGTGTCGATGAAGCGGGCGATGGTGCCGCCAAAGCTCCACATCAGCGCCGACAGGAACACCAGCAGCAAGCCGACCCGCTCTTCGCGCGGCGAGACGATCGGCGGTGCGGCGATTGGAGAAGATGCGGTATCGGTCATGGGGTGCGACTGTCGGCTATCTCGGGGTGGCATAATGCACAATGGACGACAGAAACGTGCCGTATTCGCCTAGCGCATAGGCTACCGCCGGACGTGATCCAGCCCGGCATTCCCTTTGGCGCACCGCCAACCGGCAGCCATACGGGCAAACACCGCCGTTTCTAGGACGTGCCCTTGTTGCCGCGGATAAAGCGCCAAAGACCGGCCAACGGTACCAGCAGCAGAATGCCGAACTTTTTCAGGGCGATGAGCGCGACCGCAATCAGGCCGGCCTTTGCCGCGAGTTTTCCGGCGATGAGGCCGCCAATGCCAACCGCGGCGACCGTGTCGGTGCCTGGCAGAAAATCGGTGTATTTCTTGCCGGTGTTGAAGTCCGCCACGCCCAGCACTTCGTCCAGGCTCTGCTTGATCTCCGGCAATTGTTCGACCGTAGCGATGTAGCTCATCACGAAGACGCCTTCCCGGCCGAGGAAACGGACGTCGTAATTGAGCGTGTGGACGGTATCGTCTCCGAACTGCAGTTCCTTGGCCCAGTGCAGCCGCTTGTGGACGAAATCATAGACCGGCGGCGAGGCCCAGCCGATCAGCTTGATCGGGGGAAAGCCGTCCTTCACCCGCTGATCGTTGGCCGACAATGTGTCCGCCTGCATGCTGCTCAGCAATTCGGTGTAGTCGATGGATGCGGCGTCCGCGTCATCGACATGGCCGATCTTTTCATAGCGCAATTCGATGCCCCAACCGTTGCCGGCGATGGGCTCGTACTTGGCCGGGAAGATCATGCCGATTGCTTCGGACGCGGTATCAGCCGGATTGCCCCAGGCCTCGGTCAGGACGGACGTCGCGTCCTTCTTGCCCAGAAAATAGAACTTGTCCTTGAGATCGAGATGGATGCCTTCGGGAAGGTCGACCGCGCCGGTCTTTGGATCGATCTTGTCCAGGAATGCCTTGCCGTCGTCACTATACTGTTGATAGTCCTTGAAGAATTCCGAGGATTTTTCTGCCAGAACAGGCCCCGCCAAAAGGGCAAGCGCCACGCCAAGCCACAAAGCTTTCCTGTTCATAAGCCGTCCCCCCTTGGCTGCCCTGCAGCTCACCTTCGATAGCGCAGCGCCGATGCTTAATCAATATTTGGTTCGGCGATGGTTCGGGCCGCGCTCTATTGCTTAGCGCAAACAGCTGCAGTCTTCCGCGACCTCCAGCCCGAGAAGCATCACTGGAAATCGAAGGCGCTCAGGCCCGTCACCATCTCGTCGAGGCCCAGCGGGCGGGTCACCGGCGGCTCGGCGCGGGCGAGGCAGCCGATGCGTTCGCACAGCCGGCAAGCGGGACCGACCGGCGTGGCGGCGCCCTGTCCGGCCTTTGCCGGCAGCCCGGCGCCATAGACGATCTCGTCGCGAAAGCCGATATCGCAGCCCAACAGCAGCGCGGTGCGGCGCGGGCGCTCAGAGAACGAACCCTGCGGCCCCTCGAGCGTGCGTGCGATGCAGAGGAACTCGGCGCCGTCGGGCATTTCCACCGCCTCGACCAGGATCTGGCCAGGCGAAGCGAAAGCGGCATGGACCGGCAGTTTCGGGCAGCCGCCGCCAAAGCGGCTTTGCGGAAAGCCCTGTCCGCCGGCCTTGCGGAAGCGGTTGCCGGCATTGTCGACCTCGAGCATGAAGAACGGCACTCCGGACAAGCCAGGACGCTGCAGCATGGTCAGGCGGTTCGCCGCCTGTTCGAAGGAGACGCCGAAACGCGAGCGCAGCACATCGATGTCGTAACGAGCCCGCACGGCGGCGGCATGAAATGCCTGATAGGGCATCATCAAGGCATTGGCGGCGTAGCGGCCGAACTCGAAGCGGGCGAGCCGGCGGGCTTCGTCCGTACCGAGCTTCAGCGCCTGAATTTCGCTGGCGATCGCGACCGTCATGCGGATCAGGCAGGCCTCCATGGCGACTTCGCGCAACTGGTCGAACGGCGACAGCCGCTCGGACAGGAAAAGGCGTTGCGAATGACGGTCATAACGGCGGCGCCAGTTCGGCATGGTGGCGACAGGCAGCACTTTGACGACGATGCCATACTCGCGCTTCAGCCACGCCTTCAGCGCGCCGAACAGATCGTCGCCGGGGTCGAGCACCGAGGTGAAGGCCTCGGCCTCTTCCTCGAGTGCTGCAAAATGGTTCGCCCGGCGCTCGAAAATCTCGTGCACTTCGTCGATCGGCAGCCGCGCACCGAACGCCGCCGTGGCGCGGCCCTCGCGCGCCAGAAGCTCGTTGAGATCGGACAGCCGCTCGGCCTGCTCGCGGTAAGCGCGAAACAGTTTTATCATCGCAGCCGATGCGTTGGGGGCTGCCTCGGCCAGTTCGATCAATTCCTGGTCGCCCGGCAGTTCACCGGCAAGCAGCGGGTCGCCGAACACTTCCTTCAAGGCCGAGATTGACCCTCTCGCCTCACCCTGCAATTCATGCGGGTCGACCTTGTAGACAGAGGCCAGCTTCAGGATCAGCTGCACCGTCAGCGGCCGCTGGTTGCGCTCGATCAGGTTGAGATAGGACGGCGAGATGCCGAGCCCCTCGGCCATCGCCGTCTGGGTCAGGCCTTTGGCGATGCGGATGCGGCGGATGCGCGGCCCGGCGAATATCTTCTGGTCGGCCATCGGCTTTCTTTGACAGGAATTTACACGGCTTGCGAGCGATGAACGGCGCACCATCTTTTTACAATCATAACAGATTTACAGCGGCAAGCAGTCAAACACAACACAGGTTTTCTTTTATTTTCTATCGGAAATGGCGGTTTTCCTCGCTCTCGTCGCGGCGCAATGTAAATGATGTCACACACAGACGACGCACACCATCCCAGGGCGCGGCGTTTCAAGACACTGGCATCGATTGATCTGGAGTGACCAATGACTGATTTTTACAATCTTGTCCCATCCGCGCCCGAAGGCCGCTTCGACGGCATCGAACGAGCCTATTCGCCGGACGATGTGAAGCGGCTGCGCGGGTCGGTCCAGATACGCCAGAGTCTTGCCGAAATGGGCGCCAACCGGCTGTGGAAGCTCATCCACGAGGAAGACTTCGTCAATGCACTCGGCGCCATGTCGGGCAACCAGGCGATGCAGCAGGTGCGTGCCGGGCTGAAGGCAATCTATCTCTCGGGCTGGCAAGTCGCCGCCGACGCCAACACCGCGTCGGCCATGTATCCGGACCAGTCGCTCTATCCCGCCAATGCGGCGCCCGAACTGGTCAAGCGCATCAACCGCACGCTGCAGCGCGCCGATCAGATCGAGACCTCGGAAGGCAACGGCCTGTCGGTCGACACCTGGTTCGCGCCGATCGTCGCCGATGCCGAGGCCGGCTTCGGCGGACCGCTCAACGCCTTCGAGATCATGAAGGCGTTCATCGAGGCCGGCGCTGCCGGCGTCCACTATGAGGACCAGCTGGCCTCTGAGAAGAAGTGCGGCCATCTCGGCGGCAAAGTGCTGATCCCGACCGCCGCGCATATCCGCAACCTCAACGCGGCGCGTCTGGCGGCCGACGTGATGGGGACGCCGACGCTAGTCGTGGCACGCACCGATGCGGAAGCGGCAAAGCTTCTGACCTCCGACATTGACGAGCGCGACCAGCCTTTCGTCGACTACGATGCCGGCCGCACGGTTGAAGGCTTCTACCAGGTCAGGAACGGCATCGAACCGTGCATAGCGCGCGCCGTTGCCTATGCGCCGCATGCCGACCTGATCTGGTGCGAAACATCCAAGCCCGATCTGGCGCAGGCCAAGAAATTCGCCGAAGGCGTGCGCAGGCATCATCCGGGCAAGCTGCTCGCCTATAATTGCTCGCCGTCGTTCAACTGGAAGAAGAACCTCGACGACGCGACGATCGCCAAGTTCCAGCGCGAGCTCGGCGCCATGGGCTACAAGTTCCAGTTCATCACATTGGCCGGGTTCCACCAGCTCAATTTCGGCATGTTCGAGCTGGCCCGCGGCTACAAGGCGCGGCAGATGGCGGCCTATTCCGAGTTGCAGGAAGCCGAGTTCGCGGCCGAAGTCCACGGCTACACCGCGACCAAGCACCAGCGCGAGGTCGGCACCGGCTATTTCGACGCCGTGTCGATGGCAATCAGCGGCGGCCAGTCGTCGACCACCGCCATGCATGAATCGACCGAGCACGTCCAGTTCAAGCCGGCAGCGGAATGAACCGATCGACATAACCAACAGAGGAAACGCCCGAAGGGCAAGGGAGAAGAAAATGGCATCGATAAGCCGCGTCAAGGAACGTGCAGAAGAGCAGTCCACCACGATGAGTGTCGACCAACAGGCGACCATCCGCATGCTGGCCAACGACCTGCACCGGCTCAATCAATCGGTGATGAAGGCAGTGGAGGCCGGCGTCTCGGTGGAACTGGTGCGCTCGGCCCGGCATCATGGCGGCGACGGCAATTGGGGCGACCTGCTGATCCCGGTGATCGTCACGCAGAAGAGTCACGGCTGATCTTCCCTAACGGAAGCTTTGTGCTTGTGGAACCTATGAACCCCGCCGCTCACTGGCCGATTTCAACGTCACCCGCGGGTTTTCAGCGCGGGTGACTTTTGATTTTGAGCGTAAACTTAACTACAGTTCGAAAACAGACCTTGTCTCGGGGGTTTAATATTTCCGGCTATATTTCGCAGGTCCGTCATTTCAGCTTGACATGGCGGGCGATCTCACGCCAATTGGCTCTCGGATTTCAACCCTGCATTGAAGCAGCGCCGAGTGCCCGCCCCGCCCATGTGCCCTGTGAACCGCGAGACCGACACCGCCAAACATCTGAATTCGTCAAGCAGGGACGCGAACTCCGAGATATCAACGGATTTCTCCCACGTGCTGGTCGTTGGAAAATCGCCGATCAACCGGGTGGTGGTGTCGAAGATCGTCGAGAAGTCCGGACTGAAGCCGATCTCCGAGTCGCCCGAAATGGCGGCCAAGACATTGCGAACCCTCATTCCGGGCGCCGTCGTTCTCGATGGCGGCCCCGACAACGAGGACTGCCGCGCGCTGATGGCGGCCATCGACGCCTTGCGGCGGACATCTGGGCGGTCGCTCCCCAAGGTGATCCTGCTTTCAACCAAGACCGGCACGCCCGACAGCCTGGGCCTGTCGAGCGTGGTCGATGTGGTGGTAACCAAGCCGATCACCACCGAAAGGCTACAGCCGGTGGTCGACCGGCTGATCAGTCTCGGGCGCGGCTGATCGCAATCCGCCCGAACGCGTGCGGGGCGGTCAGCCTTCCTTGCCGATGCTCTCGATCAAAGCCGGCAGTTCGCCAAGATCGACAATCTGGCGGAAGCGCGGTGCTGCCACCGGCGGTTCGACATGTTCGAGCACCCAGGTCAGTTCGTGCGGGATGTACACACCCCAGCTCCCGGCCTCGAGGGCCGGCACCACGTCCGACTTGAGCGAATTGCCGACCATCATGCTGGTCTGCGGGCTGCCGTGACGGCCAAAGATCCTGGCATAGGTGGCGGCGCTCTTGTCGCTGACGATCTCGACGGCATCGAACAGGTCGCCAAGGCCGGACGCCGCCAGCTTGCGCTCCTGGTCGAACAGATCGCCCTTGGTGATCAGCACCAGATGGTAGGCGCCGGCGAGCCTTTCCACGGTCTCACGCGCATGCGGCAACGCCTCGACAGGATGGCCGAGCATATCGCGGCCGGCAGCCAGGATTTCGGCGATGGTCGAGGCCGGAACGCGGCCCTCGGTCAAGTCGATCGCAGTCTCGATCATCGACAAGGTAAAGCCCTTGATGCCGAAGCCGTAGACGGCGAGGTTGCGCTTCTCGGCCTCCAGCAGCCGCGCCGAGATGTGCTCGGCCTCGCCATGATCGGCGAGCAGGGCTGCAAAGTGCTTCTCGGTCAGGCGGAAGAACTGTTCGTTCTGCCACAGCGTGTCGTCGGCGTCGAAGCCGATGGTGGTCAGGGGCATGGTCGACTGTCCCGTTTCAAGTGAAGGCAGTGATGTAGACGTTGTCGCCGCGCACTGCTAGCTACGGCAAGGGGAATGGTGGGCAACAATGCCGGAATTGGGCGCCTGGAAGCGTGAACTGGAGCAAATTCTGAGCTCCTTGCCAGGTCGCGCTCCGACCGAACTCATAAATGCCATCCGAGATCTTGGCATCGCCATGGGACACGATACCGGCGAGGCGTTGCTTGAAACCTACCCGGAGATCCTTTCGCACCGACCGGCGCTGACCGCCGCATTCGGCAAGATGGTGCAGGCGCAAGATGCCGCCGAGATCAGGCAGATGCTGGATCAGGACCTGAGCGGTCCGGCATCGTTCAGACAGATCGCAGCGGGGAAAACAAGCATCGGCGTGCTGTCATCAAAGGATGCCTATAACCGCCTCGACGAAGTCTTCGATCATGTCGATTTCAATAATTGCCGCCGCGCTGTCATGGTCGGCTGCGGCGGGCGACCGTTCACCATGTTCCGTATTCACGACCAGACAACTGTCCCTGAGATCATCGGCCTCGACATCGTTCCCGAAGCCGTCGAAACGGCAAACAGGCTCGCCGCCAAGCTCAGCTATGCGCGCATGCGGGCCGAGCTGTGCGACGGATGCGATTATGATTACAGCGACGCTCAGGTTGTCTATGTCGCGAGCATGGTTTCGCCTAAGGCAGCTGTCGTGTCTCGTATCGCCGATACCGCGGCCGAGACTGTGCAGATCGTTTTGTGGGAGCCTGTTTCGCTAGGCAGGCTTTGGGCTGAAAATGCGGAACGCACACTTGACCCTCGGCTAGAGGTCATCGGCCGCACGAGCATCTCGCGAAACATGACCAGAGACGTGTTCGTCGCCCGACGAGACGGTTCATCTTCGACCCGGCAGCTGGGCTGATCGTGTCGGCTCTTGGAAAGAGCGATCGAGTGATCCTCGCCCTGGCGCGGGCATGGTGCCTGGTGCGCCATCCCATGATTTGCAAACGCACATTCGACCATAGCGGCATGCTGCCGGATCCGGCGAGACCGGCTTCCTATGCAGACAAGTTCCTGTGGCGAAAGCTTTTCGATCACAATCCGTTTTTCACGACAGCTTGCGACAAGCTCGCCTCGAAAACCTACGCTTTGTCCACCTGCCCCGAACTAAAGACTGCCGAGGTCCTATGGTCCGGGGAAGACGCAACAAAGATTCCGGCGGAGGTTCTTGCCGGCAATGTCATGGTGAAGGCCAATCATGGCTGCCGCTGGAACATGATGGTGCGCAACGGTGAGGTGGACAGAGCCAGGCTGCGCCGGCGTACAGCTCGCTGGATGCGCCGTCGCTACGGCAGGAAATTCGGCGAATGGGGCTACAAGTACGCCAGCAGGCGCATCCTTGTGGAAGAGATGCTCCTTCAGGACAGTCAGCCTGTCGCTTTGGAGTACAAATTCCACGTGTCCAACGGGACGACGGCCTATGTCTATGCCGCACGTCGGGATGAGCACGGCAACGAACAGAAATGTCATTTCGACCGGGACGGAACCTATGCGCCGCCACCGCCAGGCAGCGGCCCCCAGTGGGTCCGGATCGACCTGCCGGCATCCTTCCCGCGCATGCTTGCCATCGCCGAGCGGCTGACCGTGCCGTTCGATCACATGCGTTGCGATTTCTACGAAATCGACGGCGCGATCTTCTTTTCCGAATTCTCGGTCTATCCGCTATCCGGCAAAGGCATCATCAACACAAGGCTCAGGGATCTGTGCGCAGACAGCTGGGACCTCAGCCAATCCTGGTTCCTGACCGCGCCGCAAAGCGGATGGCGCAGGCTCTATGCCGGTGCCTTGCGCAGATGGCTGGATGCAAATGCGCTGCCCGGCAAGGCCGTCTGACAGAGGCCGTCCAGCCTCGTTGCCGCACCTATCGGGCCGGCTCCCCTTCCCTTCCATCACCGGCAACAGCTATACTGTGATAATTGCAACCCAAACTGGTGAATGATGCCGCCTGCGAAAAAGGAAGTCCGTCCGTCGACCCGCGGAGGACGCGTCCGAACGCCTGCCTTCGTGAAAAATCAACGCGGCGTGAAGAACTGGAAGGAAGTCAGCGCTTGGCTGGAATGGCGCGGCATCGAAGACATAGAATGCATCACGCCTGATCAGGCTGGCGTCGCGCGCGGCAAGATGATGCCGTCGAAGAAATTCACTTCCAACACCTCGCTGGCGCTGCCATCGGCAGTGTTCATGACGACGATTTCGGGCGGCTATCCCGAGGATGGCAACGGTTTCCACTATCCGGAGGATGATGGCGACCTGAAGCTTATGCCGGATCTGTCGACGTTGACCGTCGTGCCGTGGGAAGAAGACCCGACGGCCGCCGTCATCTGCGACCTCGTCCATCAGGATGGCCGTTCGGTCGAGTTCACGCCGCGCAACGTCCTGAAGCGCGTGGTAGCAGCCTATGACAAGCGCGGGCTGAAGCCGGTGGTGGCGCCCGAGATCGAATTCTATCTGGTGCGCAAGAACCCCGACCCGGATTATCCGCTGACCCCACCCGTCGGGCGTTCCGGACGGGCAATCGGCGGCGGAGCCGGCTATTCGATCGCCGGCGTCAACGAGTTCGACGAACTGATCGACGACATCTACCATTTCTCCGAAAGCCAGGGCCTGGAGATCGACACGCTGATCCACGAGGAAGGCGCCGGCCAGCTCGAGATCAATCTGCGTCACGGCGATCCGGTCGAGCTCGCCGACCAGGTGTTCATGTTCAAACGCACCATCCGCGAGGCAGCGCTGAAGCATGAGATCTATGCCACCTTCATGGCCAAGCCGATCCAGGGCCAGCCAGGTTCTGCCATGCACATCCACCAGTCGATCATCGACAAGAAGACCGGGCTGAATATCTTTTCGGCGAAGGACGGCTCGGAAACCGACCACTTCTTCCATTTCATCGGCGGCATGCAGAAGCATGTGCCGAACGCGCTGGTGATGTTTGCCCCTTACGTCAATTCCTACCGCCGGCTGACGCAGTCGGCCTCGGCGCCGGTCAACAACAAATGGGGCTATGACAACCGCACCACGGCGTTCCGCGTGCCGCGCTCGGATCCGGCGGCGCGGCGTGTCGAAAACCGCATCCCGTCTTCCGACGCCAACCCCTATCTGGCGCTGGCGGCCTCACTTGCCTGCGGGCTGATCGGCATCACCAACAAGATCAAGGCCGAGCCTCCGGTGCTGACCACCGCAAACGCCGATGAGATCGACCTGCCACGAGGCCTGCTCGAAGCCGTCGATCTTTTCGAAGGCGACGAGGAGCTGTGCGCTCTTCTGGGCAAGTCCTTCGCCGCAACCTATGCAGCGATCAAGCGGGCGGAGTTCGAGACCTTCATGGAAGTGATCAGCCCGTGGGAGCGGGAGTATCTGTTGCTCAACGTGTGAGCGGCGACTTCGTCGTGTGAATGGTGAATAGTGAATGGTGAGTAGTTTCATATTGGATGGATGAGCGCAGACGTCGTGCGTCTCGCAGCCATTCACCATTCACCATTGGCTGGTGTCCCCATGCCTTACCAATCACCTATCTCCCCCGGTCGCTCCTGGTACGAAGACACAGCCGGACCACGCCCTGAGTACCCTGCCCTGGACGGCGACCGCAGCTGCGACGTCGTCGTCGTCGGCGGTGGCTTCACCGGGCTGTCGGCGGCCGCTCATTTGGCGAAGGCGGGAGCCGACGTCGTTCTGATCGAGGCGCATCGCTTCGGCGACGGCGCTTCAGGGCGCAATGGCGGCCAGCTCGGCACGGGCCAGCGCGCCTGGGCCGAAGAGATGGAGGCCGAATACGGCTTCTCCCGCGCCAAGGCGCTGTTCGACCTTGCCGAGGAGGCGAAAGCGCACCTGCTCGAATTCGCCGCCGTTAACCAGATCGACATCGACTATATGCCCGGCCAGTTGTCCGTGGCGCACAAGCCGCGTTATCTCGACGACTACAAGGCGCATGCCGAGATCATGGCCGGCCGCTTCAATTATCCGCACACCGCCTTCATGGATGCCAGGGAAACGGCCGAACGGCTGGGCTCCACACGCTACTTCGGCGGCACCCGCGACACCGGCACCGGACACATCCACCCGATGAAGCTGGTGATCGGCACGGCAAAGGTCGCGGCAGCGGCCGGCGCGCACCTGTTCGAGCAGACACTATCGACCGGTGTTACCTCCAGCGGCGGCAAGGTCAGGGTGACGACTTCGAGAGGCACCATCACCGCCCAGAAATGCCTGATCGGTGTAAATGCCTATGGCGGCACGCTCGAGCCGGTGAGTGCCGCGCACATCTTGCCCATCGGTTCCTTCATCGGCGCGACGGTGCCGCTGGGCGTCGATTCGAAAGTGCTGCCGGGCGGCGAGGCGGTCGACGATTCGCGTTTCGTCGTGCGTTATTTCCGCAAATCCAGGGATGGAAGGCTGCTGTTCGGCGGGCGCGAGGTCTATGGCGTCAACAATCCGAAGGACATCCATGTCCATATCCGCCGGCAGATAGCCGAGCTTTATCCGGAGCTGAGCGATGTCAAGATCACCCATGGCTGGGGCGGCTATGTCGGCATCACCATGCCCAGGAAACCGTTCGTGCGCGAGGTGATGCCCAATGTGATCTCGGCCGGAGGCTATTCCGGCCACGGCGTGATGCTGTCGAACTTCTTCGGCAAGCTCTATGCCCAGGCCGTCGCGGGCAACCGCGAAAGACTGAAGCTGATCGAGGACCTGAACATCCCGGCTTTTCCAGGTGGCCGGCGCTTTAGAACGCCATTATTGTTCCTCGCACTGAACTGGTTTGCCCTGAGGGACCGAATATAGGGAAAGTATCTCATATCAGCCGGGGCTGGTACTGAGCTGATTCTATTGAGCTGTTGGTTGCCGCAGCGAGACGTTGCAGAATCCTTAACAAGAGCGCACAATTCCCCTGAGGGCGCACTGATGCCACAATCAAGGGCAAAGGATGCCGGTTCTGGGCGATTGAACGGGGATTTCTGCGGGCCTGCCCGCTTTGTTGTTGGGACCGATGCCGATCGAATGCCGGGCTGCCGGCGCCGATCGAAAGAACACCGGCCCATCTTTTGGAGGTGGCAAGAGTGAACGAGCCCTTCAGTTTCGGCGCGCCGGAACGTCGGCGCTTCGCCATGCAATTCGGTTATGACATGCGGCCCTCCTTCTGGCAGGGGGTGCGCACGAATTCGCATCTGGTGATCGCCGCGGTCGGCACCGCAGCGCTGCTTGGCGTGGCAGGCATAGCGCTTTGGCTGGCATTGCCGGCCAACGACCGGCAAGCGATCGCCAGCACACAGCAGAACGTTCCGACTTTTCCGGTCAAGACGACCAAGATTGCCCCGGTCGCAGCGACGGCTGCAGCGGTAGCGGCGCCACAAGCCGCGCGCAAGGGCGACGCGGTTTCATCGACGGTCGCTGTGGGTGGGGCTGCGATGCCGCCGCTGTCGGCCAACGATCCGCGCTGGACTGCGGCGCAATCCAACAGCGACCCTGCCGCGACGCCATCCGATCAGGCGCCTACCGAGCAGGCTGCCGCCAAACCGTCCGATGCCGCGGCATTCGAAGAACCGGCGGCCCAGGGCGACGCCACGACGCAGTTGTCAAAGGTCGCTGCTCCCGCCAATGACGACGACGCGGAAACCGCCGCCATACCGACGCCAAAACCGCAACTTCCAGACGAGCAATCTTCCGCCGCAACGAACGATACCCAGGCCAAGGCCAAGCCACAGAAGGTGGCTGCTGCCGCCGGCACCGGACGCATCCTCAGGACGGTGACAATGCGCAGCGGTCCGCAGAAAAACGCCGCCGCCATGGGCACCGTGCCCGCCAAGTCGTCGGTGCAGGTGGTGAGTTGCAAGAAATGGTGCCAGATCGTCTACAACGGCAAGCGCGGCTGGATCTACAAGAGCTACATCAAGACCGGGGCTTGAGACACAAGCCGCCAGATCTGGTCAGCCGCCGAGCAACCACCTGAAACGGTGTCTCCTGCGAGCAAGTTTGCGCTTCGCCAGGAAATCCCGGTGTTCCTCGAACGGCACCTCATAGAGGCCGCACATTTGGCAGCTTTCTGACCTGCCGCATAGCGGGGTCCAGCATTTCACATCGTGCGTCCAGGCGAGCGCGATCCTTTCCAGATGAAGGTTGGACGAACTTTTCAGCAGAATCAGTTCTCCTGGGACTGCCGTCTGTTTGATGTGATCCGAAACTTCCTTGGGACTGCGAAGCTCAATGAACCGGCCGCTGTCGCGGTCGGCCTGGCTGGCGCGCGAGCGATGCGCATTGCCGCCCGTGTAGATGACCTCATCGGCGATTTCGCGAGCGATCTTGTACGCACTGCCGTATTTCCTCGACGAGCCGGCGTAGTCGGATATCTGCCCAAGCACAATGCGCTTGCGAGCGGCCTTGGCCTTTGCAATCATCTCCAGAGCAATGTTGAGCGAATGCCAGGGCGCTTTGGCCGTATCGACCAGGAATTTCGGACCCGCGGATACCTCTTGCACCGTAGAGCGGTTGGGCAGTGGTGCAAACGATGCCGTTCTTGCTACGACTTGCTCTGGCGGGACGCCAAGTTCCAAGGCGGCGGCCATGGCCGCTGCAGTCGGCAGCCAGAATTGCTCGCCGGGAAAAGGCGCTTGAATATTCAGGCTGCCACCGCGCCAATGAAGGGTGAACCGCAGCAATTCCGGATACGCGGCATGCACGTCACTCACGCGGTAGTCTGCCTCGCCGGACTGGCCGAAGGTCGCAATCCGGCATTTCGCGCCAGACGCCATGCCGATCACCAGTGGGTCATCGCAATTGAGAACCGCAAGTCCATCGGGTTGGAGTGCCTCGACCAGCGCCCGCTTCTCTCCCGCCACAGCTTCCAGAGTCCTGAACTTGCCGAAATGCTCCAGACGGATCATCGTAACCACCGCCACACTCGGCTTCAGCATCTGCGCCATGGCGCTGATCGTGCCGAAGTCGGAAGCGCCGGCTTCGAAAACGACGTAATCGACTTTGCCGGCCTTCCTCAGGCGCTTGTAAAGCGTTCGGATGAGCGCAGGCATTGTATTGGCCTGGGCCTGTAGATGCACCTTGCCTTGGGCGCCCAGTATGTGTGCAAGCAGGCTGGTGGATGTGGATTTACCGGAGCTGCCGGTAATGCCGATGAACGTCGCCTCGTTACGCGCCCGCACCCAGCGCGCCTGCAGCCGTCGCAGCGCCCAGCCCAAGTCCTTGCGAATTTTCAGCGATTCCAGTTTCACACCCCGCCAGCTTTTAGCTCAGCCTAATATGCGTCGTGCCAAGTTCCAGAGTCAAACGGGCGCTGGCGTGCTTGAGCCAAAGAGTTCTAGCGACCGAGGAGCCGCAGCAGTCTGTGCTTGCGGCGCTTCGATTTTCTCTGCGCCACAAACTCACGGTGCTGCTCAAACGGCACTTCATAGAGGCCGCATTGCTCGCATCCCTCGGTTTTGCCGCATACCGAAACCCAGCACTCGACGTTGTGGGTCCAGGCAAGTGCGACACGCTCGAGGTGCAGATTGGACGAGCTCTTGAGCAGGATCAACTCGTCAGGCTGCGCGGTTTGGGCGATGTAGTCCGACACTTCCCTCGCCGTGCGCAATTCGATGAAGCGGCCGCTGTCGCGATCTGCCTGGTTCGCCTTGGAGCGATGGGCATGATCGCCGGCATAAATCACCTGGTCTGCAATCTCGCGCGCGCTGCTGTAAGCTTGGGCATATCTGTTATTCGAGCCGGAAAAATCCGATAGCTGGCCAAGAACGATACGTTTTCGCCCAAATGTCGATCCGGCTACCATGTCGAAGGCAAGGCTCAGCGAATGCCAGGGCGCCTTTGCGGCATCCACGATGAAGTGGGGGCCACCCGCGGGGACGAGCACCTGGCCGCGATTTTCCAGAGGCTGGAACGTCGCGATCCTGTGCTTGACCATCTGCGCAGGCACGCCCAGCTCAAGAGCGGTTGCCACCGCCGCTGAAGTCGGCAGCCAGAAATGCTCGCCGGGGAACGACGTCTCGATATTGAGCACACCGCCGCGCCAGTGGAGCGAGAACCGCAACGGCTTGGGATAGGAGGCCTCGATATCGCTGACGCGATAATCCGCCTGCTCCGATGTGCCGAATGTGACGGAACGGCAGTCGCTCGCCGAGGCCATGCCCATCACAAGAGGGTCATCGGCATTGAGCATCGCGAAGCCGCCCGGCTCCAGCGCCGCGACCAGGGCGCTCTTTTCTCGAGCGACGTTTTCCACAGTCTTGAAACTGGCCCGATGCTCCAGCCGGACCATTGTGACAACAGCCACGTTGGGGCGAAGCAATTCGGCCATGGGCTTCATTGTATCCGGGCCGAATGCAGCAGCCTCGAAGACGACGTAGTCGGTTTTGCCGCCCTTTCCCATTCGCCTGGATAGCGTCGAGACCAACAGTTTCATCGTGTTGGCCAGAACCTGTGTATGGACCGAACCATGACCGGCCAGGATGTGTCCAAGCAGGCTTCCCGCCGTGGTCTTGCCGGAGCTTCCGGTAATGCCGATGAAAATTGCCTTGCTTTGTGCCCGCGCACGCGTGGCCAGGTAAAGCCGCAGCCGCCATCCCAGATCGTAGCGACTTTTCTGCTGCCTGATCTTCATCACCCGCCAACACTATCCACGATCCGTTATGCCTTTCGGGGGATCGAGAAGTCAAACTGGGGTCCGGCGTGACGACGTCAACTGTTCGTTCCTCGGCTGGCCGGCGCACCAATGCGAACTCTTGCCGACGTGGCTCTGTCTGCCATGCATTGCTAACAGCGAGGTACTTCCCGAATTGCTCAAATGCAGCGGCCGCCGTCGACCTCCAGCGCCACGCCGGTGATGAAGGCGGCTTCGTCCGACGCGAGCCAAAGCGCAGCGTTGGCAATATCGAGTGGCGTCGACAGACGGCCGAGCGGTATCGAGGCACGGAATTTCTCGCGGATCTCGGGCGTGTCAGTGCCCATGAATTTCTCCAGCATGCCGGTCTCGCCGGCGACCGGGCAAAGGCAGTTCACGCGGATGTTCTTGGGCGCGAGTTCGACCGCCATCGACTTGGTCGCGGTGATCGCCCAGCCCTTCGAGGCATTGTACCAGGTGAGCCCCGGCCGCGGCCGCAGACCGGCGGTCGAAGCCGTGGTCAGGATGACGCCGCCGCCCTGCCGCTCCATGATCGGCACCACGGCAAGTGCGGCGTGATAGATCGCCTTCATGTTGACTGAAGTGATCAGGTCGAAGGTCGCCTCGTCGACGTCGAGCATGTCGCCATTGCGATGGGTGTAGCCGGCATTGTTGACCATGATATCGATGCGGCCGAAGGCGCTTTTTGCGGCATAGACCATCTCGTCGAATTCGGAACGCTGCGAAACGTCGGTCTGGGTCCAGATCGCGGCCTGGCCGATCTCTGCTGCAACGCGCTCCGCGCCCTTGGCGTTGAGGTCGGCGACGACGACCTTGGCGCCCTCTTCGGCAAAGCGCCTGGCCATGCCTTCGCCGAAACCTGACGCAGCACCCGTGATGACGGCAACCTTGTTTTCCAGACGCATGCTTTTTCCGCTCATTGAAGACCCACGTCGCAAGCGCATTTTCCTTTTTGTTTGATGCGTGTCTGTCTCCCAGAACCGCTTCGCACTTCTGGGCGACACGCATTAGCTTTCGTCACATTCCCGCTTTATGTTGCAGGCGCGAAAGCCCCGGGACCATCGCTTGACGAAAAGCCTCCGGGTGGCAGCCAGTGTCAAGGCACATTTGGAGCGAATCAATATGCAGTGATTTGGCCTCGATGTGACACCATGGCACTGGATAGTTTAAATCGATTAGATTATATCCTGCCGCGTCACAGCGAGCGGCGTCAAAGCGGACAGACCATGACCAGCCAGATCATTCCCGTCGATCCTTTCGACTTCATCATTTTCGGCGGCACCGGCGACCTGTCGGAACGCAAGCTGCTTCCCTCGCTCTACCACCGCCAGCGCGACCACCAGTTTTCCGAGCCGACCCGCATCATCGGCACCTCGCGCTCGAAAATGAGCGACGAGGAATTCCAGGCTTTCGCCAAGCAGGCGATCTCCCAGCATGTGAAGCCGGCCGACATCGACGCCGAGGAACTCAAGACATTCCTTGCCCGGCTGTCCTACGTGTCGGCCGACGCGACGACGGGTGCCGGCTTCGACAAGCTGAAAAAGGCGATCGGCGAAAGCGACCGCATTCGCGCTTTCTATCTGGCGGTTGCGCCGGCGCTGTTCGGCGACATCTCGCACCAGCTGAAAGCCCACAATCTCATCACGCCGAATTCGCGCATCGTGCTGGAGAAGCCGATCGGCCGCGACCTCGATTCGGCGCGCAAGCTCAACGACGTGGTTGGAGACGACTTCCACGAAAGCCAGATCTTCCGCATCGACCACTATCTCGGAAAGGAGACGGTGCAGAACCTGATGGCGCTGCGCTTTGCCAACGCGCTCTATGAGCCGCTTTGGAATTCTGCCCATATCGACCATGTGCAGATCACGGTGGCCGAGACCGTCGGTCTTGAAGACCGCGTCACCTACTACGACAAGGCCGGCGCGCTGCGCGACATGGTGCAGAACCACATGCTGCAGTTGCTCTGCCTGGTTGCCATGGAGGCGCCATCGTCGATGGATGCCGATGCCGTGCGCGACGAGAAGCTGAAGGTGCTGCGGGCGCTGAAGCGCATCAACGGCAATGAGGCACCCAAGCACACCGTGCGCGGCCAATACCGCGCCGGCGCCTCTGCAGGCGGCGCGGTGAAAGGCTATGTCGAGGAACTTGGCAAAGACAGCTCCACGGAGACTTTCGTCGCCATCAAGGCTGAGATCGGCAATTGGCGCTGGGCCGGCGTGCCATTCTATCTCAGGACCGGAAAAAGGCTGGCGACCCGCGTTTCGGAAATCGTCATCGAGTTCAAGCCGATCCCGCATTCGATCTTCGGCGACAGCGCCGGGCCGATCTCAGCCAACCAACTGGTGATCCGGCTGCAGCCCGACGAAGGCGTCAAGCAGTTCATCATGATCAAGGATCCAGGCCCGGGCGGCATGCGGCTGCGCCAGATCCCGCTCGACATGAGCTTTGCAACATCTTTCGACGGCCGCGCGCCGGACGCCTATGAACGGCTGATCATGGATGTTATCCGCGGCAACCAGACGCTGTTCATGCGCCGCGACGAAGTCGAGGCGGCATGGAAGTGGATCGACCCGATCCAGAACGCCTGGGAAAGCGCCAGGCAGGAGGCGCAAGGCTATACGGCCGGCACATGGGGTCCCTCGGCCTCGATTGCGCTGATCGAACGCGACGGGCGGACATGGCACGAAAGCAATTGAGCGAGCCCGTCTATAACTGGAACGGCTTTGCCGGGCGCCAGGATCTGGCGGCAGCCCTTGCCGGCAATGTCGCGGCGCGCCTGACCAAGGCCATCGACGAGCGCGGCACGGCCCTGCTTGCCGTTTCCGGCGGCACCACGCCGGCAAAGTTCTTTGCAGCACTTTCGGCCATTCCGATCGCCTGGAACAAGGTGACGGTGACGCTGGTCGACGAACGGTTCGTGCCGGCCTCCTCGCCGCGCTCGAATGCGGGGCTGGTCGCGGCCAACCTGCTGCAGAACAAGGCGGCTGCCGCGCACTTCGTGCCGCTCTACCATGAGGCGGCAAGCATCGAGACCGCCGCGGCGGCCGACGATGCGGCGCTGAAGGCTCTGCCCTGGCCCCTCGATGTCGTCGTGCTCGGCATGGGCGGCGACGGCCACACCGCCTCGTTCTTTCCCGACGCCGAGAATCTCGGCGATTTGCTCGACCCGGCCTCATCAAGGATCGTGCTGCCGGTTCACGCGGCAAGCGCCGGCGAACCCCGGTTGACGCTGCCGCTGGCGCGGATCGTCGACGCCGGCTTCATCGCGCTGCATATAGAAGGCGAGGACAAGCGCACCGCCTTCGACGGTGCGATGGGACCGGGTGCGAAAAAGCCCATCCGCAAAGTGCTCGAAGCGGCACCCACCCCGGTAGAGGTGTTCTGGGCACCCTGATTTCACGCAAAGTAGTCCCGGCAGACGGTGGAGGACGTTCTTCCGGGGCTCGAAAGGACCGACCATGACAGCCAGACGCGACATCGAAGCCATCACGGAACGCATCCGCCAACGCTCGAAAGCCGGCCGCGAGCGCTATCTCGGCCGCATCGCCGAGGCGTCCAGCCGCACCGCCAACCGGGGCGTCCTGTCTTGCGGCAACCTCGCGCATGGCTTTGCCGTCTGCAGCCCGTCTGAAAAGCTGGCGCTCGGCGCCGACAAGGTGCCGAACCTCGGCATCATAACCTCCTACAATGACATGCTGTCGGCGCATCAGCCCTTCGAAACCTTCCCGGCGCTGATCAAGGAAGCCGCGAAGGAAGTTGGCGGCATCGCGCAAGTGGCCGGCGGCGTGCCCGCCATGTGCGACGGCGTGACCCAGGGACAGCCCGGCATGGAGCTGTCGCTGTTTTCGCGCGACGTCATCGCCATGTCGGCGGCGATCGGCCTGTCGCACAACATGTTCGACGCCGCCGTCTATCTCGGCGTCTGCGACAAGATCGTGCCGGGGCTGGTGATTGCAGCCCTCACCTTTGGCCATCTGCCGGCGGTGTTCGTGCCGGCAGGGCCGATGACGACGGGCCTCCCCAATGACGAGAAGGCCAAGGTCCGCCAGCTCTATGCCGAGGGCAAGGCCGGACGCGCAGAACTGCTCGAAGCGGAGTCCAAATCCTATCACGGGCCGGGCACCTGCACGTTCTATGGCACCGCCAATTCCAACCAGATGCTGATGGAGATCATGGGCCTGCATACGCCCGGCGCGTCCTTCGTCAATCCAGGCACGCCGCTGCGCGACGCGCTGACGCGCGAGGCGACCAGGCGAGCCCTGGCGATCACCGCGCTCGGCAACGCCTACACGCCGGTCGGCCGCATGATCGACGAGCGCTCTTTCGTCAATGGCGTCGTCGGCCTGCACGCCACCGGCGGCTCTACCAACCACACCATCCATCTCATCGCCATGGCCGCGGCGGCCGGCATCACGCTTACCTGGCAGGACATTTCCGACCTGTCGGAAGCGGTGCCGCTTCTCGCGCGCGTCTATCCGAACGGGCTTGCCGACGTGAACCATTTCCATGCCGCCGGCGGGCTCGGCTTCCTGATCCGCGAATTGCTCGACGAAGGCATCCTGCATGAGGATGTGCAGACGGTATGGGGCGAAGGCCTGAGGCCCTATGCGGTCGAGGCCCGGCTCGGCGAAGATGGCGGCGTCGTGCGTGAAGCCTCGCCGCTGGAAAGCGGCGACGAGAAGGTGCTGGCGCCGTTCAAGAAGGCCTTCCAGCCGACCGGCGGCCTGAAAGTGCTCGCCGGCAATCTCGGCCACGCCGTCATCAAGACGTCCGCCGTGAAGCCGGAACGCCGCGTCATCGAGGCGCCGGCCAAGGTGTTCGACAGCCAGCAGGGACTGAACGAAGCCTTCAAGGCCGGCACGCTGACCGGCGACTTCATCGCCGTCATCCGCTTCCAGGGCCCGAAGGCAAACGGCATGCCGGAACTGCACAAGCTGACCACCGTGCTCGGCATCCTGCAGGATCGTGGCCAGCGCGTCGCGCTGGTCACGGACGGGCGCATGTCTGGCGCTTCCGGCAAGGTGCCGGCGGCGATCCATGTAACGCCGGAAGCGGTCGAGGAAGGGCCGATCGCCAGGATCCATGACGGCGACATCATCCGGCTCGACGCCGATGCCGGCACGCTGGAAGTGCTGGTGCCGGGGCCTGAGCTCGCGCTGCGCCGCACGGCCGACATCGATCTCATCGGCAACGAGTTCGGTTTCGGCCGCGAGCTGTTCGCTGGTTTCCGCCAGTTGGTCGGCCGCGCCGACCACGGCGCCAGTGCTTTCGGCACGGCCTGACCAGATTGCCTTATCCATGAAAAAGGGCGACTCGTGGCCGCCCTTTTTTGCGTTCGTCCATACGATCCTATTGCACCGTGAGCTCGGCTCGCTCGCCGGCCTTGACCGTTACGGTGCCTTCCTTCGAGCTGTTGTCCGACTTCTCCGAAACGACCACATAATCGCCGGTCGCTATCGCCGCCTGATACTTCTGGTCGTAAGCGTAGCCAAGCGACTTGCGATTGCCGTTGATGTCTTTCTTAGCCTCGAAAATCTCGATCTTTGAAGCGCCGGGCGCGGTGATTGCCAGCACGCCGGCGTTCATGGCGACCTTCACATCCTGGAATTCGCCGACCTTGACGGTGAACGGCCGCTCGACGACCGCGAGGTCGACCGTCGCAATCAACACATAGTCATCGGCCGGCAGATCGAACTTGCTGTCAGGGCCATAGGAGTAGGTCACCTCTTCCCTGGTCCCGTCGATCTTCTTTTTCGCCTTGAAGACCTTGAAGCCGATGCCTGAACCATCGGCCTTGTCGCCGCCGGCGACATAGTAGGCGTTGGCCACGACATGCCCGACGCCGACGATGATGTCCTTTTCGACCGTCTTGCCGGCAGCGAGCGGAATCGTCTCGGTAGCCACGCCCTGGCCGATGGTGACAGTCACTTTCTCGTCGCCGGCCGGCAACACCACCTTGGTGGTGCCATAGTAGGTCGCGGGGTTATCGGCGCCCGGATAGTCGATCACGACAGCCGCGCCATCGACAACATCCGCCCCCACGCTTGGTCGCGGATGAATGATGAGCGTGCCGGCATTCAGGGTGAAGAGCGGCTTGTAGATCTGGCTTGCCTCGACCTTGAGCTTTTGTTCGGTCTTGGCCTCCCCGTCGCGCGCGACGATGATGTAGTCGCCCGGCTCCAGATTGCCCTTGTAGGCGCCGTATTCGGTGGTGACGTTGTAGCCACGCGTGCCATCAGGCTTGGCCTTGTAGACCTCCCAGGCATTGCCGTCGGTGATCGGATCGCCGCCTTCCGCCATGACCACGGTCGGGATGAAATTGAATTCGGGCTTTGCCGGTTCAGGGGCAGGCGCCGGAGCGGGTTCGGGTGCCGGCGCCGGAGCCGGCGCGGCGACGGTTTCGACCAGTGCTTCCTGCAGCGCCTTCTCGTCCGAGGCCTGGATATATTTGCCGCCGGTGTTGTCGGCAAGGCAGGCGATCTGCTTGCCCTCGTCAGCGGTCAGGCCGAAGCCGACGACGTCGACGGTGAAATCGACGCCTGAGGCCTCCAGTTCCTTGCCCAGCGCGCACGGGTCACCTTCGCAGGTTTCAAGCCCATCGGTGATGAGAACCACGGTCGCCTTGTCCTCGGTGTATTTCAGAGCTTCGGCCGCCTGCTTGACGGCTGCGGTCAGCGGCGTCTTGCCGAGGAATTTCAGGCTGTCGGCAGCGGCCGAAATGGCGCTAGCCGAGCCGGCTTGCGGCGGCACGATCAGCTCGATGTCGTCGCAGCTGCCCTTTTCGCGGTGGCCATAGGCCATTAAGCCGATCTCGTCGTCGCCCGGGACCGACTGCAGTACGGTCCTCAGCGATTCGCGCGCGATCTCGAGCTTCGGCTTGCCGTCGATCTGGGCCCACATCGAGCCCGAAGCGTCAAGAATGATGATGACCTTGTTGGCGGCAAAGCCGAGCGAAGTCATCGACAAAAGGAGCAGCGCCGCAGCGACGCTCCGCAAAAGTCCCGCCATGGAAATCTCCTTGAGACCGCCCTCTGATCCGCGCCGGAAGCTATTTGACGGCGCGTCCGGGCACAAGCCCCGGAGCGGGTCACGAACGGTTGCCGTGTAACAGGATCGGCGCCGGCCGAGGCCTGTTCCGAGGCCGGCTCAGCACCGCGTCAGTACGTGGTGCGCCGCTCTTCGGAAGGCGGACGGCCGAACTGCAGCCGATAGCTCTGCGCGAAATAGGAGTGCGAGGTAAAGCCGGTGGCAATGGCCACGTCGAGGATCGGCATGTTGGTCTGGCGCAGCAGTTCGCGCGCCCGCTCAAGCCTGAGCCGCATGTAGTAACGACCGGGCGTGACGCTCAAATGGCGCAGGAACAAGCGCTCGACCTGGCGCACCGACAGGCCCGCCGATTTGGCAAGCTGCACGGCTGATAGCGGCTCGTCGAGATGGTCGGCCATCAGTTCGACGATGCGCCTTAGCTTCTCCGACTTGCCGGTCAGGTCGCGCTCCGGCCCGACGCGCTGGCGGTCGCCGGCGGAGCGGATGCGCTCATGCTGGAACTGGTTGGCAACGCCGTTGGCGAGGTTCGAGCCGAAGTCGCCACGCACGATCTCCAGCATCAGGTCGATCGAGGTGGTGCCGCCGGCGCAGGTGTAGCGCTTGCGGTCGATCTCGAAGACGTTGCCGGTGCAATTGATGTCGGGAAAGCGCTCGACGAAGCCGGCGCGGTTTTCCCAATGGATGGTGCAGCGATAACCTTCGAGCTGACCGGCTTCGGCCAGGAGGTAAGAGCCGACCGACAGCGCGCCGAGCGCATTGCCGCGCCGGCCCCAGCTGCGCAGCGCCGCCAGCACCTTGCTCTTGCCGGGGAACTCGACCGACAGGCCCACCGACACGAACAGGATATCGACGGGCGGCAAATCGGCGACGGCATAGTCGATCTTGAGCGGCAGGCCGTTGGAGGCCATGACGGGATCGCCGTCGGCCGAGACCGTCGTCCAGCCATAGAAATCGCGGCCGAGCAGGCGGTTGGCCGAGCGGAAGGTATCGATCGCCGCTGCCAGCGAAAACATCGAAAACTTGTCGACCAGCAGGAACGCGAATTGCCGGCCCCCTTGAACGGGATCATCCACGACCGGCCGTTCAGAGGGTATAGTAAGGTTCGGCAAAGAAGCTGCTTTCTGGGTCAGAAGGAAGGCCGCTTCAAGCCGGCCGCAAGGTAGGCTGAGGCTAACGTATTGGCCATCAGCATGGCAATGGTCATCGGTCCGACACCGCCGGGCACGGGGGTAATGGCGCCGGCGGCCTTGGCCGCTTCGGCATAGGCTACATCGCCGACGAGGCGGGTTTTGCCTTCGCCCTTCTCGGGTGCGGCAATGCGGTTGATCCCGACATCGATCACGGTGGCGCCGGGCTTGACCCAGTCGCCCTTGATCATTTCGGGCCGGCCGACGGCGGCAACCAGAATGTCGGCTGTGCGGGCCAGTGCCGGCAGATCCTTGGTGCGGCTGTGGGCGATGGTTACGGTGCAGTTGGCGGCAAGCAACAGATTTGCCATCGGCTTGCCGACGATGTTGGAGCGGCCGACGACGACCGCGTTGAGGCCGGAAAGATCCTTGCCGCGCACGCGTTCGATCAAAAGCATGGAGCCGGCCGGCGTGCAGGGCACGAAGGCTGTTTCGAGTTCGCCGGTGCCGAGCTTGCCGACATTGATGAAATGAAAGCCGTCGACATCCTTTTGCGGTGCGATGGCCTGGATGATCTTGCCGGCATCGATATGGGCGGGAAGCGGCAGCTGCACCAGAATGCCGTTGATGGCCGGATCGGCGTTGAGTTCGCCGATGATCTTCAGCAGTGCCGCTTCGGACGTGTCGGCCGGCAGTGTGTGCTGCAGCGAATGAAAGCCGCATTCCTTGGCGGTGCGCGACTTCGACGCGACATAGACCTGGCTTGCCGGATCCTCGCCGACGATGACCACCGCCAAGCCGGGCTGGGCCTTTCCCTTGGCGACCAGGTCGTCGGTCAAGGCCTTGACCTTCTGAACCACGTCTGCGGCGACGATCTTTCCGTCAATCACTTCGGCCATGAACCATCCTCGACATCATTCCAGCCAAGGCGCGGCGCCCGCCTTGAACGTTGCTTCGTGCATGTCGTTGTTCCAAACGTTCCGCCCATTCGGGTAAAGCCCGACGGCAGCGCTTTTTGGGCGCCATGCTGCGCGGCATTGTCACGAAATTTGGCCTAAGCAATCCCGTCAAAGCGCCGTCACATGCCGTAAACTCGAAACCGGCAGCTTTTATTCTGTGCTGACGGGCTCAGAGCGACTCATCCTTTCACGGAAAGGCTGAACCGGTCTATTTCTTGTTTTGACGCAATTCCCAAGGGAAAGCGCGCTACGCGCTTTTCCCGGGAAAACCGTTTCACATTTTTCCTGGAATTGCTCAGAAATAGCGGCGGTGCGAACGGCTTTCGGTGAGTTCGCGCACCGCTTCGCGAAATTCGCGCAGGCTGGCGCGGATATCGTCGATTTGCGCCTGCTGGTCTTCCTGCGCCGCCCCAGCGGGCTGCGGAGAAGACCACGGCCCGGACGCCGCGGGCATCGGCTGAGCCTGCGAATAGGCATAGCCAGCCGGCTGACGAGGCTGCGCGTAGCCAGGCTGCTGCGCAGGGGGATTGGCGTGCGGAACCTCGTTCCGGAAGTCCGGCTGGCGATAGCCCACAGGCTCCTGCACCGGCCTTATATCTTCGGCGGCTGGTTGGGCGCGGTAGGTCTCGACGGGCCGATCGCCTGACGTCCCGCTACCCGGCGTGGCTTTGCGCATCGCCGAGAACAGTCCGCCGAACAGACCCGGGCTGCGGGCGGGAGCGGTCTCGACCGGCAACACCGGAGGTGCTGCTGGCGGCGGCGGCGCAGGCAGCGGCGCGCGATAGATCTTGTCCTCGACCGGAGGGCGGCGTTCGTCCATTCTGCCGCGCGAACGCGAATTGGCAGCGCCGCGCAGGCTGGCAAAGGCGCCGCGCATGGCGCCGAGACCGATGCCCGAAGCAAGTCCGAGCAGCAGGCCAGCCAGCGCTATTACAGCCCGCGACGGTCCGTTGGGCTCGAGCGGCGGCTGCGCGGGGGTCATCAGATTGATGTTGGTGGTGTTGATGTTTTGCTGTTCGCCGGTCTCCTTGGCGCGCAGAAGGTACTGTTCGTAGACGGAGCGTTTGGCCGTGGCATCACGCTCCAGTTCGCGCAGGCTGACCAGATCGCTGTTGACGTCGCCGCTCTGGACCTTTGCCTGAGCCAGGCGGGAAGCGAGATCCTGCTCAAGCTGGACCGAGCGCTTCAAATCGACCTGCAGCGACGAGGCGATGCGGCGCAGTTCGCCTGCGATGCGCTCGCGCGAGCCGTCGAGCTGGGCACTGAGCGCCTGGTATTCGGGATGACGCGGTCCCAGACGCACGGCGGCGCGGTCGGCCTCCTGCTTCAAAGCTGCATATTGCGCGCGCAGTTCGCTCATCGTGTTGGAATTGATTTCTTCCGGCAACGTGCCGTTGATGACCGAATTAACGTCCAGCGAACGCGCCGACGCGGCCCGGGCATTGAGTTCCAGCGTACGGGCCCGGGTGACTGAGAACTGCTCGTTGAGCTTCAGCATCTGGTCGTCGCTGATCAGATGGCCCTGCGCGTCGACGAGATCATGCGTGGCCCTGAAATCCTCGACCTTGCGCTCCGCTGTCTCGACATCCTTGCGCAGGTCATCGAGCTTGGCCGTCAGCTGGTCCGTCGCGCGCCCGGCCATCCCGAACTGGTATTGGGCCGCCTCCTGCTGGAAAACGTCCCTGGTCGTATTGGCTATCTTCGCCGATTTGTCGGCGCTTTGAGTGGTGGCGCTGATGGAAACGACAAAGCTCTTGCCGCTGCGCTCAACCGACAGGCTCTTGGCCAGATTGCCGACCGCCAGCGCCTGGCGGCGCACTTCACCGCCGCCGCCAGGGCCATCCTGGCGCGACAGTATCGAGCGAATGAGCGACAGGACGCCAAGGCCGCCAGAGCCCTGTCCGTTGAACTCCGGATCGTCGACGAGATTGAGATCGGCCACGACCTTGTCAAGGACCTTGCCGGATGTCACCATCTTGATGCGGGTTTCGACAACAGCCAGCGCCGCATCGGGCTGCCCGACCGGTTGGGTGAGATCGTTGTCGGAAAGCTTCAGGTCGCCTGGCTCGATGACCATCTGTGTGGTGGCTTCGTATTTCTTCGGTGTCGAAACGGCGACGGCGACGCCGAGCACCGTCCCCAATATCGTCGTCGAGACGATCAGCAACTTGGAACGACTAATGCCGCGGACGACCTGGAGCGGATCGATCAGCGGTTTCCATTCCTGCCCGTCATCGTCGTCGCGGTCCGGTCGCTGCTCGTGGAAAGAGCGGGGCTCATAGGCGGCGTGCTGCTGACGCCGGCCGGAAACAGGCTCCTCACGCGCGCTGGCGGCCGAAACGGGTTCGCCGTCGGCCTGGAACTGCGGCGGCTCGGGCGGTGACGTTGGCGCCGGATTCGACCGCGCCTCGCGTTGCGAGCGGGCTATGCGGTGACGCGTGGCGGCATCCTCGCGCCATGACGGATCCACCCGGTCACCGATCGAGACCGCCGACGCATCCGCCGCCTCATCGCCGCGCACGGCTTTGCCGAGCGCCAGGAGGGAGCGCTCGCGCCTCCAGTCTTCACGGTTTTCCCTGTCGACCATTGTCTCGAAACTTTACCTTCGACGGCGCGGGAGCGGCGGTCGGCCAATCGTTAAGTCACGCTAAACAGGCATGGGAAACAAAAGGTTAATTTCCGAAGTCTGCAAGTGAAAGTTTCTCGCTTCGCCACGCATTGCCGGGATCTGTAAAATGGCGTCAGAACCGCACGTTAAGCTTTCCGGCTTACGGCTTTCCTCGATATGACGCAGGCCAGCGACATACCGCAAAGGCGGACACTCGCCCGCATCGGCACCTTCCTTGCCGAAAGACGGGGGCTGGTTCGCGACTATCTTTCAGCCATCAGCGGCGCCGGCGGGCGGCTGGTGTTCTCGCTTGCCTATTTCATCGCACTTGCCAACACGCTGTCGATTGCCGAGTTCGGCATGTTCGCCACCGCCTCGGCGGCCGGCGTCATGCTGTCGCGCATCCTCGCCTTCGGCTTCATCTCGGCGCTTTACCGCACAGCCACCATCCGCCCCAATCTGATCGGCACCTTCACCGCCGGCTTCCTTTTGCTTGGCGCCGTGTCCTTACCACTGCTGGCGGCGGCCTCCTGGGGCGTCTACCTGATCTTCTTCGCCAGCACCGTGCCTCTGGCCGTCTTTGCCGCAATCGTCTTTGCCGAAGCGCTTTTGTGGCGGCCGGTCGAGGTGGTGCTGATCGTCAACAACGGGCTCGGCAAATTCGGCCGCGCCGCGGTGCTGTCGATCGTGACCACGGCGTTCCGTGCGCTGGGCGCCGTGCTGTTCATGCTGTCGGGGCAGCACAGCGTCTGGATCTGGTCATTGTTCTACATCGGCGCCAACGCCGCCTCGCTGCTGCTGGCCTTCGGCTTCTATTATCCACGCCAGCGGCTGAGGCTGCGCACCGAGCTCTATCTCAGGCGGCTTGCCGATTCGATCTATGTTGCCGGCGCCGAAGTGCTGTTCTACCTGCAGTCGGAATTCGACAAGCTGCTTGTCCTGGCGATCGGCGGGCCGCATCTGGCCGGCATCTATGCCATCATCATGCGGCTGGTCGACCTGACGGCAATACCGATCCGCACCTTCTCGATGATGCTGGTGCAGAAGATGATGCGGTCGCCGGAGCTGTTGTCGCGACTGCGGGTCAAGAGCGGTATCGAAGCCGGCGTGTTCCTGGTGTCGACATTGGCGCTGGCCGCACTCGGCATCGTGCTGCATTTCTTCCCCAATGCACTTGGCCGGAATGTCGCCGAGGCGTCGCCCTTGGTGGCATTGGCAATCGGCGTGCCGGGACTGCGCAACCTGGTCGAATACCAGGCCGAGCTGCTGTTCGCGCGCGGCCAGACCGCGCTCAGGGCGCTCAACCTCGGCCTGCTGGCGGGGCTGAAGGCGGTGCTGTTGACCTATGTGCTGACCACGATTGCCGACACGCCCAGGCTTGTCGTATCGCTCAATGTCGTCTTCCTGCTGCTCTATCTCGCCTCGGCGCTGCTGACCTATTCGGCGCTGCGCAAGCCCGCCAAGGCAATCTAAGCCAATCCGATCAGGCGGCGGATGCGGCCGATATCGGTGCCGATGAAGGATTGCATGCCGATCGCCACCTGCCCCGGTGCCATAGCGGCGACGAAGCTGCGGAATTCGTCATCCGACAGCGCCTCCCCGGTCCAGTGCACGCGGCAGAATTCCTCCGAGCCGCGGAAATGGCCAGCGCCCTTCAGCACATCGTCGACATAGCGGCCATAGATCATGCATTCGGAGAACCGGCGCACTGAAGCGATGACCTCGACCCAGCCGCGCGCGTGCACCTTCTCGATCTCGGCGCACATCGCCGTCACGGTCTGACGGCGCCAGGCGATCAGCGTCGAAATATAGTCGTGGTTCGAAACCTCGGATGCATCGATACCAATCGCCGAGGCCGCATTGCGCGACCAGATGCGATGCTCGTCGTGACCGTCGCTCGACAGCACGCCGTCGCGCCGGAACAGCCGCACCTTGCCGTCGCGCCAGAAGGCGCTCAGATCGAATGGCTTGAGGAAGGCGACGTCGGAATCACAGAAGACCAGCACGTCTTCTTCAGCATGCGCAGCGATGGCGATGCGGCGCAGCTGCTGCACATGCCAGCCGCGCAGCGGCTGGGTCTTGAGACTGAGCCAGATGCGACGGCGAAAGAGGCTCATCGGATCGTCGAACACACGCAACCAGCGCGGTAGCAGGTCGCGCTCGTCGACAACGCTGCGGCGGTCGTTTTCCAACTGGCGAAACAGCGCCACGTCGCGGTGCTCGACCAGAATGTAATGATGCGCCACGCCGGAGACATGGCGGTCGAGGGTCTCGCACAACAGGCGGCAGCGTTCGAAATCCGGCGCATAGCTGGCGGTCACCACCGCCGCCGTCGGCGTTTGCGGCAGGGCACCGGTCTCGGCTGCAGGGCTCGGCACGACGCGGCTGTTCACCGCAACTCTCCGGCGGGCTCGGGCCGACGCGAGAATTTCTGCCTGACGACACGCAGCAGGAACACCGGATTGCCGAGGACGTAGCGGCGCCACAGCCGGCCGGGCTCGATGCACAGACGGAACAACCATTCGAGCCTCAGCTGGCGCATCCACAGAGGAGCCCGCGGCACCGTGCCGGAGAGAAAATCGAGCAGCGCGCCGACGGCGATCGGCAGCGTGCAGTGGCGGGCATCGATATGACGGGCGATCCACAATTCCTGGCGCGGCACGCCCATGGCCACAAGCAGCACGTCGGGCCGCAATGCCTCGATGCGATCGACGATCGCCTGCTCTTCGGCGGGGGAGAAATAGCCGTCATGGATGACGACGAATTCGTGCTGCACCGCCAGCGCGGCCAGCCTGACCGACGCCGCCTCGGCGTTGGCGCGGGTGGCGCCAAGCAACCCGACGGTCAGCGGCCTCGCCGATGCCTGCAGAAAGGCCGGAATGAGATCAGTGCCGTTGAGATTGTCCGGGAACGGCGCGCCGTAGAGCAGCTTTGCCGCCAGATCGACGCCAACGCCGTCAGGCAGGATGAGGAAATCGTCGAGCGCCTCGGCAAAGACCGGATCGGTAGAGGCGATGTTGGCGTTGTGAGCGTTGAGAAAACTGACCTTGGTAAAGCGCCGCTCGGCGATCAGACGAGCGAGCAGCGCGATCGCGTCATCCCAGCCGATGGCAAGGACCGAAATGCCAAGGATCGTCTTCAGCGTATCGAGCCCGAAGGCGGCGCGGGCGGTGTGCATGTTCATGCAAACGCCTCCTCCCCCACCGGCCCAAGCTTTTCCAGGCCGAGCCTGATGGCGGCATCCAGTGCCTTGATCTGCCGGCGATGGAAGGCGCTGCCATCGACATCCCTGACATCGGCCGCAGCTGCCTCCAGCGCGCCGGCGAAGGCGGCCGGATCGTCGGTGATGAAACAATTTGCCGGGCGATGATCGATGCCGCGCAGCGAACGGCTGGTGGCGACCGACGGCAGGCCGAGTTCGAAGGTTTCGATGGTCTTGAGCTGAACGCCGCTGCCTGCGGTGCTGATCAGTGGAATGACGGCGGCGCCGCGCACGAAATCCTGGGCGTCGGGCACGCGGCCGACAAATTCGACACCGGGATGGGCAGAGGTGATATCCGACGGCATGTTGCCGGCGACCCTGACGCGAAAACTCCGGCGAAGATGCGGCACGACCTTTTCCAGGAACCAGTCGAGGCCGATGCGGTTCGGCTGCCAGGTCCAGGTGCCGATCAGCGCCGCGTCGCAATCGATACGGCGCGGCTTGACCGGCTTTGGCGCCGTGGCAGTGGTCACCAGCGGCAGCACCGCCGAGCGGTCGTCGCTGGCAACGCCGAGTGCGGCGCGGTCTTCCTCGGCCAGCGTGAAGACGAAGCGAGCCCGGCGGCAGAGCCGCTCCTCCATGGTCTTGAGCAGCCTGGCCTCGCGGGTAAACAGCAGGCGCTGGAAGCGACTGTTTGCTGCCGCCGCATTCTCTTTGGCCGAACCATGTTCGACATTGTGGGCGACGAAAATCGAGGGACGGTCGGCGAATAGTTTTTCGAAGGCGCCGGCAAACTGCACGGAATTCAGGACATAACCGTCGAAGGGACCGGCGCGCTCGATCGCGGCACGGACTTCGCTGTCGGAAACCGCGCGCAGCTTCACGGAAGCGAAGGTGAGCCCTGACAGCACCGCCTTGCCAAGCCAGGCGAGCTTCTGCCGCGCCGAGGCGCTTTCCGTGCGCACGTCGACGGCGCCGAGCACGATGGTGTTTTCGGGGTCGCTGGGCGCCTTGCCCGGCCAGATGAAGCCGATGACGGTGACGCGCACGCCGGCGCGCCGCAAGGCGGCGATGATCGCAGCATTGGCGATCTCATAGCCCGAAGCGAGAGCGCCGTCGGGCACGATCGATGTGGCGAACAGCAGATGCATCTCACCTATCCAGGCGTCAGCCACTAGCAAAGCTGGGTGAACCCTTGATTAAATCACGCAACGCAACGGCTGAAAGGCGCGGACCGGCAGGCGCCGCTGCGAAAGGTGATTAACGAAACGTTATCGTCGCGGTGTTATCGAAAGCCAGATTCAAAACATGCGGCTGGAGCGGATGATCCCTTTGCCATCGGACGGTTCGGTATCGATTGCGGGACGCTCTCCGGGGCTCGCCGCAGAGACGATGGAAGCCGTCGTCACGCTGCCGACCTTCAAGCGGCCGCAACTGCTGCTCGAAACGCTGGCGTCGCTCAAGGCACAGCAAACCAGCCGGCGCTTCGCCGTCATCGTCATCGAAAACGAGGCCGAGGCGCGTGAGGGCGCCCAGGCGGCCGTGCCGCTGTTCGAACGCGACGATATGAAGGGCATGGTCATCATCGCGCATGAGCGGGGCAATTGCAGTGCCTACAATGCTGGCTGGCAGACGGCGATCCTGCATTTTCCGGATTTCCGCCACCTGCTGGTCATCGACGATGACGAGATCGCCGACGCGGACTGGCTGGAGCGCATGTGCAGGACGGCGGAGACGCTTGGCGCCGACATTGTCGGTGGCCCGCAAGTGCCGGTGTTTACCGATCCTGCTCACGCCAAATGGGCCGAGCACCCGGTGTTTGCGCCGCCCTATCGCCAGACCGGGCGCGTGGCCGCACTCTATTCCTCGGGCAACCTTCTGGTCGGGCGCAATGTGCTCACCATCATGGGGCCACCCTTCCTCGACCTGCGGTTCAACTTCATGGGCGGCGGCGATTCCGACTTCCTCAGCCGCTCGGCGCAGAAAGGTTTCGTGCTTGGCTGGTGCGCCGAGGCAAAGGTGCGCGAAGGCGTTCCGGCCCGGCGCGTCGAGGCTGACTGGATCCGCGCCCGATCCTTACGCAACGGTGTAATCTCGACGCTGGTCGAAAAGAAGAAGCGCGCCGGCACGCCATTCGCCGGCGCCAAGGTGTTTGCAAAAAGCCTGGCGCTGCTGATAGCCTCGCCCGTGCGCGGCGCAATCAAATTGGCGCGGACAGGATCGCTGTCGACGGCGCTTTACCCCGTCTATGTCTCGCTCGGCCGCGTGCTTGCCGAATTCGGATACGCCAATGAGCAATACAGGCAGCCTGAGAAGAACTGACGAGCTGCTGCTGGGCGGCATCGTCACCCGCGACGGCGTGGCGACGGCGATTGCCGCGCTGTTATTTGCCGTCATCATCGTGTCGTTCCGGCCGTTTCAGCCGGCAGGCGCGGAACTGACCGGCGACGGCGGCGACATCGTCAACCAGCTCGGCTTCAGTTCGCTCGGCGCCATTTCGATCTTCTCACTGCTGACGTTCGCCGACCCCAAGGTGGTGCGCTCGCTGCTCAGCCCGTCCTGGATTCTGATGCTCGGCTTTTTCATGCTTTCGGTCATCAACGCGACCGACCCGTCCTCGGCCATGCGCGCGGCCTTCTTCACGCTGCTTGGCGTTCTGACGATAGCGACGGTCCTGGTGCTGCCGCGCGATGCCGACAGTTTTTCGAAAGTCATCATATTCTGCGCGATCGTCGTTATCGGCCTGTCCTATATCGGCCTCATCGTCTTTCCGCATGAGGCCCTGCATACGGCCGATTCGCAGGAGCCCGAACATGCCGGCCTGTGGCGTGGTGTGTTCGCCCACAAGAACATTGCCGGACCAATCATGGCCTGCTTCAGCTTCGCCGGCCTCTATCTCGTCCGGCGCGGCCAGAAATTCTGGGGCGTGGCGATCTTCGGCGCGGCGATGATCTTCATGCTGCACACCGGATCCAAGACGACGGCCGGCCTGGTGCCGTTCTCGATCCTGATCGTCGTGCTGCCGGGCATGATCGGCATGCGGTTCGGCACGCCGATCCTGTTTGCACTGGCGATCATTGCGACGGCCATCGGTACCTTAGGCATCGTCTTCATCCCGCCGGTGAAAGAGCTGGCGGCCACCTATTTCCCCGACCTCACCTATACCGGGCGCACGACGCTGTGGGAGTTCTCCGGCGAGATGCTGGCGAAGAAGCCCTGGACCGGCTACGGCTATGAAAGCTTCTGGGGCACGCCGCTGCTGCTGAGCCAGGACCAGCCTTTCGACCGGGCCTGGGACATCCGGACCATCGTGCATGGCCATGACGGCTATCTCGACATTGCGGTGCTGATGGGCATCCCGGCGCTGTGCGTTGCCGTCTACACTTTCGTGATCGCGCCGCTGCGCGACTACATGCGCATCCCGCCGCGCAAGGAGAACATCTATCTCGGTGACTTCTTCATGATGGTGGTGCTGTTCACGGCGCTGAACGCGTTCCTGGAAAGCTTCTTCTTCCATCGCGGCGACCCGGTGTGGCTGTTCTTCGTGCTCGGCGTGCTTGGCTTGCGGCAAGTGTCGCTGCGGCCGATCGCGGTACGCCGGCGACCTTGACCGGCTGGCCTGATCCAGCACCCCTTGGGGCTTTCCCGTCTGCCCGCTAGCGTCTAAGGAGAACCCTTGTCTCGGAGGGCTCTCAATGACGATCAGGCTTGTTCTCGCCGGTTGCGGCAATATGGGTTACGCCATGCTTGCGGGCTGGCTGAAATGGGGCAAGCTTGCCCCGCAAGCCGTGTTCGTGGTCGAGCCCAATGCCGAATTGCGCAAGCGCGCCGAGCACCTCGGTTGCAGTGTCGCCGCGGGCGCGAACGGGATCCCCGCCGACGCAGAGCCCGACCTCGTCGTCATCGCCGTCAAGCCGCAGGTGATCCGCGACGTCACCGCCGCCTATAAGCGCTTCGGCGACGGCAGGACCACCTTCGTCAGCATCGCCGCGGGCACGCCGGTCGCCACCTTCGAGCACATACTCGGCCATCTCGCGCCTGTTATCCGCTGCATGCCCAACACGCCGGCCGCGATCGGCAAGGGCATGATGGTGGTCTATTCCAACCCGCTGGTGACCGACGACATCAGGCGTTTCGTTGCCGAGCTGCTGTCGGCGAGCGGTGTGGTGACGACGATCGACGACGAAGGCCTGATGGACGCGGTGACGGCGGTTTCGGGGTCCGGTCCGGCCTACATCTTCCATTTCATCGAGGCGCTTACGGTTGCAGCCGAGAAGGCCGGGCTGCCGACCGAGACCGCCAGGCTGCTTGCCATGCAGACCGTCTATGGCGCTGCTGCACTCGCTGCCGAAAGCGGCGAGGAGCCCGGCGTCCTGCGCCAGCAGGTGACCAGCCCCAACGGAACCACGGCAGCCGCCCTTGCCGTGCTGATGGGCGAAGACCGGCTGACGAAGCTGCTGACCGAGGCGGTGGAAGCCGCGCGGCTGCGGTCGGTGGAATTGGGGAAGTAAACCGTTCGCGATACGTCAGGGCTGTAGGTGGCCCGTGTGCTCCTGCCTTAGCCCCGGGCCAACCGTATCAGCCCCACTTCATTTCACCCTTGGCGACCTTTGCTCCCAGTTCCAGCGACGAGACGTCAAGAAGATCAGGATAGCGCCGCTTCATCGCCGCAATCAGTTCCACGCTGGATTTCGATTTCCCGGCTTCCTCGTTGAAGGCTTCGAGGTAGGCGCGGGTGAATTCCACGGCCGCAAGACCGTCCGGCGCGCCGGCTACCTGATGGGACGGCACCACGATTTTGGGTTTGCGCGCCGTGATTTCATCAAGCGCAGCAATCCATTTTTTATGGTCGTCTACGGTTGGTTCGTCGGCAACCCAGACATGCACGCCCGACGAGATCAGCACGCCGCCGAACACGGCTTCAAGGGTGGGCACCCAGAGATACCGCCGGTCTTTCAGATCGGCGACGGTGACGATCTCGATCTTGTTTCCTTCGATTTCAAGTGAGGTGATATCGGAAGCCTCGGGAATGACGACATCCGCCAGAACCTTCGGTCCATTGTCCTTGAGCTGTGGGCTCCAGACATCCAGCTTGGCTTGCACATTGGCTTTGATGGCCGCAACCGTTGCGCCGGCCGCGATGATCTTGGCGCCGGGGAAAGCATCCGCGACGGGACGGAGGCCAAAATAATAGTCAGGGTCGCTGCAACTGACATAGATCGTCGTCAGGGTCTTGCCCGTCGCCTTGATCGCATCCGCGACCGCACGGCCATCGGACAGGGTAAATCCACCGTCGAGGAGGATGGCTTCTTTTTCCCCGGTCAGCAGCACCGGCGTGCGGCGGAAACCATTCTCGTCAGCCTGAAAATAGGTCCATTCCAGCTTGGCGGCGGCCCTGGCTGCAAAAGCCAGAGGCTGAAGCATGGCAACCATGCCCGTTGCCAGAAGGGTTTTCATCGTCTCGCGTCTTGTCCAAATGGTTTGCAAGATTTCAATCCTCAATGGGGGTTCAACTGATCGTTCGGAGATTGCCATCTCGGCATCGTTTGAAAAACCCGGATCAAAGAGACAGACTGTATGAATGGATCATTACAATGGCAGCCGATGGGTCTGCGCCGTCAGCACGAGCGCAATGACCAGGCGTGTTGCGCGAGCAGGTCAAAAGCCCCATGGCGCGACCGCGGCAGCATTTGGCCTGCTGGGCGGGAGCGGCTGACGAAGCTGCTGACCTAACCGTGAACTGGGGGAGTAGGATCAGGCCAGATCGGTGTGGGAAAAGTCTTTCCCTTTGTAGAGCAAGGGCATCCCACGGCTTTTTGCCGAGGCATATGACAGGCAGTCAGCGAGATTGAGCTGAGCCGGGTGGCCGCGACCTTTGCCATAGTTCGAAAAAGCCTGGATCGCGAGCTTGGCATCACCGATTTCGATCGGAACCACCTCGATCTCGGCCTCACGCAGGAAGTCCTCTATCGCCTTTTCGGCGAAGAGCGGCTCCACCACCAACTTCGATGAAAGCCGCATCGCCGCTTCGAGCACGACCAGCGGAGATGTGATCCGTATCGAGGCCTGCCCGATCCGGCGGCTCCAATCGGCGGCGTCTTCTCTCCGGCGAGGACAGCGATCACCACCGAGGTGTCGATGAACATCAGGAATGTCCCCACATCTCGTCGATCTCATCCTTAGTCAAATCCCTGCCACCGCTTCCCGCCTTGGCCTTCAGATCGTTCGATATGGCGGCCAGCCGCTCAGCCAGCGGAACTCGTTCACGTTCGCGCTGAAGCTCGGATTCGAGCGCTTCGATCACCGCTTCGGTCAAGGAAATCTTTGGCTTTTCGGCAAGCTGCCGGGCGAGGTCACGGGCGCGCGGGTCTCTGATCTGGAGATTCATTCTGGAAGCCTCCGTTCGCTGTCACTACAATATAGTGATCTTGTCATGACAAAGCCAGAGAGCTGGCCTGTTCATGCCATCTCAGCCCCGTAGAGCAAATCATCCTGCAGCTTCCGCAAAGCGAACAGCCTGGTCGTGCGGTCGGGCGTAGCATTGTCGGCGGTGAGCAGTTCGCCCTTCCTCACCGGTTTCAGCACCTTGCCGCCTTCGAGCAGGCCGACCGGCACTGCCAGATTGACGCGCGCCTCTTCGACGGTCATGGTCCAGGAGCGGTAGCAAGTCTCGCCGATGGCATCGAAGGTCTCGCCCGTGGCGAGATCGCGCTTGGCCACCGCGCAGACTTCGGCCACCGGCTTCGGCAGCGGCACCATGTCGGGGCGGCCGTAGAGCATGATACGGGCCGCCGTCAGCGGCACTTCCAGCGAGGTCAGATGATACGGCCGGAAGAAGCTGTAGTAGGGGCCGTGGCCTATGTGCAGGTCGTCCATGCGCTCGACGATGCGCGGATGCGTCGCCTCGACGATGACGAACACGCCGGGCGCCACGCCCTTGCCGATGGTGTAGTCGACAACGCCCTTCTTCGACAGGATGCCGCCATCCGCCTTCGGGATGAGCACCTTGGCCAGCTGATCGCGGTCGGCCTTTGGGCCGTGCATGCCGGGAACGTCTGGGACCAGCCCGGTGGCGTTGGCGATGGCGCACATCTCGACCATGGTTTTCGAGCCGTCGACGAACTCGACCAGCATGCGCGGGTTCATGTTGCGGCGAAGGGCTTCCTCGCGATAGTCATCCGGAACGGCATCGTGGTTGAGCGGGTTGTTCTTGCCCTTGCCGGCCGAGACGATGGTGTAGCCGAGCGCGGAGGCGAACTCGATCAGCTCCATGCAGCTCGACGGCTCGTCGCCGGCGCCGACCGAATAGACGACGCCGAGCCGGTCTGCCTGCTGCTTGAGGTAGCAGCCGATCGTGACGTCGGCCTCGACATTCATCATCACCAGATGCTTGCCGTGCTCCATCGCCTTCAAGTCGAAATCGGCGGCGACACCAGGCTTGCCGGTGGCGTCTATGACGACGTCGATCAGCGGATTGGTGACCAGCATCTCGTTCGTGGTAATGGCGATTTTGCCCGCCTCGATCGCCGCGGTGACTTTCGAGCCCCTGTCCGCCTCGACCGCCATCGCCTCATCGCCATAGGCGATGCGGATGGCGTCACGGGCGGTGTGCGGGCGGCGTGTCGAGATGGCCGCGACCGAGATGCCGGGCATCAGCATGCCTTGCGTGACCAGGTCGGTGCCCATTTCGCCGGAGCCGATGACGCCGATGCGCACCGGGCGGCCCTCGGCGGCGCGCCTGGCGAGATCGCGGGCCAGTCCGGTCAGGGCGACATTGGTCATGCAAGCGTGTCCACGGCTTCTTGATTGCAGGCGGGAATAGCAGGGAACGGCCCCGCTTTGCCAACGAAACCAGCGGACGGCGGCAATTTCTCCGGCAACAGGCCCGACAGGTGAGGCCAACCCCGGTAGAGGCTGATTGACCCGCCTCGGCGTCAAACCACCCTGATATAGCTCGTCATCCCGGTTTTCTGATGTTCGATGATGTGGCAGTGCAGCAGCCAGTCGCCGGGATTGTCCGCGACGAAACCGAGCTGAACCTTCTCGTTGGGCTGCATGAGATAGGTGTCGGAGATGACCGGCTGAACCTGGCGTGTCGACGACGACAGCACCTTGAAGCTCATGCCGTGCAGATGCATCGGATGCGATTGCGGCGTCAAATTCTCCATGTCGATGACATAGCTTTTGCCGAGCTTCAGCTCGGCCAAAGGCGCGGTCGGGTCCGGCGTGTCGCCCGGCCACGGTACCTTGTTGATGGCCCAGAAGGAGTAGCCTAGCGTGCCGCATATGCTGTCGCTCGGCACGTTTTCCGCCGTGGCGCTGAGCGAGAGCGCGATGTGTTTCGCGCTGGCGAGATCCACCTCCGGCACCGGGTTGGCTTCCAGCGGTGCGAGGTCGCGCAAATCGCGCTTGAGCGAGCTGCCGGTGGCGCGCAAGGTGGCGAGGACCTTGGGTTTGGTGCCCCTGATGTCGCCCAGGCTGACGATCGCGCCCTCCTGGTCAGGCATGCGGATGGCGAGCTCCATGCGCTGCCCCGGTCCGAGCAGCAAGGCATCGGGCGCAAAACGCTGCGGCACCGGATTGCCGTCGAGCGCGATGACCGCGGCCTCCGCACCCTCGACGCGAAAGGCGTAGATGCGGGTGACATCGGTGATGGCGACCCGCAGCCGCACCAACCCGCCGGCCGGCGCGTCGAATTGCGGCTGGTCGAGCCAGTTGGCGGTGCGCACCGTGCCATAGGTTCCGGTTTTTGCGGCATCGCGCGGCCGGAATTGCTGGATGAACTGCGCGTCGTCGCCGAGGCGCCAGTCGCGCAGGTTGACGACGGCTTCGGCGTCGAATTTTGGATCGTTGGGGTTCTCGACCACGATCACGCCGGTGAGGCCATGGCCCATCTGCTCCAGCGTGTTGCAATGCGGGTGATACCAGAACGTGCCGGCGTCGGGCGGCGTGAAGGCGTAGTCGAAATGATCGCCGGTATAGACGTAAGGCTGAACTAGGAAGGGAACACCGTCCATCTTGTTTGGAACGCGAATGCCGTGCCAATGGATGGTCGTCGGGTCGTCGATGGCGTTGACGAGACGCGCGGCAAAGGGCTCGCCCTTTTTCATCCTGAGCACCGGCGGCATTCCGGCCTCTCCATAAGTCAGCACATCGCGGGTCTGGCCGATATCCATGAACCTGGCCTGGATCTTTGCCGTCTTGAGAACCACCGGCTCCGGTGCGGCCGCGGCCCAGCCACCAAGCCTGGCCATCGCTGCAAGGCCAACGCCGCCGACGCCGGCAACCGCAGCCGTTTTCAAAAGCCTGCGGCGGGTGAGTGAGGTCATCTGGCGCTCCAACGGAATATGATTACCTGCCGCCCTGAATGACGGGCGGCGACCGGCGCACAAGCCGATACTGCCACATCGCATCTCTGTCACGCCATGGCGAGCCGATGACGTTTGCTTGCGCAACAGCGTGAACGCTGGCGTGCCCACCATTCGCCCGCATCCGGGAGCGCGGGCTCGGATTAATGCAACTCGGCCAGCAACGCCTGTGCCTCGGAGAGGTTCTTTTCGGAACCGGCGGCGAGATCGTCCATCTTCTTGTCACGGAAGATGACGAGCGCGTCCTGGCATGCGGCGATCGCTTCCTGTGCCATCGCCTTGTCCTTGCGGGCGGCGCCCAGATCGACCAGCACGTCGCACAGGCTGTCCTGCGTGAAGGCGACAGCCGGCACCGAATTGATCTTCTTTTGCACCACGATCGCCTCGCGCAGGACCAGCACCGCCTCCTCGAAATGCGCGACATTGTTTTCGGCGCGGCCGGCCATGGTCAAGGCATAGCCCATCTCGTTGCGCGCATTGGCCCAACGTTCGGGATCGCGGTCGCGACCGAGCTGCTCGGCAAGCGCCCGGTTGACGACAATCGCCTCCTCGTACAATTCAGCCGAAGGCTCGCGGGCCGCGATCATGCTCAGCGTCTGCGCGAGACTGGTCTGGTTGGTGATCCAGAGATCGGGATCGCGGGCGATCGTTCGCACCGTGGCGAGGTCGCGGTAGATCTGAGCGGCTCGTTTCAGCTTGCCGACATCGTTCGCCCAGTAACCAAGACTCGACAGCCCGCCGGCGAGATTGTTCTGATTGTTCTCCCAGACAGCCAGCGCATTCTCGCGCGTTACCACGCTGAGCGCTGCGTCATAGGCGGCAATCGCGCGGGTGAGCAACTCGACGTCCTTGCCGTCCGCGGCCATCAGCAAGGCATTGCCGATATCGCCCTTGGTGCGCGCCCATTGCATGCGGTCGGGAAAACCGTCGTAGATCCGCGCTGCCCTCTCGAAGCTCTCCACGGCCTTGGCGTAGAACGTGGCGTCGCCACCAATCCGGCCCTGGCTGTAGAGGGCAAAGCCGAGGTCGTAATTGATATTGGCCCACTCCTCCGGGTCGGCGTCCTTGGAGTAGGCGGGGAGCGCGGCTTCCAGCATGTCGGCTGCTTGCGCCAGCAAGTCCAGGTTGGATGTATTGTCGCCCAGGATCGACAGGGTCTGGCCGAGCACGCGGCGCGTCTGGCCGATCTCCGTGACATCACCGCCTTTCGTCTGCCCGTCGAGCGCCGCCCGCAGCGCGTCGACCGATTGCTGCAGCAGTAGATCGTCAGAGGCCAGCTTGCCTGACATCATCAATGCGCAGCCGAGGCGGAATTCCGTCTTGGCCCAATTGGCTGGGTCCTTGTCGCGGGTGCGAACCCTGAGCACCTGACCGTAGACATCGATCGCCTGCCGCAGGATCGAGATGTCCCCCGCGCGTTCGCCCCAGTTCGACAGCGTGCCTGCAAGGCTGTAGCCGATCGAAGCGAACTCGCGCGGCGCGGCGGTTGCGGTATAGACCTCCCATGCCTGACGATACGCGGTCACCGCCTGAATGTAGTAATCGGTTCCCGTATCGAGATCGCCGAGCGTGTCGTTGACCGATCCCAGATTCTGCTGCAGCGAAGCCCAGTCGAGCGGCAGTTTCTCACGCGGATATTCGGACAGAGCGGCCTGGTACGCGGTGGCTGCCTGCAGCAGCAGTTCCTTGTTCTTCTGCTTGGCGCCGAGGCGCTGCAAGGCGTTGCCGAGCGTCAGCTGGCCGTTGGCCCAGCTCGCCGCGGCGTGCTCGCGCGTCCAAACCGTAAGCGATGCAAGGGCGGCGTCGCGCGCCTGCTCAAGCGTGGCGACATCGCCGTTAATGGTTCCGATCGATTCCAGCGCCGTGCTCAGATTATTCTGGATTGTCGCCCATTGCGCCGGCGCGCGTTCCCTGGTCATTTCGCCGGTCGCCGCCTGATAGGCAGCAACCGCCTGCTGCATGGTCGCGATATCCTTTTCGCGCTCACCGAGGCGGTAGAGCGCTGCCCCCAGATTGACCTGGCTCAGCGCCCAGTCGAGCGGTACGCGCTCCCTGCTGTATTCGGTCAGCGCCGCACGATGCGCTTCGATTGCGGCGCGAAAACTGTCCGATGTGGTCTGGCGTTCGCCGATCTCGGACAGCACGATGCCGAGATTGTTCTGCGTCGCCGCCCATTCCAGCGGCAGTTTCTTCAACGACTGTACCTCGAGCGCCGAGCGGAAGGCCGCGACTGCCCGCTCAAGCAGTGCCGTCCCGTTCTCGCGCTGGCCGAGCCGCCAGTAGACCGTGCCCAGATTGCCATAGGTCGATGCCCAGTCGTCGGGGTAGGCGTCATGCGTATAGACGGTCAGCGCCTGCTCATAGGCGGCAGCTGCCTTGTCGAGGTTTTCGCGGCCGGCTTCCCGTTCGCCCAACGTAGCAAGCGTGGCGCCCATATTGTTCTGGGTGGCCGCCCAAAGCAGCGGCAACTTTTCGCGGGTGACATAGGTCAATGCCTGTTCATAGGCTGTCAGGGCCTGGGCGAGATACGCATTGTCGCCGGAGAAGTCCCCTTGTTCCGACAGAGCGTTGGCCTCTGCCGCCTTGTAGTAGAACGCGTCTTCGTCGCTCCATTTGGCAGCCTGCTCGAAGGCCTTGGCGTAATCCTGCGCCGCCTCCTTGAAGTTGAAGGAGATTTCATAAGTCCTGGCACTGCTGGCGAAGACCTTTGCGAATTCCAGCCGCTTTGCCTTCAGCTCGGCCTCGGCCTGGTCGACCGTAGACGAAAGTTCGCCGATGCGGGCCTTGGCCTGCTCGTTGAATTTCTGCGCCGCTTCGAGCGCGCCTTCCTGAACCGCCTGTTCGGCGAGTTTCGATAGCCTGGCAATTTCGGGGTCCGGGTTTTTCAAAGTCTCGCGTTCAGCCAACACGTGTTTCAGCCGTTCGGTCTGGCCACGCAGCAGCTTGTCGAGCTCAGCCGGATCCTTGGGTATGTCGACCCCGAGCGCCTTCAGCATGGCGTAGAGCCCATCCATCGGCACCTTGCCGTCACGCGCTATGGTTTCGATCTGGCGGCGCTCCGGATCGGGTAGCGTCGAGATAGTCAGCAGGAGCTGGCGCCGCTCCCTTAGGATTTCCCCCTCGTCGCCTTTCGGCGCCTCGGCGGGGGTACCGAAATAGAGCAGCCGGCGCAGGCTCTCATTGACCCAGGGCCGCTGCTGGCCGTTGGTCTTGAGATAGACCTCCTCGCCGATCATGCGCAAAACGGTGCCGAATTCCTCGCCGCCCATCGTGTCGATGTGGCGCAGGATCGCTGCCGCATAGGGGCTGTTGCCATCGGCCGGACCGTCCAGCGCAACCTTGCCGGGCTCGGCGGCAAAGGCGATGACCTGGCCGAGGCTGTCGTCGACCGAGCCCTTGGCGTCGGCGCCGCCCTTCAGGGAAACCACGCCGCGCGTTTCCCCGAGACCGCCGGCGCCAATCGGCTTGCCTTCGTCGCCCGGCGCCAGCTTCAGGAGCGTGCCCGGCGGGAACGGATCGTTGCGGCAGGCGTCCAGCAGAACGATGGTGACCGGCACCTTGGCCTTCAGTTCGGCGACGATGGACGACAGCGGCACCAGCTTTTCGCCGGCATTGTCGAGCGCCGAGATATCGGCATCGACAGGGACTAGATAATTCTCGCCGCCGGCTTCGATGCCGTGGCCGGAATAGTAGATGATGGCGACATCGGCGCCCTCGGCATCGTCGACGAAGCCTTCGAGATCGCGCCGCAATTTGCGCGCGTCGCGGTTGGTGGCGACATTGGTCTCGAAGCCGAGCCTGTCGAACATCTCCTCGATGGCGCGGGCGTCGTTTTCCGGATTGGGCAGTTTGCCGACATGCTGGTAGTCGGACTGACCGATGATGAGCGCGACGCCTTTCAGCGCCTTCGGCTCTTCAGCCAAAGCGGGGCCAAACGCGCATAGGCACAGCGCCAGTGCCGCAGCAATTGCCGCGCACATGCGCCCTGTCGCACCTGCCGTTCGCCCAAAGAGCATTCTCTACCCCAAAACCCAACGCTATCTTCCGCAGGCGAGATGGCATCATGATGGCCGGCCGATGGCAAGTCCTTGGGCGAGCTGTGTTCTTGTCATGGATATGCGTACGAGGCGGCTGGCTTTCAGCGTGCGAGCGGTAGTATTCAGCATGCCGGATACGGCCAGTCCGGCCTGTTCATGAGTTGACAGGTCCGGACTTGTTGAGCAGTCGTCCGGCCCCGTAGAGCCTCTTTCTCTCAATGTTTCCGGGCGAGGGGGCCACGGTTGGATGCGCGGGATTGGCACTTTTTTTGCGTCAGCCGGCTTTTTTGGTCCGCAACGAGACCCCGACTTCGCGACTGCATCTTTTTAAAATCAAAGGAATGATCTGGTGCTGCGAGAGAGGATTGAACTCTCGACCTCTCCCTTACCAAGGGAGTGCTCTACCACTGAGCTACCGCAGCCGCTGATGGCGGGGCTTCTGCCATATAGAACCGGCAAGCGCAAGGCGTCTGTGAAAGGCTTTGCCAGACAAGTTTCGCTGACATGGCGGCGCCACAATGCTAGCTATCCCTTGAACGGCAGGCCCTGCCAGTTGCAGGCGGGACGGAACGATGGACGAGAAGACAATTCCACCGAAAAAGGCTGATCCGGAAAAAAAGGACGGGACTGACCGCAAGGACCGTCTGGCCGAGCAGCTGCGCGCCAATCTCATGAAGCGCAAGACGCAAGCGCGCTCGCGGCGCACCGGTGATCCTGACCAGCGGCCCGAAGGACTGCCGGCTGCTGAAAAAATGCACAAGGACTGACCGATATCGGCCACACTGGCCGGCCAACTTGGCCAACGGGCTCAGGAATCTTGAACCAAGCCGGCCAATGGTCTAGACGGGCCGATACTCAAACTGACGAAAACCGGCCTATCGGGCCGAGGGGACATTCTCTCATGGATCGCATCAGAATTGTCGGCGGCAACAAGCTCGCCGGAAGCATTCCGATTTCGGGCGCGAAAAACGCCGCTTTGCCGCTGATGATCGCCTCGCTGCTCACCGACGACACGCTGACGCTGGAAAACGTGCCGCATCTGGCCGATGTAGAGCAGCTGATCCGCATTCTCGGCAATCACGGCGTCGACTATTCGGTCAACGGCCGCCGCGAGAAGCAGAATGAGGGCTATTCGCGCACCATCAATTTCTCGGCCCGCAACATCGTCGACACGACCGCGCCTTACGAGCTGGTGTCGAAGATGCGGGCATCGTTCTGGGTGATCGGCCCGCTGCTGGCCCGCATGGGCGAGGCGAAAGTGTCGCTTCCCGGCGGTTGCGCCATCGGCACGCGGCCGGTCGACCTGTTCCTTGAAGGCCTGCAGGCGCTGGGCGCCGACATCGATGTCGACACTGGTTATGTGCTGGCCAAGACCAGGAACGGCCGCCTCGTCGGCAATCGCTATGTGTTCCCGAAAGTCTCCGTCGGCGCCACCCATGTGCTGATGATGGCGGCGGCGCTCGCCAAGGGCGAGACGGTGCTGGAAAACGCCGCCTGCGAGCCCGAAATCGTCAACCTCGCCGAATGCCTCAACGCCATGGGCGCAAAAATTTCCGGCGCCGGCACTCCAACCATCACCATCGATGGCGTCGAATCGCTGTCGGGCGCGCGCGTGCGCGTCATCCCCGACCGCATCGAGACCGGGACCTATGCCATGGCTGTGGCCATGACCGGCGGCGATGTCGTGCTCGAAGGCGCCCGCCCCGAGCTGCTGCAGACCGCGTTGGATGTGATTGCCCAGACCGGTACCGAGATCACGCCGACCAACTCCGGCATTCGCGTTAAGCGCAACGGCGCCGGCATTTCGCCGGTCGACGTCACGACGGCGCCCTTTCCGGCCTTCCCGACCGATCTGCAGGCGCAGTTCATGGGCCTGATGACCATGGCCAAGGGCAAGTCGCGCATCACCGAGACCATCTTTGAAAACCGCTTCATGCATGTGCAGGAACTGGCCCGGCTCGGCGCCCACATCACGCTGTCCGGCCAAACGGCGATCGTCGACGGCGTCGCCAAGCTGAAGGGCGCACCCGTGATGGCGACCGATCTGCGCGCCTCGGTGTCGCTGGTCATCGCCGGTCTGGCGGCCGAAGGCGAAACGACGGTCAACCGCGTCTACCACCTCGACCGCGGTTTTGAGCGGCTGGAAGAAAAGCTCTCCAATTGCGGCGCGGTGATCGAGCGGATTTCGGCTTGACCGCACGGCAGTTGCTTCAGACAGACAGGCGTCTGGTGCTGCCTCCATTCACCGCCAACACTTCAAACCCGAGGCGCTAGCCTCGGGTTGAATTTGTGTCGCGGTTGCACCGACCGGAAAGACCGCCTAACAGAAGGCTGAAACCAACTTTCAGGTGTGCATTCGGCATGGCAGCCCTCAAACTCATTGCGCTCGACGATCAGGATCTGAGCATCGTCTCGGCTCACGTCCAGGACGCCGTGATGAAGGTCTCGGATCTCGAATACCTGCCTTCGGCCAAGCGTTTCATATTGACCATGAACCGCTTCGTCTGGGAGGCGAAGTCCGGGCTGTTCAGCCAGCACAATGAGCGGCGCCAGGCGGTGTTGCATTTCGACCGCGTGCTCGGTGCCAAGACCAGCGGCATTGCCCGCGATCGGCCGGCCGAGGTGCTGTCGCTTCTGGCAATCAGCTTTATCGAAATCAGCAAGCCGGCCGGCATCGTCGAATTGGTCTTTTCCGGCGGCGGCGCGATCATGCTCGACGTCGAATGCATCGAGGCGCGGCTTGCCGACATAGGCGGCGCCTGGGAAGCGACCTCGCGTCCGGTGCACAGGGTGTAGAGCATGATCCCAAAAAGTGGGTGCCGGTTTTTGTTGGACAAAACGGGAATCGTTTGTCCAGAGATCATGCTCCAACAAAGGGTTAGATCGTGATGAGATTTCAACCAAGTCTCATCACGATCTAGACGCAGCCGATGGCCATTACGCTTATCCAGTCCGATGCCGGTTTCGAGCAGCGTTTCGCCGCCTTCCTGACCACCAAGCGGGAGGTATCGGAGGACGTCGACACTGCCGTGCGCGCCATCATTGCGCGGGTTCGTGCCGAGGGCGACGCTGCCCTGGTCGACTACACGCTGAAATTCGACAAGGCCGACCTCAATAGCCTCGGCATCGCCGTGTCGAAGGACGACATCGCGCAGGCCTACAAAGACGCCGATCCGCAGACGGTCGAGGCGCTGAAATTTGCCCGTGACCGCATCCGATCCCATCACGGGCGACAAATGCCCAAGGACGATCGCTATACCGATGCCGTCGGGGTCGAGTTGGGTTCGCGCTGGACGGCGATCGAGGCGGTCGGGCTCTATGTGCCGGGCGGCACGGCAAGCTATCCAAGCTCGGTGCTGATGAACGCCGTGCCGGCCAGGGTGGCGGGCGTCGAGCGCATCGTCATCGTCGTGCCGGCGCCGGGCGGCATCATCAATCCGCTGGTGCTGGTGGCCGCCGATCTAGCAGGCGTTTCAGAGATTTACCGCGTCGGCGGCGCGCAGGCGATTGCCGCCCTTGCCTATGGCACCGAAACGATCCGGCCGGTCGCCAAGATCGTCGGGCCCGGCAATGCCTATGTCGCCGCCGCCAAGCGCCAGGTGTTCGGCACGGTCGGCATCGACATGATCGCCGGACCGTCTGAAGTGCTGGTCGTGGCCGACGGCAGCAACGATCCCGACTGGATTGCCGCTGATCTTCTCGCTCAGGCCGAGCATGACGTGTCGGCGCAGTCGATCCTCATCACCGACGATCCGGCCTTCGGCAAGGCCGTCGAACAGGCGGTCGAGCGGCAGCTGCAGAGCCTGTCGCGCGCCGAGACGGCGGCTGCCAGCTGGCGCGATTTCGGTGCGGTGATCCTGGTGGAGACCATCGAGGCCGCGCTGCCGCTGGTCGACCGCATCGCCGCGGAACATGTGGAACTCGCCATCGACGATGCCGAGGGCTTCCTGGCCAGGATGCGCAATGCGGGTGCTGTGTTTCTGGGACGCCATACGCCCGAAGTCATCGGCGACTATGTCGGCGGCTCCAACCACGTGCTGCCGACGGCGCGTTCGGCGCGCTTCTCTTCGGGCCTGTCGGTGCTCGATTTCGTCAAGCGCACCTCGATCCTGAAGCTCGGGCCGGAGCAGCTGAGAGCACTTGCGCCGGCGGCGATTGCGCTGGCCAAGGCGGAAGGCCTCGACGCGCATGGCCGCTCCGTCGCCATCCGGCTGAACATGTAGGCGGCGATGGCGGACGGCGATCAAACCCGCGCAAGGCTGATCGATGTCGAGCTCGACGAGTCGATCGGCCGTTCGACGCCCGATGTCGAACATGAGCGCGCGGTGGCGATCTTCGACCTGATCGAAGAAAACAGCTTTCAGCCGGTCAATGATGACGGCGCCGGGCCTTATCGGCTGAAGCTCTCGCTGGCCGAATCCCGGCTGGTGTTTGCGGTCGCCCGCGAGGATGGTGCTGATGTCGTCACCCATATCCTGTCGCTGACGCCGCTCAGGCGCATCGTCAAGGACTACTACCTGATCTGCGAAAGCTATTACGACGCCATCCGCTCTTCGACACCGAGCCATATCGAGGCGATCGACATGGGCCGGCGCGGCCTGCACAATGAAGGCTCGCAGACGTTGATGGACCGGCTGGCCGGCAAGATCGACATCGACTTCGACACGGCGCGGCGGCTGTTCACGCTGGTCTGCGTGCTGCACTGGCGGGGTTAGACCTGACTGGGGCGCCCCGCTCGATCCTGTTCTTGTGCGGCATGAACGCCGTGCGCTCACCGATGGCCGAGCAGCTGGCGCGGCGCATGCTGCCGCCGGCCACTTTCGTCGCCTCTGCCGGCGTGCACAGGGGCGAGCGCGATCCGTTCGTCGACGCGGTGCTGGCCGAAGAGGGCCTGACGCTGGGCGAGCGCCAGCCGCGCTCGATGGACGATCTCGAGGACGATTATTTCGACCTGATCGTCACCCTGGCGCCGGAAGCCCACCACGCCGCGCTCGAACTCACCCGCTCGCTTGCCGTCGACGTCGAATACTGGCCGATGCCGGATCCGACCGATGTCGGCGGCAGGCGCGAGCAGATCATGGCCAGCTATCGCGACGTGAGAGAACGGCTGAAAGCGCGCATCAGCCGACGTTTTCTGCTTCCGGAGGTAAAAAACGCGGCGGATTGATGCATGTCGCTCAAAAGCGGTCCCGGTTTTGAGACAACGACATGCATAAAACGAAACCTTGGAGCGCGTCGCATATGACGCGATCTAAGCGTGTTCACAAGCGCACGATTATCATATAGGTTCCGCCGAAATTCCGGCCTGGGCGCTCCAGGGCGCCGGAACTGCAATCCAAGCAAAGGTATCGAATGCCGAAGGAAGAAGTCCTCGAGTTTCCGGGTGTCGTGACGGAATTGTTGCCCAACGCGATGTTCCGGGTGAAGCTCGAAAACGAACACGAGATCATCGCCCATACGGCTGGCCGCATGCGCAAGAACCGCATCCGTGTGCTGACCGGCGACAAGGTCCTGGTCGAGATGACGCCCTATGACCTGACCAAGGGCCGCATCACCTACCGTTTCAAGTAACAGTCCGGCGCGAACCGCGATGAGCATCCTGCAGAAGCTCGTGCTTGCCTCTGGTTCGCCGCGCCGGATCGAACTGTTGCAACAGGCCGGCATCGAGCCGGACCGCGTGCTGCCAGCCGATGTCGACGAAACGCCGCTGCGCGCCGAACATCCGCGCTCGCTGGCCAAGCGGCTGTCGAAGGAAAAGGCCGAGAAGGCGCTGGCCTCGCTGAAAAGCGAGGAAGACTATGCGCCAAGTTTCGTGCTGGCCGCCGATACGGTGGTCGCGGTCGGACGCCGCATCCTGCCCAAGGCCGAGACGCTGGACGACGCCGCCAATTGCCTTGGACTGCTTTCGGGCCGTTCGCACCGGGTCTATTCCGGCATCTGCCTGATTACGCCGGGCGGCAAGCTGCGCCAAAGGCTGGTTGAATCCAGGGTACGCTTCAAGCGGCTTCCACGCGAGGAGATCGACGCCTATGTCGCCTCCGGCGAATGGCGCGGCAAGGCCGGCGGCTATGCCGTCCAGGGTCTCGCCGGTTCGTTCGTCGTCAAGCTGGTCGGCTCCTACACCAACATTGTCGGCCTGCCGCTCTACGAGACGGTGGCGCTGCTTTCGGGCGAAGGCTTCAAGGTCCACACCAGCTGGCATACCGCGCGGCCATGAGCCTGGACGATAAGGTCACACCACTGCGCCCGAAGCGCCCCTGCCCCGAATGCGGCAAGCCGTCGGCGCGCGAGACCTATCCGTTCTGCTCTAAGCGCTGCAAGGACATCGACCTCAACCGCTGGCTGAAGGGCGCCTATGTCATCACCGCGCGGGATGACGAGGACGAGAGCGACGAGCCGAAGTAGGGTTTGGGCGGTGCCGGCCGCGCAATTCCACTTCGCCGACCTTACGCAATTGCTGCTTTGCCGGCGTCGGTATTGTCTGCGACAATTGCCCCGGAAAATCAGCGCTTAGGCGCTGGACAGGCCGGATTCCCGTGCTATAACCCACGCGCTTTCAAGGGGTGCCCCACGGCGCTTTCCTGAAATCCGGTCAGGCGATGTCTCGTTTGCCGGCGAGGCCCAGATAGCTCAGTTGGTAGAGCAGCGGACTGAAAATCCGCGTGTCGGTGGTTCGAATCCGCCTCTGGGCACCATCCCCTCTTCTCCCGACACTCCGTTTAGCCGAACCGTCTACGCTGCAGCTTCTGCAAGCGACTGGAATTATTGATCTTTTGCTGTCGCATTGCGCAATTAGGCGTGACAGAGAGCGCTTCGGGCGCATTTGATCCAACGAGGCGGGGGGATGGTATTTCCGTTGGTATTCGACATCCTGATGGTATCGAAACAGCCAAGGGAGACCTGACGAATGGCCCTATCCGACGTGAAATGTCGAAACGCCCGCCCTGCTTCCAAACTCGCGAAATTGTCTGACGGGGGCGGGCTGCAGCTATGGGTACAGCCCACGGGCTCTCGCCTCTGGCGGCTCGCCTACCGCTTTGACGGCAAGCAGAAACTGCTCGCGCTGGGCAGCTATCCCCTTATCTCTCTCGCCGAGGCACGGGAGGCGCGCGATGATGCTAAAAGGCTCCTGCTAGCTGGCGTCGACCCTGGAAAGGAACGCAGCTTGCGGAAGGCCGATTCGGCAAAGGACTCCTTTCGCTCAATCGCGGACGAATATGTTGACAAGTTGAAGAAGGAGGGACGTGCCGACCGGACGATCAGCAAGGTCAAATGGCTGCTCGACTTTGCCTATCCGATAATCGGCGACAAGTGCATTCGGGAGATCGAGCCGGCCAGCATCCTTACCGCCCTCCGTCGCGTGGAGGTTCGCGGTCGGTATGAGTCGGCCAGGCGACTGCGCTCCACCATCGGCAGCGTGTTTCGATACGCGATCGCGACCGCACGCGCCGAGACAGATCCGACCTTCGCCCTCAGAGGCGCACTCATCAGTCCGAAGGTAACGTCTCGCGCCGCGATTACCGATCCGAAGGCCTTGGGCGGTTTGCTGAGGGCGATCCATGCATTTGACGGACAGCCTACAACCCGAGCCGGTCTGAAGCTGATAGCGCTGCTGTTTCCCCGCCCAGGCGAGCTTCGCGCCGCTGAATGGGAAGAGTTCGATTTTGAAAGCTCGGTGTGGACGATCCCTGAAGCACGCATGAAAATGCGACGGCCGCACCGCATACCCCTATCAAAGCAAGCGATTAGCGTCCTGACTTCACTGAGAGAAATCTCTGGTGATGGATCGCTGCTGTTTCCTAGTGTTCGATCGGCTTCGCGTCCGATTTCCGACAATACCCTTAACGCCGCACTGCGTCGTATGGGTTACAGCAAGGAAGAAGCTACCGCGCATGGTTTTCGAGCAACGGCATCAACTCTGCTGAACGAATGCGGCAAGTGGCATCCGGACGCGATAGAGCGGCAGCTGGCCCACATTGAGAACAACGACGTTCGGCGCGCCTACGCCCGGGCAGAGCACTGGGACGAGCGCGTCGAGATGATGCAGTGGTGGGCCGATTATCTGGATGAACTCAAGAGCAAAAACCTGCGGGTGATCTCAATCGAGGGACGCCGCAAGCCTGCTGTCCACACACCAACGCGACCATCCACTTTGAACCCAACAGCGGCCGTTCATCAAACGCCGATACAAATCTCCAACCGCCGGAAATCATACTGACCGTCGAAAAACGCCACAACTCGACGCCAAATCGTAGGCCCGCATTGTCAGATTTTCCGGAGAGAAAGTTGACCGCGTTCGGCGGGAAGCTGCCGTTCTGCAGCCGACCCATTTCCGTCATTCAAGCTGCCGATGGCCGGTTCCGAAACCGGCCATCTACCCGGCCCGGGGCCGCGCGCTATTAGAGCGAGAATCCCGTGGGCAGTGTGCGGTCCGTCCGTTTCGCCGGCATTAGTCCGTGGATCCGCTATCCCCGCCCGACTTTAACCTCCACAACCTTCCTCTCCATAGATCCGGGACAAGCCCTTGATGCGCGTCGCGATCGCGTCGACGAGGCGACCAACGATCTCATGGATGATCCCCTCCTGGCGAAGCTCTTGGGCGCACTCCGATGCCATATCGGGCATCACCGCGAGCTGATGGCGGATCGTCCGCACCGTGTACTCGCCGCCAACCTTTGCTGAGGACGCACAGCGCCCCCAGTGGCGCGGCATGATCTCCTCGATGGGATAGACTCTGTCGATCTTCATCGCCAGTTTAAGGTCGCGCATCTCAGATTGGATCTCTCCCCCGAGGTGCGGCAGAATGGAGGAGATGTCGTAGAGCGGAGCTAGGCGGGCCTCGCCCTGGGCTCCGAGCAGCATCGAGTAGTTCTTTGCATGCGCGTCCGTGCCGGCGATGATCCAGTTGAAGACGTTCGCGGCCATGAAGATCTGACGGTCTTGGACGGGGTCGAGGGAGGCCGACAGCACCTTTCTGGAGATCGTCGTGATACCTGGCCCACCCTGGTTCTCGTACTTGAGCGTCGGCATCACCGACAGGGCCTGGCACATGTCCTCCTGATGGATGCGGATGGTCTTGCCCTCGTTGTTGCGGCGGTCGTAGCGCTCGATAACGATTGCCTTTTCGCCTGCGAAGGCGAGAACCTGGCTATGTGCAGCGTCCATGCCGAGCTTGGATGCAAGCTGCAGGCAGAAATGCTCGTTCTCGGTATGCCCGTGCAAGTGCGGCAAAGGCGGCTTGAAGATGTGTGTCGTGGGCGTGTCGCCTAGAGGGATCCCCCAGCGATTGCTGCCCTTATCGAAATGGAACGCCGTCTTTGCCTGCGCACCAGCGAGACTGAACTGACCAGGATCGCCGATGCGCCGGGTCGCTGCACCATCCTTGCGCAGATCGCGCAGGCGGTCGCCGATCTGCGCCTCGGTGAGCAACTCCACGTTCTCGCCGCGGGAAATCTGGTCGCCACGCGAAAGGAACTGGACGGCGCCGGCGCAGTCGCGGCCGACATTCTTGAGCAGGGCAAACGGGTTTCGGGCGGAGACCTGGAACCTCTGCGCCCATCTGGCGAGGGTCTGCTCATTATCCGGCAGTAGGCCCCAGAGGAATGCCTCGACGACCTTGCCCTCGTAGGTCCTGGTGATCGTCGGCATGGACAGGGAGAGCGGGATCGCCACCCGGCCTTCCATCCATGCCTCGTGATAGGAGAACGAAAGCTTGCCGCCCTGCAGGTGGTGGAGCCCCCCAACCGGTCTGCCAGCGATATAGACGTCGAGGGTGTCGATCGGGTTCATCATGATCATCGTCATCTAGAGCTTGTAGGGAATCTCGTCGTCGTCATCGTCGACATGCCGTTCATCGGCATTATGATGATGATCAGCCGACGTCGGCGCCGGCGGGATCTGAAAGTCCATCTCCACACCAAGCGTGGTCAGCGCCAGCAGCACGTTGCCGATCTCGGCGCTGGGCTTGCCGTTCTCGATCCACGACACCCACGTCTGCGTCGTGGTGATCATTTTGGCCAAGGCAGCCTGTGACAGGCCGCGCCGGGTGCGGGCCTCCTTGATCAGGATTCCAATGTCGCGAGCTGTTCTGATCTTCATGGCGTATACGATTTCTGTATGAGCTAGCCTGATATACGCGCGTATATGACGGGTGTCAATATACGCTACTATATCAATTTAACGCTATATAGGTTCAAATATCGGCAACCTTCATATACCATCATTGCGCCACGCAACAATGTGCGATCGACCTTTCGCCACGGTACCATCGAGAATGACCGCTGGTCGAGAACTCAACAACTTGTCGGGGCCGGGACCGGTCTGGTCCGCTATTCAATTACTGTTGGCGAGAAGCTGTCATTCAGCATCCGGTCTGGCGGCATCGTGACAAGATCGATTTTTGTCCGAAGAGAACGAGGCCGGCCGCAAGAAAAAGCCACGGCTTTTATGCACTTATTGTCTAGCAGGCTTAGTTGTTCCCCTGAAACTTGAATCTCCCTCAGACTCAGTGTCTTCTCAAGGTAGCCGCTAGGAATTAGACATGCCTTCAGGCTCGTTTCAACACCGCGTGTGGCAATGGATTGTCGCGTGCTTTCCGACGCCGGCGCACCTCGATGTACAGGAGCGCAATCATCGCTTCCTTGAAGAGGCGCTCGAACTCGCTCAGGCGAATTCCTGCACAAAGGAGGAGGCACTCGAACTGGTGGAGTACGGACCGGCGGCAACGCGGTCAGGATCAAGAACCTAGCGTGCTCCAAAACGACACCAAGCGCTAACCGTTGTCCAGTGTGGAAGATGATTGCCTTCGTGGTTTCTCCGACGCGCCGGCGCCCGGCAGACCTTCCTTTCTGGCCTTGGCAAACGCCCGGTCGCCTTCCAGGAACCCGACCAGCATAAAGGGGATCAGTTCCGCCACCGTTTCGGACTCGCCATAGGTCTCACGGTAAAGTGCGGCATAGTCGTTGAGTGCTTGGCTCAAGTCGGCGCCAACGGTGATGGTGATCTTCGAAGGTGTCCGGTCCGGAAGCTTTCCGAGTTTCAGGTTAGCCATGAAGTCCTCCTGTTCACCCCGTGTATGGCCGCAACACGAGGTCCTTGTGCACGATGACGCGCAACGGCCAACCAGGGCGCACGGTGATCGTGGGTTGGACGTTCAGGTTCTTTTCAGTGATCCGTTGGCCCGCTTGACTGACGTTCTGCTGGGTGGATTCACGAATTGCCTTGACCAAGTCGCTTTCATTTTCCCCAAAGCTCAACTCGGTACCAACCCCCAGCAATGTGGCTACCGCGACGCCCTTGATCAACTGCCAAGTATGGAAATCCACCTTGTCCTCGAGCCCGGCATAGCCGGCCGCGTCGGTCACGGGCAGATTGTCGATTTCGGTAGAGGAGCCGTCCGGCATCACGATGCGTTGCCACACCAACAGAGCGCGCCTTTGCCCAAAGGCTACAACGCTGTCGTAGGTGCCGATCAGCCGTGAGCCCTGCGGGATGAGCAGGATGCTGCCGGTGACGCTGTCGTGCACATTCTCGGTGATCTGGGCGACGACAAGGCCGGGCAGATCGGAATTGATGCCGGTGATCAGGCTTGCAGCGATCACGCTACCGGCCATGATCTGATAGGGCGAAGCCGGCGTCTGCAGTGCATGCGGGTTGTAGATCCCGCCGGTGTTCCGTTGATCGATGAAATCGAGCTTGCGCTGTTGATTGTTCTGGTCGCCCTCGGCCGGCGCGAAGGAAGCTCGCTGGCCTTCGGTATCTGGCTGCGGAGACGCCGTCTCGAAAGGCGAACGTCCGCCCTGCCCATTGCCAAAAGCTTCCGTCTGCTGGGGCCGGTTTTCGATACGGAAGAGGACTTGCGACTCGCGCGCCTCAATCGCTTGTTGTGCAAGCCGCTGCGCCTCGGCGGAAACGTCTTGCCCAGGTGCGATGCCAAGCTGGCGCTGGTGCTCGAGAATAGGACGGCCGAGATCCCCGGGCAGCGGCGGTCCAAGCACCGGAGCCTTCGGCTTGCTCCCGGAATAGTCCTTGGGCAGCGATTCAAGTCCCTCGGCGGTCGGGTTGCGGTCGGTGCTGTAAAGCTCTTCAGCCTGCTGCTTCAGGCGCAGTGCCGGCCCCTGCAGCGCCATCATCGTGACGCCAAAGATGGTGGCGGAGCCAACAGCTGCGATCGCGACGATTATGCCGCGCTTGAAGCGCACGGCCCGGCGCGGTGAGGCCCGCAGCTGCAGCTGTTCGGGATCGAGTTTGGGCGGAACATTGGGGCGGGACGTGTCGGTCATGAGCCTCCCCTCACCTGCCAAAACGCGAAAAGAGCGATATCCGCCGCGGCAGTTGCCGTCCGTCGGTCCTGGTGATGCGCACCACCTGCTGCTGCTTGGCGCCGAGACGGAGTTCAGCCGCGGCAAAGAGGCGCTCGACGATGTAGTAGTTGCCGTGCATCCGATAGTTGACGAGCTGGTTGTCCCCGTCAGCACCGACGATGAAGAGCGGTGGCGCCTCGCCCTGATCAATGCGCTTCGGGAACTCTATGTAGACCTTGCTGCCATCATCGAAGGCGCGCGTCGGTCTCCACGGCGGCGTGTCGCCGGTGATCGAATAGCGGAAGCGGATGTTTTCGAGTGCTACGTTCGAGGCCGCGGGCATTTCAGCCTCTGCCTGAGCGTTGCGCCGCCGAAGCGCCACGAGTTGGTCTTCGCTGTAAATCCAGGAGAGCGCCGCCATGGCAGTTTTCTCAGTGCTTTGAAGCTGCAGGTGATAGGATCGCCTGTCCGTCGTGATGACCAGATTGGTGGCAAGCCCCGGCGCGAATGGCTTCACCAGCACATGAGTGCGCTGGTCATCGCCTGAGCCACTAACGGTGTCACCGATCACCCAACGGACCGTATCGCCGGCTGAGACCGAGGTCAGCTTCTCGCCCCGCTGCAATGAGATATCGGTGACGCGCTCCGGCGCGGCGTAGAGCTGGTAGAGCGCGCCGTCGGCAAAGGGGTAAACCTGCACCGCATTGACATAGCCAAACTTGGTGGGTTGTTGCGTCGCCGCCTTGTTGGCATCGGCGACCTGTTCTTCCGGCGAGCGCTTATCTGGGGCGGGCTTGCCGGGTGCGGGCATCAACTGACCAGGCAACGGTAACGGTTTCGGCACTTCCACGACCTTGACCGGCTTCTCCGGCGCCTTCTCGATCGCGGCTGGTTTGAAGTCCTCGTGGTCATAGGAAATCTGAGGCGGCGGCACTGGCTTCGAGGCACAGGCCGAAAGAACCGCAGCAGACGCCGACAGGATCAAGGCAGCACGAAGCAATGGGGCTCTATTTGTCATTGGCGGGCTCCTTAGGGGAAACGGGGGTTGGCGCGGCGCTGTCGAGCTCGCGCGACCAGTCGATGGCGTTGATGAAGACGCCGAGCGGGTTCTTGCGCAGCTGCTCGGTTGTCCTAGGCGGGCGGATGAGGATGGTGAGGATCCCGATCCAGCGCGTCGTGCTGGCGAGGCTGCCGCGCTCGAACACCTGCTCGGTCCATTTGACCTGGAACGAGCTGTCGGAAGCCCTGACCACGCTGGTCACCTGCACTGACACGCTGCGCGTGCCGATTTGGCCGAAAGGGTCGTTCGCCTTGGCATATTCGTTGAGGAAGAGCGCCGCTCGGTCGGTGGCAAAGTCGTAGGCCGACAGCCAATTCTGCCGCACCAGAACCGCATCGGTGGAAACCGAACGGACATTCTGGATGAAGCGGCTGAGATGCCAGGCGATCTGGGCATCGTCGGGCTGGTAGTTTTGGACTGCCGGCGCGACCGCGTGCGCCTCGCCAAAGCGGTCGACCTCGACGACATAAGGCACGACGCGGCCCTGCATCGACTGCCACAGAAGCCCACCGGAAAGCCCCGTCGTCAGAGCCAGGCAGCCAAAGGCCATGAAGCGCCAGTTCTTGGCCTGGACGCGCGCCGTGCCGATGCGCTCATCCCAGAGTTGGCTGGCCTTCTGGTAGGGTGTTACGGGTTCGGGCGTCTTTCCATAACGCTGAACGGGTCGCTTGAAGAGCATCTAGTCTTCCTTGTCATTGAGGGAGGGATTGGCGCCGCTTCCGCCCCGATCTCCATCGCGCACCGCCTGCGTGGCAGCATTGCGATGGGCGCGTGCGGTCTGTTCGGAACGCAGACGCCTTGCCCAGACCGGCGCGGGGTCAGAGGCTGCAGCGGGCGAGGTTCCTGTCTTTGACGCGGTCGGCATGCCGCCGGTCGCGGTCCAGCCGGCATCGCGACCGGCGTCGGCACTACGGCGGAATGGTTCTGCTGCGGATCGCATTCCCCGCATCGCGGCGCCGCTAGCGGCACTCGCAACCCCATGCAGCCCAGCAGCTACCCCGGACAGCCCGGACTCGGGCGATGTCGCGCGCCCCGTTTGCCAAGCGACGGTGGCAGCGGACCCCATGGCGGCGCCGGCACGGACTGCGGCGAGGCCGCCGCCTGTTGCCATGCGCGCGCCGGCAAACGCAGCGCCTCCGGCAACGAGCGTTGATCCAGCTGCGGCCGCCGTTGTTCCAAGTGCCGCGCCGGCGCCAAGCTGCGGCGCGCCGGAAACAAGACCCGAGGCAATCCCGGGGCCGAAAATGCCGAGCCCAAGCAGCGCCAGCGCACCCAGCACCTGAGACATGGCCGCCGCCAGGTCCGGCTCCTGGCCCTGCAGGGCGGAAGCGAACTCGCCAAAGAGCGTGGAGCCGATGCCGACGATGACGGCAAGCACCATCACCTTGATGCCCGACGAAATCACATTGCCGAGCACGCGCTCGGCCAGAAACGCCGAACGGTTCCAGAGCGCGAAGGGCACCAGGACGAAGCCGGCCAGCGTGGTGAGCTTGAACTCGAGGATGGTGATGAAGAGCTGGATGGAAAGAATGAAGAAGGCGATGAGGACCAGGAACCAGGCCAGAAGCAGCACGAAGATGGTGAGCGCGTTACCGAAGATCTCGGGGAAGCCTACTAGCTGGCTCGCTTGATTGAGGAGCGGCCAGGCGCCCTCGAAGCCGGCCGCGGCAATGCGGCCTGGCCGCAGGAGACTGTCGGCGGACAGGTTGCCGGCCGATGCGTTGATGCCGAGACCGGCAAAGGAGCGGTAAATTATGTCGGCGAAGTTCTTGAAATTGTTCAGGACGAAGGCGAAGGCGCCGACATAGAGCACTTTGCGAACAAGCCGGCCGAGAATGTTGGGCTCGCCGCCGAACGCCCAGACCAAGCCCGCGAGCGTGATGTCAATGCCGATCAGAATGGTGGTGAGAAAGGCGACGTCGCCCGAAAGCAGACCGAACCCACTGTCAATGTAGCGGGTAAAGGTCTCCATGAAGCGATCGATGACTCCGAGGTCGTTCATGTCGCCGCCTTCCTCGTTGTCTTGAAGAACTGCCGCTCAGTTGCCGGGATAAGCCGTGCCGGTGCCCAGGAAACGCTTCGTCGTCTCGCGAGCGGCTTCCTCAGACTGCGCCTTGCGCGCCGCATCCTCGGCTTCGGCCCGGAACTGGGTCGCAAGCAGCGTCTGGATCTGCATCTGCTGCTTGGTCGAAAGCGCGATCAGCTGATTGGTAGCCTGGCTTGCCTCGAGGGCACCTGCCGCGCCCTGACTGCGATTGACGAGATCGGTAAGCAGGTCGCCGTCGGCCTGCACGTTCTCGACGATCTGCGACTGCGCGCTCATGGTCTGGCGGAACGCCTGCATGGCGCTCTGCCAGCGCTCGCGCGCGGCGCTCGCGACATCGCTGACCTTGATGGTGGCGTCGTAGCTTTCCGGATATTGCTGGCGCCACTGGTCCTGCAGCTTGTCGAGATCGAAGCTCAGGCCGCTCGCCTGGGTCATCAGACCGTCAATCCGTTGGAGCGAGCCGGTAAGCTGGCCCACGGAAGAGAAATCCAGGCGCTGAAGGTTGCGCGCCATGTTCTGCAGCATGGTCGCCTGGTTCTGAAGCGACTGGATTTGGTTGTTGATCTGCTCCAATGCGCGTGCTGCCGACAGCACATTCTGCGTATAGTTGGACGGGTCAAACACGATGAGCGCATAGGCCGGCTGGACGTAGTCAGCCATCGGTTTGGCAATCAGGGAAACGGTGACCAGGCTAGTAAAAAGGCGGCGTCCGATCATGACGATTGCTCCTTGTTAGGTTGAGGAAATTGCTGGAGAAGCTCGGCAGCCCAATCCAGGCCGCGCGCACTGAAGAAACGGGCGGCAAAGCTGCCCTGCCCTTCTTCGGAAAGAATATTGTCGATCAGGGTCTGCGCGGCCGGGTCGGAGGCGCCGCAAAGCGCAAGAGCGATCGGGCCTAGCCCGAGCTCGAAGAGGCGATTGCCGCGGCGCGACTGCAGATAGTAGTGGCGCTTCGGCGTGGCGCGGGCGACCAATTCGATCTGTCGCTCATTAAGACCGAAGCGCTCATAGGCTGCCCGTGCCTGCGGCTCCACCGCACGATCATTGGGGAGAAAAATGCGCTGCGGGCAGCTCTCGATGATTGCGGGTGCGATAGAAGAGCCGGCGATGTCGGCAAGCGACTGCGTCGCGAAGATGACGGAGACGTTTTTCTTACGCAGCACCTTAAGCCATTCGCGGATGCGGGCGGCAAAGAGCGGGTTGTCGAGATAGACCCAGGCCTCGTCGAGCATGAGCAGCGTCGGCCGCCCGTCAAACCGGTCCTCAAGACGATGGAACAGATAGGTGAGCACAGGCAGCACAGCGCCTTGGCTGTGCATCAGCTCCTGGGTTTCGAAACACTGCACATCCGAGATGGCCAGCCGGTCGTCATCGGCATCGAGAAGGCGGCCGAATGGTCCGTCGAGCGTGTAGGGCATCAATGCCGATTTGAGCGCATTGGACTGAAGCAGGACCGACAGGCCAGTCAGCGTGCGTTCCTGCGCCGGCGCGGTGGCGAGGCTGGTGAGCGCCGACCAGATTGCCTCCTTCACCTCCGGGGTGACGGTGACATTCTCGTGGGCAATGAGGCCGGCGATCCATTCGGCCGCCCAGCTCTGTGTGGCCGGGTCGTCGATGTGGCGCAGCGGCTGGAAACCAAGCGCACCATTCGCACCCAACGCATGGTGGTCGCCGCCCATGGCAAGCGCGGCGGCGCGGGCCGAATTGCCTTTGTCGAAGACATAGATTTGCGCGCCAGCGTAGCGCCGGAACTGCAAAGCGATCAGGGCAAGCAGAACCGACTTGCCGGCACCGGTCGGCCCGACAATCAGCATGTGGCCGACATCGCCGATATGGGTCGAAAGCCGAAACGGCGTCGAGCCGCTGGTTTCGGCGAAAAGAAGCGGCGGAGCGTAATCGCCGGTGACCTCGGCAAGGTGCTCGTTCTCCGCTGGACCTGCCCACACGGACGACAGCGGCACGAGATGGGCAAGGTTAAGCGTGTGAACGAGCGGCTGGCGAACGTTGGCGTAGACATGACCCGGCAATGAACCAAGCCACGCTTCGACGGCATTGATGCTTTCGCGAATGGTGGTGAAGCCGAGCCCGTTGACGATCCGCTCGACGGCGCGAAGCTTTTCCGCGGCGGCTTTACGGTTCTGATCCCACACCGTCACCGTTGTGGTGAGATAGCCGAAGCCGACATGATCGCCGCCCAATGCCTGCAGTGCTGCATCGGCATCGAGCGCCTTGTTGTCGGCGTCGCTGTCGACGAGAGGCACCGGTTCGTTGGTCACCACCTCGCGCAGAATAGCCGCGATCGATTTGCGCTTGGCAAACCACTGCCGCCGGAGCCGAGTCAGCGTCTTCGTGGCTTCCGCCTTGTCGAGTGGAATGAAGCGCGTCACCCAGCGATAGGCGAAATCCTGGTTATTGAGCGCATCAAGGATTCCTGGCCGGGTGACGTTCGGAAAGCCGAGAACTGTGAGGGTGCGCAGATGCTGCTCGCCCAGCATCGGCTCTAGGCCGCCGGTCAGCGGCGCGTCAACCAGGACGCCGTCGAGATACATTGGCGTTTCCGGCACGGCGACCGGATGACGGCGTGTCGAGATCGTGCCGTGCAGGTAGGTCAGGGTCTCGGCATCGTCGAGCGCGCGCACCTCGGGCACGAAGCCCGAAAGAAGATCGAGAACGCGGTCAGTCTCGTCTCGGAACCGGGCAAGCTCCTGGCGCCAGTCTCTTTCCCCTCCCAAGTCATGCGAGTCGACGAGAGCACTTTCCGCGCGCGCTTGGCCATCGGGCCCAGGCATGAAGACCAAGGTCAGATGATAGATGCTCTCGAAATGCGCGACCTTGCCCTCGAAGGCCGCGCGCCGTTCCTCATCGATCAGCCATGAGGCAGCATCGGGAAGGGCCGAGCTCGCATAGCCCAGCGCTTCGATGCGCTCGGCCTCGAAGAATAATGCCCAGCCAGAGCCGAGCCTTCTCAGCGCATTGTTTGCCCGCGCGCATATGCCGATGAGTTCGGCCTCCGTCGCGCTTTCAAGGTCGGGGCCACGAAACCGCAATGTCCGTTGGAAGCTGCCATCCTTATTGAGCACGATGCCGGGCGCGACGAGTGCTGCCCAGGGCAGATGGTCGGCAAGCCGGTCGGCTTTGCCGCGGTATTCGGAAAGCTTCAGCATGCAAGCCAGCCCTTTTGACGAAGATGACGGACAAGCACGCTGGCAAAATCCGGATCACGCCGTGCGGCAAAGACCGCGAGCGTGTGGCCGGCGATCCAGAGGATCAGACCGGCAATCCACTGCTGCAGGCCTAGGCCGATGGCCGCGGCCACCGTGCCATTGAGGATCGCCACCGCCCGCGGCGCGCCGCCGAGCAGGATTGGCTCGGTGAGCGCCCGATGGACCAGAACCTCGAAGCCTTCGATATGCTGCTCTCCGGTGCTCATCAGACGACTGCCCCGCCGCCAAAGGAGAAGAAGGAAAGAAAGAAGCTCGAGGCCGCGAAGGCGATCGACAGGCCGAAGACGATCTGGATCAGCCGGCGGAAACCGCCCGCCGTGTCGCCGAAGGCAAGGGTCAGACCGGTGGTGATGATGATGATCACCGCGAGGATCTTGGCGACCGGCCCCTGCACCGATTCCAGAATCTGCTGCAGCGGCTGTTCCCACGGCATGCCGGAGCCGGCAGCGTGGGCCTGGGCCGTGAGAAGAAGCGCGACGGCGGCGAACGAAAGAAAGCGAAGCTTCTTGCGCATGAGGTGACCTTTCAGAGCTGCTGGAGTTGCGGAAGTGTGAGCGGGGTGACGGCGTAATCGCCGCTGCCGTCGAGACCCGTGACCTCGGCGATCGCGTCAACGCGGCGCGCGGGTCCTCTTCCGGCAATAAAGATGACCAAGTCGACGGCATCGGCGATCAGCCGGCGGGGAACGGTGACAACGGCTTCCTGGGCGAGCTGCTCAATACGATAGAGTGCGGAGCGTGCCGAATTGGCGTGAACCGTGGCAATGCCGCCGGGATGTCCGGTGTTCCATGCCTTCAGCATATCGAGCGCTTCCGCGCCTCTGACTTCGCCGACGATGATGCGGTCGGGCCTCAGCCGTAAGGTCGAGCGTACGAGATCGGCGAGTGTGATGGAGCCCCGCCTCGTCCTCATGGCAACGCAGTCCTTGGCCGCGCATTGCAGCTCGCGGGTGTCCTCAATCAGGATCACCCGCTCATCGCATTCGGCGACTTCTGCCAGTAGAGCATTGGTAAGTGTCGTTTTGCCCGACGATGTGCCGCCGGCGACCAGGATGTTGCGCCGCTCGCGCACTGCCTTCCTCAGGGCATCAGCCTGCAGCGGGAGCATGACGCGATCGGCGACGTAGTTGGCCAGCGTGTAGAGTTTTGCCGCCGGTTTGCGGATGGCGAAGCATGGCGCCAGCACGACCGGCGGTAGCAGACCCTCGAAGCGCTCGCCTGATGGCAATTCGGCACTGACAATCGGACTATCTGCATGCGCCTCGGCGCGTACATGGGAGGCGACGAGCCGGATGATGCGTTCCGCCTCGGCAGGATGCATATGCACGCCTGTATCGACCCGGCCTTCTCCCAACCGGTCGAGCCTCAGCGCGCCGTCGGGGTTGACCATCACCTCGATGACGGTCGGATCGGCAAGGGCCTCGGTGATCGCGGCGCCCATGGCTGTGCGCAGCATGGCTCGGCGGCGGTGGTCCGCTGCGGGATGAGAGTTCATCCTTCGCCTCCGTTGCCATTGCCGTAACCAAGCGAGCGCTTCCCGGAGGCTATCTGGCGACCGACCTGCTCGACGAATTTGTCAAAGCGCTCTTGGGCGATCGCCTGTGTCGCCCGATCCGGAATTGGCGTGTGCGCATGAAGCGTGATTGAAAAGCGGATTAAGAGCGCCAGGCTCTCCAGAGTTATTTCGGCGTCGCGCCTGACATGGTCGAGATCGCGGGAAAGACGGTCCAGCCGCTTGCCGTAGCGCTGGTCGAGCTCGTTTTCACCACGCCGTTCGATGAAGGCCTCGACCGCTTTCGCGACGATTGCCGATTTCGTGGTCGACGGGTTGCGGCTGAGGGTTTCCAGCTTCTCGCTCAATTCGGGTTCGAGCAGAAACTGGTGGCGAATGCGATGGGGCTTCATACGTCTCGTTCCGACTGGCCGGCGCTGATGCGCCGGTGCGAACGAACATCGCCGAGATCCGCAAAATCGCTTATGGGCGTTATCTACGCCGAGATACGCCTCAGTTGCGGAAAGCGTTCAGAAGCCGGGGATGATGTCCTTGTCGTCGCCCCTTCCCTCGCTGAGGCCGTAGGCGCTCGCCGCGGTAGAAACCCGGTCCATGACGCGCTTGTCTGCGAGTGCCTCGGCGTCATCGTCCGACAGATTGAAGAGGTCATCCTGATCAGGCTCCCGAGAGACGACGACGTGGTCTTCAGGCAGGCCGGGATGACGCTGCTGTTGCACGCCGCTCCCTTCTTCGATTGCCGCGCCGGCGTGTTCGTCATCGGCAGCGAGACGGCGGTCAACACTGCGGACTTGTCCGCTCCAATCGTCGGGGCGCGACGCAGGACAGTCCGCGTACAGACCGTCGCGCAACACCGGCGCCGGCAGCACCCGTTCGGTGAAATTCGGATCCTGGTAATAGCGCAACTTCTGGGCGCGGATCGGCGGCAACCCCGAAACGAGGATTAATTCGTCAGCTTGCGGCAACTGCATCACTTCGCCAGGCGTCAGCAGCGGGCGAGCAGTCTCCTGGCGACTGACCATGACGTGCGAAAGCCAGGGAGCCAGCCGGTGGCCGGCGTAGTTGCGCATGGACCTGAGTTCCGTCGCTGTACCGAGCGCATCCGATATGCGTTTGGCCGTGCGCTCGTCGTTGGAGGAAAAGGCAATGCGCACATGGCAATTGTCGAGAATGGCGTTGTTCTCGCCATAGGCTTTGGAGATCTGGTTCAAGGATTGCGCGATCAGATAGGCGCGGATGCCGTAACCCGCCATGAAGGCCAGCGCGGTCTCGAAGAAGTCGAGGCGACCAAGAGCCGGAAATTCGTCTAGCATCATGAGCAGTTGGTACTTGCGGCTTTTCTTCGGGTCACCTTCCAGCCGCTCCGTCAGTCGCCTGCCGATCTGATTGAGCACCAGTCGCACCAGTGGCTTGGTGCGCGAGATATCCGATGGCGGCACCACCAGATAGAGCGACATCGGTCGTTCCGCATCCATGAGGTCGGCGATGCGCCAGTCGCAGGCCGATGTTGCCGAGGCAACCGTCGGATCACGATAGAGCCCGAGAAACGACATGGCGGTCGAGAGAACGCCAGAACGCTCGTTCTCTGACTTGTTCAGCACCTCGCGAGCCGCCGAAGCCACGACGGGATGGACCCGAGGTGTGTCGGCCGTGCCGAGGTGGTTGGTGGTCATCATCCGCAGCAGTGTCGTGGCAAACGAGCGTTGCGGATCCGACAGGAAAGTGGCGACGCGGGCAAGCGTCTTTTCTTCTTCCGCGTAGAGCACGTGCAAGATGGCCCCGACCAAGAGTGAATGACTAGTCTTCTCCCAATGGTTTCGCCGCTCCAGGGCGCCTTCCGGATCGACGAGAATGTCCGCGATGTTCTGAACGTCGCGGATCTCATCTGAACCCCTGCGCACTTCCAGCAGCGGATTATAGCGCGCCGACCTCGAGTCGGTCGGATTGAACAAGAGGCAGAAAGAGAACTTCGACCGCCAGCCGGAAGTCAGCTGCCAGTTCTCGCCTTTGATGTCGTGAATGACGGCCGAGCCGGTCCAGGAAAGAAGCGTTGGAACGACCAATCCCACGCCCTTGCCCGAACGTGTCGGCGCAAAGGCCATGACATGTTCCGGCCCGTCATGTCGCAGATAGTGATCCTTCAGTTTGCCAAGGAAAACGCCGGCCGGCTCAAACAGGCCTGCCTTCTCGATTTCCCGAGCCGCGGCCCATCGTGAGGAACCGTAGGTGGTGACCAACCCCCTCTGCCGCGCGCGCCAGAGGGAGCCAGCTATTGCGGCCGCACACCCCAGGAATCCGCTGGCTCCGGCAAGCATGCCGGCCTTGTCGAAGACCTCAGGCGCATAGGCGTCGAATTGAAACCACCATTCGAAGAATTTCCACGGCTTGTAGATCGGCCGGGCCGCCGCGGCAAACCATGGCGCGCCAAGCTGCGGCTGATAGTCCAGCATGTGGGCGCACCATTGCGTTGCCGCCCATATGCCAACGATGACGATGGCGAACACAACTACGATCTGGCCGACAAGGAGCTTCGTCGGTGTCACGGGCACAGCCTCCACTGTTTGGTAGCAGATGGAAGCAGCATGACGTGACGTTTCAGAATATGAAGATACCCAATATACGCGCCCGTGCGATGCAGTGAACGTTGCAGGCTTGGAAGACTGGGGCGCCAAGAAGTGTCATCGCGAAGGGCGACGAGCGAATGACTTGTATTGGGCCGACTGCGGACAGGCAGCTTTCGGAAACATGATTGCGAAAAAGCCGCCCTCGTCACGGTCTGTCCGTACGAAAAGTACCGGCACGATGAGAGCCTCAGTGCGAAAGAAAAATGTCACACTGAGGCTCACCGAAGGTGGGCTATAACCCGAACAGACGCCGGACAAGCTGCCATATACTTGCGAAGAAGCCAGGCAGTGGCCTATGGGCCTCATAGTAGGCCTGCCTACGCCTTTCATCCCTCAGCATGCCTGTAACCGTCTGGGCCGCGGTCATTTTGGGCTCCCACAAGATCCGTCCGTCGCGGATGATGTAGTGGGAATTACAGGGAAGTTGCCCGCTGCCTATTGACGGCTGTAGTGACGGCCTGCCGCCACGTTCGGTAAACCGCCATTCCGCAGGTCCGAGAGGTATAGCCACTTTGCAGCCGCAGCCGCAGGCGCACAGGTGCACCGCAACCTGGTATTCATCGGACACATACAGGACGCCTTTATCAAGCTCCTTGGGCACGAAATGGACCTTTTGAAGCCGGATATCATTCATGGCGCGTCTCGACGAAAAAGCGTGGCATGGTTGTGTCCATCAAGATGTGGTAGGCTGGATGGTCCTCGACGTAAAAACCCCGGTATTGTTTGTATCGGATCACCGCGATGCAGGCATTCATCGCGTTCAACTCGGATATCTGTATGTTGGTGCGATATTCATCGCCGGGCTGATCAGCGGTCTCGGATAGAGCCTTGGCCCTGATCTCTTCGGCGTCGTCAGGCAGATAGACTGTTGCGCGCAGCATGCCTGCCAGCGCAGACTGCTGGCGGTTCAAACCCAAGCCGACGTCGATGAAGGGAATCTTCAGGCCGATGAGCAGGTCGAAAACTCCGGCGCGGGCCGACCCCTTATCGACGCAGACGAAGGCGAAGGTGACGCCTTGCAACTCCTCAGTTGACGACTGGTCGATGAATTTCCTTTCAAGTTTCAACCCGCTCCGGAAGTTGCCATAGCGATCTTGATACAGGTCGGCCTTGGCCCGCTTGAAATCGTCTTCCTGAAGCCGGCCGGGAGATCGGTAGGCGTTGTGGACGTGGAACACGTCGGCGTCGAAACCGCGGATTTCGCGCACATTCGTCTTGACCATGAAGTCAAGCACATAGGCACCGGTCCCACCGAGCCCGATGATTGCGACCACCTCATCTTTGAACCGCGCCGCCAAATCGCCAATCTCCGCGCGGCTAGTTAACGTGTCCTGATAGGTGAAGACACTATCTGCGACCACATCGTGGTCGACCGCGAACGTGAGGGGTGTCGCTTGCGGGTAGCGGCTCACGGCCGGACCGGACAGCAGAGCTACGTAGTGCTGGATTTTCTCAAAGAAATCCGGGAAACCGGTTGGCGGTTTGTTCGAGAACGAGCGCTCAACCAACACGTCATCTCTGGTCAGGGCCAAGGTTCTCGGGCCACCGCCCAGGTTCGGGATCGGCCGCCCGTCGGCCTCATGGGGAACCCCACCAGCGAAGAAGACCTGATGGTCGTCTTGCTGGACCTTTTCAGCGTCGACGAAGACAAGCTTAGTCACAAAAGCGCCCGTGCACAGCTCCAGTTGCGCGTTGAGGTAGGGAATGTCGCGGACAACCAAATATCCGCTGTCGAACCGGAGCGCGAAGCCCCGGTCGAGCAGCCGTTTTATGTCGGGATTATGATTCGCTAGTGCGATTAACACGGAACGCCATCCCATCCTTTGCCTTGACGGTGCCTCCGGGGGAGAGGATTCCATCTCGGTCGTTGTGGCCCCGGGTGTAGGTGACCGAATAAGTCGCGCCCGGATTTTGGGGATAGTCCGGATAAGCATGGGTAACGACCTCGACATAAGTCAGTTCGTCTTTTTTCGGCACCTCGTGCGGCGTGCCGTTGACCACGATCGTGATGGTCTCGTCGTGGCCCTTGTTATCATCTTCCTGCGCCATTGTGCTGTCCTTTCGCTTAGCCGCGCGGCGGATTGGGGTCGTGGCCGTGGCTATCGCTCTGCGCGATCTTGCCGTCACGGTTGTGAATCTTGAGCTCGGTCGATTGGTTGCGGCTGACCCCGCGGCCGAAGTCTACCGCCTCTTTCTTGCTGTCGGAGTGACCGGACGACCGCTGGCCTCCGCCCCTCTTCACGTCCCAGCCGCCATCGTGGTTGGGAACCACATGATGCGTACCGATGGTCTTCTGTGACGCCATATCTTGTATCCTTTCGTTGGTTTCGGTACGGGAAGTACGTCTACTCCGAACAGGTATGCCGTCTCGCATATCGATTGTCAAGCACTCTCTGTGCTGCTACTCTGAACAGAGGAAAACGACAGAAAGAGGCAATCGTGACCACGCCGCTCGGCAACAAGATTCGCGCGCTGCGCAAAGATAAGGGCTACACGCTGGACAGGCTTGCGGAGCTCGCTGACTCCAGCAAGAGCTATATCTGGGAGCTTGAGAACAAGGAGCCGCCACGACCGTCCGGCGACAAAATCAGCAAGATCGCCACGGCGCTCGGCGTCACCACCGATTATTTCCTGACCGACGATGTCGAATTGGAGGATGCTGCAGATCAGGCGTTCTACAGGGAGTACAGAGCGCAGCGGCCGAAGACCAAGGCACGTCTGCGCCAGATGTTCGCGGTCATAAAGGACGATGAGCAGTAAGCGGGCGCCCACGCTGCGGCAATTGCAATTGCGGGCGCTTCTCAAAGCGGGGTTTCGCCCCCGATGTTCGGCGGGTCGCCTGAGAGTGCTGGGGCCGCCGTTTCCGAAACGATGACCTGTTTCCGGGCGAACTCAGCTTCTGTGGTTGCCAGAACCATGTGATTTAAGCGTCGCCCGTATCTTGGAGGACCCTTTGAAGACGTCGCGAATCGCCTTTTGCGTATCCGCAATGCTGCGGGCCAGCTTTTCCGGCAAAGGCTCAGGTGCCAGGCCCTGCCTCTCCTCTTCACGATTGATCAGACGCTTGAATGCAGAATTACGCTTCATCATCGCGGCTCTCTGTCATCATCAGATTTGATCGAACGCGGTGCACGTATCGAAGGTTCAACTCGGGCTCGAAATAATGTTTCCGCTTCACCCATATGAAGCCGTCGGCCCGCGAAATGACCGCGACATCGATCGGGCCACCAACGGTCTGCATGCCACGCGAGACATGACGTTTCAATGACGTCAGGTTAACGAGGGCCTCCGCCATAGAGGCCAGCTCGGACTTTGGCATGAATTCGACCATGTCCTCAATCTCCTTGCGGGATTGTGAACGGATTTCCTCAAATTCCTCCTCACGCAACCTTTTGTTGAAGGCTGTCTCGGCCTCGCCAGCTTGCCGGATCAGTAGCCGCCGCTCCGCCTCGGGCATATCCAGTTGAGCAATGATATCTTTCGAGATGCTTGAAATCGTGTTGTTCACGAAGGTCGTTATGTGTCTCTCGATACCCTCATCAAGGCCGTACAGGAACCGTTCCACCATTTCCCTCTGCGCAAACGGCAGGACACGCGACCGCTCGCCGTCGCGATCGATGTCGACAAAGTTGGTCCGGGCGTATTTCAACTTTCCGAACACCACGCCGTCGATTTCGAAGGAGATCAGTGAAGGAAAAAGGTCCCTAGACCCGAACCCGGCGATGACGATGCCCGTTTGCGAGCCCGTCCTGGTCTCGCTCAGAACCGCGCGCTTGGTCAAAGCGACGACGCGATCTGTAAAACCCCGGTCGTCCGCACGCATAAAGTTCTGTTCAACGATCTCGCGGATTTGAGCTTCACGACCTTTTGTAATCCTCGGAGCGGAACCGCCGATGAACCTGGCGGGCTTGACGCGCCGGTAGATCTGCTCGAACGTCGCCAGCACGAGATCAACAATTCTGTTGAGTTCGGTCTCCAGATGCATGCTTTTCTTGAAGTCCTTCAGCAGACGTTCAAGCCTTGTCGTGATGCGCTCGTTGATCTGGCGGATCAACGGCATGAGGATTGATTCGACCGCGGCTGTCTGGACCTTCGCTGAGGCATCGTTTCCCCACGCGTTGAGATATGTCAAAAAATCCAGTGCCGCATCTTGCAATCGCGGGAAGGACTTGCAGTCGCGTCGATAGTCGCTGATCAGAATCTGTAACGGCGCCTGCATGAACTGCATGCCGTTGTAAATCATGACCCCGATAGGGTCCCGATGGGACAAATCGAAGAGCTTTTCGGCGGAATCGTAGGTTTTTTCCTCGACATCACCCGCCGAAATCGTGACAGCGCTATCAGCGGCCAAGGCCACTGCGGATTTATTTAGGATGGCGATTTCCGCTGTCATGGCGCTACAGCGTCAATTGGCATCATGTTGAAAAATGCCGAAGCCGGATCGGCTTCGGACTGAAAACGTGCCCTCATCAAAAGCCGCCCACTCCCCATAATTCGGCTCGATTCTTTTGTGAGCTTACGCGGCTTTGCCGGCAAGGGAAGTGATTACTTCACTATTCTTCACAAAATTGTGGGGCCAAGCTGTGCCAACGAGCCTTAGCGCGACCCTAGAGTAATACAAGGCCCCGGACGCCCGCGTATCGAATTGACTCGGCGAATGGCAGGTTTCAGAAACCATGCTGCCGCACTCGAACGACCGAGTTGAGGCGCATTGCAGACTGGAAACATCGGGCCGAAAGTTGATTGGCCGCTTGCATCAACCGCGCCTGTGAAGAGGACATGCTCGGATGGCCTGACGCGTAGTGCCGATTCGTCCAACGTCTCTCAAGTTTGACGTGTACCAGAAGGTTAGCCGGCGAGATCAGCGGACTAGGTGCGATGGGGGCCGTAGTATGTAGATCAGATCGCCCGTCTCTGACAGCCGGAACGACGCAGAGCGCCGGGTCGCGTTTCTCCGTTAGTGATGCTGCACCCCGGACGACGGGGATGATCGCCGGCTCGGCGCTAGAGTTTCTTTTCGCGTGAAGAAACGCCGCGAACTGATGCGAGTTGCATGATCGGGCTTCATCCGCTACATATAGCCTGATTTCGTGTATAGCACTAACAACTTGTTGTTTGAGCCAGACTTCACAATAATATTGGCCGCTCCGGCATAGCGTGACTACTGAGCGGAAGGTTTCATTTTCTGCGGGGGATGTGATGCCAGTATGCTTCATCCACGGCGTGAATGTTCGCAAAGACGACCCAAGCTACGACCGCGACGTGGCCGCACGCGACGAGCTGATCCGGAGCCTCCTCCTAAAACCCTTGGCACAGCGAAATCCGCGTTATGGCGGGCTGAAAATCATCAACCCGTATTGGGGCGGACTGGGCGTTACCCACGCCTGGGGGCAGGCGACGGTGCCGAACGTCAGCCTCCTGGAGGACCTCGGGACGGCGCAAAGCAATTTCCAGTCCGACCTGGAATTGACGATGCTGCTGAAGGAGCAACGTGGGACGGCTAGCGAACTTGAGGCTCTCGGTGCGGCCGATCCGATCGCAGCGGCCGCGCGACGCGATGTGCAGGCGCTTCTCGAGGCGGTGTTGGCGCCGCTTATCTATTCGGAAGAACCTCTGGTCGATCGCGGACCCACGCTGGACGCCGAAGCGCACGGTGCGCTTGAAGGGATGCTGCTTGCCGCAGCGCAGGAAATTGCAGCGGACTCAGCCGTTGTGGCTGAAGTGCAAGCGGCGCCTTCCGGCAACGCCGCACTTGACCTTCTTCGCGACCGCCTCGCTGAACGCTTCACCAAACGTGCCAGCCTTGCAGCCAAACCCGCCGACGCCGGGGAGGGCGCCAACCTTGAGGAACTTGGGCCGTCCTGGCTAACCGGCGCGAAAGACCGGATCCAGCAATTGTTCGATCGCGCAAAGTCGAAAGCGGGAAGAGCACTTTCGGCTGGCACGCTTGATGCCTATCGGGCGCGGCTCCACGCCCAGATAGGGCGGTTCCTCGGCGACGTTTTCGCTTATCTCCAGCATCGCGGAGATCGGGCATCTCCGGGTCCTATCCCGAAGCTCGTTCTTGATGAAATCCACAAGGCACGTAAGAGCGGCGGGCCGCTGGTTCTAATCACCCATTCGATGGGCGGCAACATTCTGTACGATCTGCTGACGACGTTCGATCCTGCATTGGAAGTCGATGCCTGGATCTCGGTCGGCGGTCAGGTCGGCCAGTTCGAGGAGATGAAGCTGTTCCTGGCGAGCGACCCGGCACTCGGCCCGCCGGCGAAGGTCAAGCCGTTCGGCGGGCGAGTGAAGACCTGGCTCAACGTCTACGACCCGGTCGACGTGCTGAGCTTCCTCATTGCGCCCGTATTAGAGAGTGCGGATCCTCGCTTCGTCATCAAAGACCTGAGGTTCAAGTCAGGAGCTAGCACACTTGAAGCACATGGCGCTTACCTCAAGCGGCCAAGCTTCTACACGCTTATCGCCAAGGAACTGGAGCAAAGAGTATGAGCATCGTTCCTCCGCATGAGCGATCACCTGCGGAACCATTCCTGGTCTATGACGCCCGGAAGCAGCTTGAGGGCAAGCCGGGCCTGCACGCGCTGATCGCGGGCGTGAGCGCCTATCCGAAACTGCCGAGCGCGAACGGGCTTGGCATGGTGCCGTTGTCGTCGACCTCACTGACTGCCTACCTCATGTTCTACTGGTTGATTAACGCTAGTCAGAACGGCCTGCTCGAACAGCCGCTCGCGACCTGTCGGCTGCTGCTGACGCCCTCCGCTGAAGAACGATCGGACAGTGCTGGACGTGCGCCTGGGATTGCTGCGTTGGCCCCGCCCAATTGCTCTATGCCCCTGTTCCGGGCTGCGGCCGAAGCCTGGCGGAACGATGCCGCGACCAACAAAAACGATAGCACGCTGTTCTACTTTGCCGGCCATGGCATACAGATCACACGCAATAACCAGGCCTTGCTGCTCGACAGCTTCGGTGACATCGGCCCGGTGTCGCTGCATTCCGTGGATTGCAGCGTCTTGCGCAACGGAATGGCGCCCTCGTTAGCACATCCGGACATCGCGCGGACCCAATTCTACTTCGTCGACGCCTGCCGGAACCTGCCACCGGCCAACCTCTCGCTGGAGAATGTGCGTGCTGGAGATGTCTTCCAAGTTCATGCAAGCGGCCTTGACGATCGCCGGGCGCCGATCTTCTTCGCCTCGCCACCTGACGGTAAGGCGCAGGCGGTTCCCCGGGTGCAGACCCTGTTCAGCATAGCATTGCTCCGTTGTCTCGCGGGTCGGGCCGCTTTCCCGCCCGATCGAATGGCTAACGGCCGGGCGGCGAACCACTGGTATGTCTCCACGCAGTCGATCGGCCAAGGACTGCCGATGGTGCTCGATGAGGTCAACCGGGAATATGGCGGTCAGCAGAGCTGGACCATGGATGGTGGCGGCAACGATGCCGTACTTACCCACATCAGCGGTACGCCGACCGTTCCACTGCAGATTGAAGTCGATCCAGAGCGTGCGCTCGGCAGCACCACAGTGGAACTGAAGATGGGCGGCGCGGCAGCGGCCCTCGCCCAGTTCAGGTCGAACCGTGATTCTCATCCCTTCCGAAGGGACGTCCCCGCCGGAATCTACGAGATCGGTGCCGTAGTAAATCCGAAGATAGACGGGCTGCGTGAAGCCGACCAATTCACTCACACGGTCGAGCCTCTGCGTTGCCGGACGAAGGTGAGGCTGTCATGAGCGCCGCGCGACCGACATCACCCACCTCGCGCCGAGGGCGGCCGAGTCGAAAGACCGGCTCGCTCAAATTCACCACGGATTTCCGGTCGAACGAGTTGAAGGACCTGGAAATCCCGCTGGAGGTCAGAGCGCTCGATTCCACGGTCATGGCCAGGACCACAAGCTTGCAAACCGTTGGTGAGCTGCCGCCCGGTCAATATTATGTTGTGGCCTCCCTGCCGGGCGGCCAGAATCTGTCTCAAGCGGTAAAGATCCCGAAGAATCCCTCGTCCTTACCTGTCGAGGTACAGCTTTCCGTCCGCGAGTCGCAGCGCTCGGCTAGGGAGACGGACGAGAGAACCGAGTATATGGGCCTACCGGTCAGGACTGCGCTTAGCTCAGCGCCGCCGGTTGACCAAGCGGGCTGGAGATCGCCCGTGCCGCTGTCGCAGGATCCGGCCAGCGCGTTCGCGGCTACGACGGGCACTGGCGCCAGTACGTTCGAATCCGCACCCCGCGACCCTCGCTCCGGCGCCCGGCAGGGCGGCCTCGAGATGCTGGGCGCGGCCCCGAGCGGCTTCACCATGGCCGCACTGGGGGAGTCGGAGAGCGTCTTGCTGCTTGCCGAATTCGCCGCATTGCAGTCAGGCATGCCGCCACCAACGCGCGCCGCGGGCCGCCTTGCCGCCCTCGAAGTCATGGGGCCGGCGGGACCGGCCACGGCGCCGGCCATCGCTTCGCAAGCGGAAGTGCAGGCCGCTGCCGGACCGCTTGACGTTCAGCTCGCTTTCTTCCGCGGCAACCCACTCTCTTTCAAATCGAGCCTGGTGGTCGACAACACGCCATGGATAGCGAGCGTCGCAGATCGGAGCATCCGGATCGCGATCAATGGCAACGACTCCCCATGCACGCTGCAGGTCATCGAGGCCGGCCGGCCGCCACTGAATATCGCCCTTCCGGTTTCTACCGAACATGGCTGCCTAGTCGAGATTTCGAGACTTGCGGCACCGCTGAATCCGACGTCGGATGTGGACGTGATCTCGATCGATGTTCATCTCGACAGTGCTGCCGCCAACTCGCTGCTTCGTTATCGCGCGATGGGAGAGCTCAGGCAGGTTGAGACCAGCCTTGGCGATGGTCAGACTTTAACCGCCCACCACCTGCTTTCGGAGAAATTCGAAGATCCGGTCGCTGCGGTCGTCGGCGGCTATACTCTGCTCCGATTCAATAAGTTGGACCGGCTGCCGGACAGCTGGACCAAGAATCTTTCAAACCGATTCGAATGGCTGCCGGATGGGGCGGTGGTCCGCGGAGAGCATCTCGCACGGCTGGGAAGGCACGACGAGGCCCTCGACGCTTTCTTGCTTCTTTCCGGGCGTGGGCTGCCGATGTTCACCGAAGGCCTCGGATACGTGATGGATCGGCTCGACCTTTATCTGCGAACGCTCGAAAGCTCGCTCAGTCGGGACGCATTGCAGCGAGCTCGCGGCCTGACCGCATTGCTGCGCAAGTTCTGCGAATATTCGAGCAATAATCGGCAGCTGCTCAGCTACACCGGCGTTTCGCCAAACAGGCCGGGCAGCGAGGTGGTTCGTGACTTTCGCGGCGGTGAACCCGGCTTGGGCCTGCTTACCCTGCGCCTCGACCCGAACGGCGCTGCGATTATGCCGAACCCACGCCAGGCGAGAGGAAATACGCCAACCATGCCGCTCGAGACCCAGGGTGCTGCGGAGCCCTCGCTCCGTCCGACCGCACGAAGCCTGGCGTTGCCGGAGGCGGTTCTCGCTGCCACGGAGCAGCGCTTTGCTGAGCGCACGGCGGAACGAACCGCTCACATCGAAAAGATAGACAAGGCCAAGGAGCGGAAGGGAAGCCTGCTAGAGGTCGATGACCAAGACAGGATCGCGTTGCGGAGCCAGCGCGTGCTATCACAGCCCGGGGTCCGCGATATCCTGGCGAGTGGGCCCGGCGGAAATCAGCTCGAAACGCTAGGCACAGTCGATCCAATTGTTCTCGAGCGGATCATCGGCGGTGACAATCTGCTGGGTACCGCATTCCTGAAAATTGGCACCAAGGTCTCTCGCACGGTCGCGCGCGTCGTCGTCCGCGGTCCGGCGGGCGCGACGCTGGGATTCGGCACGGCTTCGCTGGTATCGCCGCGGCTGGTGATGACCAACAATCACGTGTTTCCTGACATTCTCGCGGCGCAGTTCTCCGAGGTAGAGTTTGACTATGAAACCGGGGAGGACGGACGGCCGCTCCCCCTCAGCGTCTTCAGGCTCGAGCCTAGCATGTTCTTTTACACGGATCCCGATCTCGACTTCACCATCGTCGCCGTTACCGAGCGATCGCAGGATGGCCGGTCCTCAATTGGTGATTTCGGCTTCAATCGCCTCACTGAAGAGCTCGGCAAGGTGGTGCTAGGCGAATCCGTCAACATCGTCCAGCATCCTGACGGGCGTCCAAAACAGATCGCGCTTCAGCAAAACGAACTGATTGATCGGCTCGAGAATTTCCTTCATTATCGGACGGACACCCTGCCTGGCTCCTCGGGGTCGCCGGTGTTCAACAATCAGTGGGAAATGATCGCACTTCATCATTCCGGCGTGGCAGCCCGGGATGCCAATGGCCGAATTCTCAGCCGCGATGATCGGATATGGACGCCCGACATGGGCGAAGCCGCGGTAAAATGGATCGCCAACGAAGGTGCCAGAATCAGCAGTATCATCGCCCGGCTCCGCAGTCTCACCAGCCTGTCGCCGCAACAACAGGCTTTGCTCGACCAACTGTTGACGCCTCCGATTTTGGCGCCGGAGACCCAGCCGAGCCCGGCCGCGATCTTGAATTCGCCAGGAGACTCCCAACCAATGACATCAAGCACGTCCAGCGCACTTGACGAACCGAATGCTTCGCGAGCCGCTTCGCCGGCTCAGAGCACGATAGCCGGCGAAATCGTCTTCAACGTGCCTCTCACTATTTCCGTCAGGCTGGGAACTCCCGACGCGGTGCAGGCGCGGCCGGTTGCTCCGGCGACAAGTGCCCGGACAGACCTCCTCGAGCGGCTCACGCCCAAGCAGCCGATCGTCGACCGCAACTACGCATCCCGAGCCGGCTATGATCCGGCGTTTCTCGGACCTAATTTTTTTGTCCCACTTCCCACAGTAGCGGATCCCACTACCGTTTCGACTATGGCCGATGGTCGCCAGGCAATCCCCTACGAGCATTTCTCCATCGTCATGCACAAGTCGCGCCGCCTCGCGCTGTTCACCGCCTCAAACGTAGATGGTCGTCAGGCAAGCCGCCGTCCCGAACCGGGACGTGACTATTCGCGCAAGGGGCTGACCGGACTTGGTCCGAACAATATAGAGGAATGGGTCACGGAAGCCCGAATTCCAAGCTCGCATCAACTGCCCGACAAATTCTACAGCAACGATCGAGGCGCGTTCGACAAAGGCCACGTCGTGCGGCGCGACGATGTTTGCTTCGGCACATCCTTCGCTCAGATCCAGCGGGCCAACGGCGATACCTACCACACAACCAACTGCTCGCCTCAGGTGTCAGGTTACAATCAATCGGCACGAGGGGTCGACAATTGGGGAGATCTCGAAAACTTCGTGCTGATGCAGGCCAAGGTGGAAACCTATTGCGTCTTCGCCGGGCCGATCTTTCAGCAGACGGACCGCGAGTTCCATGGCGTGGGTGAGGACGGTCCGCTTCGGGTCAAAATTCCCAGGAGCTACTGGAAGGTTGTTGTCGCCGCCAAGGCGGGATCGTTGCAGACCTTCGCCTTTGTCCTAGATCAGGATCTTAGCGATCTCCGCCTAGAAACACCGGCTGTTGAGGAAGCGATGGAACCGTCTGCCTTCGAGTTCGAGCCGACCCGCGAGTGGCGGCGCAGGATGGTCGCAATCTCCACGCTCGAGGAGCGCCTCGGCAACACGATCCGATTTTCGGAGGTGCTGCGCCAAGCAGATCAATTCGGCAAGCCGAATGGCGACGAAATCGTCCGAATCGCTCGCATGCAATCGTGACGCTGGCTCGTTGCCGTGGGCGTGGAGGGGATAGCTGCCGCTCGGCTTCGGACCCCAAATTGGTCGTTTGCACTAGCGTGCGCGATGTTCGAATGCGGTGGCCGCTTTCACCTGCCCCGGTTCTCACCAGTGGCGATGGCGCTAACTTCACGCTCGCTTGCTCTGGGCGAACCGTCAAGCTCCAGCGCCGAGATGGGACATTACGACTATGCTTGAGAAGTTGCGATTAAGGCTTAGCCAGATTCCCTACAGTGCCGTCACCGCGACGATCGCGATCGTCGTGGCGTCTCTAACACCGTTCTTTAATTACTTCCATGTCGTGCGATCGGTGAAGTTAACAAGTAGGCCAACTTGTCGCCGGGAATACTTCCTGAAGGACGGCCAGGCGTTCCCGCTCGGTGTCGAGGCAACCGACCGCAAAAAGTGCGTGTGACGCTGTCCTCCAATCACGAGTTGAGCGGGTTGCACACCTCGCCGTGGCACGGAACGTCCGTGCGCCTGCGCAGTTCTACGGTAAAGATCGGCTGAAGGTCGTAGACAACTTCCGCCAGGAAAGCTTGATCGGTGCAATTTTCTCGAGGCGGAGACACGCGTCCGCTCTAGGGTATGAGCCAAGCCCAAGCGCAATGGCTGGGCACAAATCATCGGCCGCTAACACCACATGTAACCCAATCAACTGCCGAATCTAGTGCCCCACCTTGTCCATAAGGCCCGCAATTCCGACTGAGGCGCTACCCAGAAAGTTCAAAAGGCTTCCAGGAACCTCAGTCATTTGCGATTTGTAGAACTATCCAACGACCGCTTTGGAGCCGATAGCGGTCTGACAGCTTCCGATCCCAACATACAAAAGCGGCCATCAACCCATTGTGGACATGAGCTCTTATTTCACCGCTGCAATCATCTTTTCGAATAGCAGCCTTGTCACCGCCGCGGCGTTCAGAGCACCGATGATATGCCAATCGTCGTCCTTGTGGCCATCACAGTAATCGACGATCCCACGGACGACGCCAATCTCTTGGGATCGCGACCAGCCTGCATCGCGCAGGCCCGCACTTTCCATTTCCACGGCCAGAATGCCGTACTTAGCGCGCAGCTCGTCCCGGACCACTGGGTCTTTTAGAAGGGTATCACCTGCACCGACTCGTCCGAAATGGACGACCGTGGGCGACATCAATCGACGCGGGTCAGATAACCGCACGACTGGTTCTCCGTCTGCGCCTAAGAGTACGTCGGGGGGCAATGCATCAGTCGATAGGCCGTAGGCTTTGAAGGCCTCATTCCGGTAAGACACCCATCCGGTGTCGAATCCTTTCAGGTGGGACTGCAAGTTACGGACCATCTGCGTCAGCGAATACGACACCTTCTGCGGCGAGTCTCTGTATTCGATGCTGCCGTCCGGCTTCCGCTTCAAGAAGTCGATTTCCATGATGCTCTGCCCGATGACGACGTCGCCTAGCCTGATGTCTTCTTGGGCATTGGTCGGAAGCGGACAACCGCCCGCGATGCCAACCATGATAGTGTGAGTGGCGTCGATCGACCGCATAAAATCGGTAGATGTCACCCCCGACAGTGTATTTCCCATCTCGGCTAGAACGGCCACGGCTATCTCCTTGACCATTCCGTCGATCTCGTAGTTTATGAGTTTGTAAACATGCGGGTCATTATCAAACTGCTTGTCGCGGCCTTTTCCGAAGACCACTTCCACGGCTTCGCGCTCCTTAGGAAGCGCGGTCAAGATAGCCAAGTCGACCTTATATCTTAAGGTTTTTTGGATTTCAGTCATAGATGCATATCCGTCTGTCTGTGAAAATCGGAATGCTTCCTCGAATGATGGATGAAATGCCATCGTTTCCAGTTTTTCGATAGGGCAATCTCTTATCTCAGCAAGAATTCCGCGCGATCGGCATTGTTTCAACAACGCCGCAAAATCAATATCGTCTCTGGGCTTTGCAGACGGAATGACCTCCCCCGTTGATATTCCCATATTCTGGAAGACGGCCGAAGCTTGATAATCCTTGGCATAGCTGCCGAAATAGTAGCGATTTACAAGGTTGTGAAGCGCGTTCTCGGCAGCCATGTTGCCGGCTTTGATCGGTAGAAGACCCGTCACGTGAGGAACGACGAAGGCATCCTTTCCAAGACGCTCGGGAACATCACGCCAAGCACGCTCGAATTCCAGGTCGGAGGTTGCATCCGCTTTCAGTGCGTGGAAGCGGGCGTAGAGCCCTTCGTTGTTCGCTTCCAACAGCCAGTCGGATGTGATGTCATGAGTGGCGCTACGCTTGCGTCGCTCCCAACCCACATTCTGTCTCGACGGTTTTGAATACACCCTGTGCTGTGCCGAACCGCGGCGGTACTGCTCCAGCTTGTCGAGGCGGAACTCCTCAAGCGAGCTTCCGCCTCCAAGAAGCTTGAAAAGGGAAGCCGTATCACCGCGCAGGAACGGCTTTAGCAATCGTCCCGCGATGTCGGACTCCTGATAGGATGCCGCTGGCACAAGTATGCGTGATCCGAGGATGACGGCGAACCTGACCGCCAACTCCATTTCCTGTAGCGCGCCACGACTCCGTGCATATTCGCCCCGTTCTTCGAGGAAGTGGATGTCGAAAAAGTGGAGAAAGAATACGCGAGGATGGATCGACGCCGGTTTCAGAAACAGGGAAGTCTGAGCTGGTTTAGGTCCTTTCGACATAGATCGCGATACCTGAAAATCAGCGGATCAAGACTTCCCCTAAGGTCGTGTACGCCCCATGCTGACAGCTCGTCGGAAAAATTTCTGGGGATGCCGTCAAGCAGAAAGATAGCCTTATTGTCGGCAAAAGCGATCGCGATCTCGGCAAACGTATTTGCGCCGATGTAGCTACGCGTGCCGTGCTTTTCGAAGTTTGCGACAACAATACCGATCGTCCTGGGATCGCGCACCTTTTTAATGTGTCTCTTGGAGACCTCTTTCTTGAACCTCTGATAGCTCTTCTGCTCGCTGAAGTCGGCTCCGGCATCGACGTCGTCCGGTGCAACGGCCAGGACATCGTGCTCGGCAAGTCGAGAACAAATTTCGTCCATCTTATGGGCGAACGCCATACTCCCGCACACGACGAAGCGCCGTCTGAACGAATTATCATTCTTTCTGGTCCACGGCATACCCGATGAGGCGGCGTTCGCCATCGAAAACATCTCCTTGACCTGACTCGTATAGCCAAGTGGGGCGCTCGCTGAATTCCGAGTAGCGTATCACGAATTCTGCCGGCGACACCACATACGCCGGCGGGATGTGTACAGGAAGATCGTCGGGGAAATCGTCGAAAAACACTGGCTGCCGCCGCTGGATCACTCGTCCGATCTCGTAGCATGTCGTTTTGCCGACATATCCGTTCGGGCCGGTAATCACGTAGACAGCATCTGCCGAGAATATTCGTTCAAGGGTTTCCGTCTGTATCTGAGCATCGGATTGATCCAGGGGGTCGCTCTCGAATCGGACGAACTCTTCCCCGCCTATAATTTCGCTTCCGGATGGAGAAGTGACATCAAGGCCCGCAAGCCGGAATACCTCGATTGTTGACCTGACTTTTGGATAGTTCGGACGACGGAAACTGCCAATAACCGCGAGCTTGAACACCACGATCTTTCACCCAGCTTTGAACGGCCAAGCCTCCTTAAGGCGAGTTTTACTTGCACATTCTCGGTGTTGAAACAACATCGTTCGGTGACCTAGCAATGCATTGCAGATCCAACTAGCGCAGTCGGTGCCTCGATCGAAAAGGAGGAAGCGCGCCGGCAGGTGTCTGTTGGCGTCCTATGACCGAGTTTGGCGCACAGGGGACATGTAGCCGCCAAGGTAAGTCCCCTTTCAGGCGAGGTCGATGATGATCTCTGCGACCGAGTTGAGGCGCAAAGCAGTGGTTGGCGAAGTAAAAAGATCGAGAACTGTTCCTGTCGCGACAACGCCACCGCCAGTGCCGGCCGATTGCCCAGATTGGAACAACAGGCCCTGTATTCGGCCGTACGCTTCTCAGACTTGAATTACTCGCCCGGCTTCTGCAGAATGGGCGACGAGGCATTGATGGTTTCATTCCCGGAGACGCGAAACGACTTTGTCGAATGACAGTGGCTTTTGATCGAACATCATCGGCGGCATGCCACGGTGGTCGGAGCGCAGGTCCGCACTCGCATTTCGGAAGGCACGAGCTGAAGCGTCCCGGACCACCCCCGTACGTGGCTCGCCCAGCTAGAGCGGAAAAAGACCGCCTTGTGCTTGGCTACCTGTTCGAGCAGCTCAAAGTCCAAGGCCGCACCCTTCCCATCTTCGGTGTCGAGCAGAATCGCTATGTCGTAGTAATGCCGCGAGAGATATTGCGGCGTCGGCGTTTCCTCGGGCCTGTGCGTCTCGGCATGGAGGGCGGTTATCTTTCCCATAAAGTCCGCCGAACCGACAACACGGTAACTGTGGAATCCGGATTCTCGAAGAAATCTGGAAAATCTTCCGCCGCATAGGAACGGGTCGTCTTCTGTCGGTATGCCATGGGTCGCCACGGGCGCCGAACTCGAGCTGAACCCCCGAAGTGGTGTCGGCCATGCCTTCGTACTCTTCCGCGGCCGGCGCGGTCGGATAGTGAAAGTTGATCGTCTGTAGATCATTGCTGCGCGCAGCGCCGGCAGCAGCTTCTCTGCAACGTGCATTTCGACGTCCCCGACGAGCTCCTCGACAAGCCTGCCGGCCTGTTCTGCTGATCCCGTCCCGCTCGGATCACGATCGCCGATATAGCCGAGCTCGGCGCGGTCGAACCACAGATCTATGTCCTCTGAGAATCTGCGGATCGCGCCGTAAGCTTTGGATAAGGACGTTCCGCCTTTGAAGAGCAAGGTGGGCGTCCTCCTTGGCACCTCGAAGAGTCGTCTCAAAGTCCCGCAGACCCAGAAGTCCTTCTCTACGATCGTATTGGCAACGCCGCGGATCGCGCCCGTTTCGCCGAACAGCGCGGAGCGTTCGTGTGCCGGCAAGAGGGGAACCTTATTCACCCAGGGCACCCACTTGCGTTGTTGCGATGGCGACGAGCGTGCCGCATCCATGCGGGAGGGCGAGGCCCAACCCAGGCGCGTTATTCCAAACGAGCAGGGACAACTTGCGGGGGTATTGCCGACTTCGACGTTGGATATTGCGGCGTGGGTCCATTTTGCATGTTACCAACTGAATCACCGAGTGCCCGAGTTGCACGCGGCCAGTGGAATGAGCAAGCTGCGGCGCGTTCATGAATAGATGGTGGCCGGTATTTTGCCAATGCTCTAATCGATTATATTTGCGAAGAGCAGTTTCGGCCGTTTACTTGCCCCACAAGTCCCCATAAAAAGGAGACAGCATCGATTCGATGTTATCCCCTGTCTTTCGCGTACTCGCGGTCCGTGGCGCCGAGTGGACGATTGAGGACCGCCAGCCCGCTCACCAGCAGGTCTGCACTGGCGGCTTGGGGCCCGTTGGTAAGCCACAGGAGTAGGACAATGTCGGAGGATTCGGGCAAGGGCGAAAATCACGGCGGCGGCCCCGGGAAGATCGAGATCACGGTGGTGGTGAACGGCCAGCCCACACAGGTCGAAGCCAATCCCAACCAGCCGCTTCACGTCGTCCGCACCAAAGCGCTTGAAAACACGCAGAACGTCGCCCAGCCGGCCGAGAATTGGGAATTCAAGGACGAGGCCGGCACCTTGCTCGACGTCGACAAAAAAGTTGGCGATTTCGGTTTCGCGACCACTGTGACCCTGTTCCTCAGCCTGAAGGCGGGCGTCGCAGGTGCCTGAACTCCAAACTGTGGACCCGGAGGTGTCCCGAGCGAAGTTCGATCGGCAGATCGGCTGGTTCCAAACACAAGCAGGTATTTACCGGGCTCAGGGTTGTTTCCTGATCGAGGCGAGCTTCCCGACGGCCTTCTTCATCTTCGTACCGCCGAAGATAAAGCCACAGATAATCGGTGCAGCTGTCGAGATCGACTTCTCCAATTACGACCTCCGACCTCCGTCGGTGGTCTTCGTAGACCCCTTTATACGCCGGCCGATTGCCCGGAAAGATTTGCTGCTCAGGATGCTGAGACGACCGCATCTACCCGGAACCCCACCGGATATGATTTTGGTCCTAATGCAGCAGAACGCTCCGTCGCTGTCGGACTTCATCCAGGCCAACAGTGCGGAACACACGCCATTCCTGTGCATGGCAGGCGTCCGGGAATACCACGACAATCCAGCCCATTCAGGTGATTCATGGCTTCTCCATCGGGCTTCTGGCGAGGGCTGTTTGGCCTTCATCCTGGACAAGATCATCAAGTACGGGACCGGTCCCGTGGAGCAGCTTCAGTATCAGTTCCAAATCTCAGTGGGAGCCATGATAGCACCCCTACCCGCCATTCCAGAATGACCGAGCTCAAGGATGTCGGAACAGTCGCTCTTCCCCGAGACTGTCTTTCAAGTGTCCAGGCGCACCTGCGCTCAGTTGGGCGACAGGGCCATGAGGGGATGGCGCTCTGGGTCGGCGTTCAGCAAGACCAACACTTTGGCGTAACAGAGACCGTTATCCCAGCACAGCGTCACATTCGTACGGGTGACGGCGTTTGCGTGATAGTTCCGGCCGAAGAACTACACCGGCTCAATGTCTGGCTCTACAAGAGCAACCTTAAACTCTTCGCCCAGATCCATAGCCATCCGGGCCGAGCCTACCATTCGACGACCGACGACGCCTACGCGGTCGCTACCACAGTTGGGTGTCTGTCGCTGGTGGTGCCCAATTTCGCCCGCGAGCCTTTCGATCTTGCTCGGGTCGCCGCCTATCGACTTGACGCGAAGGCGAACTGGAATGAGTTCCCATCCGCGGCACTAAGGCGGATGATCACGATAACGGGTTGAACGATGGCACTCGCTAACTTCATTGACCGCGCCGCCACGGCAGCTTCTCAGGTGCTGGCCGACTTTCATCTATGCGACTTCAAAGCAGCCCTCGAAAAGCAGGTCGTGGCTGTGGCCTTCGACAGCCAAGCCGCTTCGTGTGCCGAGGGCCAGGCGACGCTTGACCTTACGGTCAGGTTGCTTGCCAGACTGTATCCGGTCCTGGCCATACTCCCCCTGGATATGGCCGCGAGCTCTCAAGCTCAAGCGCTCGAGCGCTTGGCAAAGTCGATCAATCCAAAAATCAGCATCCGGCGTTCCGGCAAGTATGCGACGGTCTGTGTAGCTGCAGGCGCGGTGCACCCATCACTTCGGTGCCCAACGTTTTTCATGGGATCCCAGGGTTGGGCGGCAAAGCTGTCGCGTACGGACCCGGTGGGCTCTGGCTCGAGCTTGCTGCCCTATGGAGCTGGCGCCGCAAGCTGCTTCGCCGCGGCCAACGTCTTTCGAACCATCTTTGCTTCCCAGCTGACCGGCGCCGAGCTGGACGAGAACATCGACCTCTCTTTATGCACCTACAACAAGAGCAACGCCGGCGATTCCAGCCCCTTAAATTTCCCTGTCGACCTTGGCGAAACGCACCTCGTTGGGCTCGGCGCGATAGGCCATGGCTCGCTCTGGGCGCTGGCAAGGCAATCCGGTCTGTCGGGGCGCCTGCATGTAGTTGATCACGAAGCTATCGAACTCTCAAACCTGCAGCGCTACGTGTTGGCAGGTCAGGCGGAGGTCGGCCTCTCTAAGGCGGCCCTCGCGACCAACGCCCTTCGGTCCACCGCCCTTGAAGTCGAGGCGCACCCTATGAAGTGGGCAGAATATGTTGCGCGCCGGGGCGATTGGGTATTCGACCGAGTGGGTGTGGCGCTTGACACCGCCGCCGACCGTCTAGCTGTCCAAGGTGCTCTGCCCCGATGGATCGCGAACGCCTGGACTCAGGAGCAAGATCTAGGCATCTCGCGGCATGGTTTCGATGACGGCCAGGCTTGCCTTTGCTGCATGTACATGCCGACCGGGAAATCCAAGGACGAACACCAACTGGTCGCGGAGGAACTCGGAATGCCGGAAGCACACGAGGAGGTAAAAACGCTCCTGCAGACCAATACCGGAGTCCCTAATGAGTTCGTAGCTCGGGTGGCTACGGCAATGGCTGTGCCGTTTGAGCCGCTCGCCGCGTTTGTTGGCCAGCCCCTCCGTTCCTTTTATCAGCAGGTTATCTGCGGCGGCCTGGTGTTCCAGCTTAGCGATGGAAGTCGTCTCGTTCGAACCGTGGTTCCGATGGCCTTTCAATCAGCGCTTGCCGGGATCATGCTTGCCGCAGACCTGGTCAAGCATAGTGCGGGTTTTCCGATGAGTCCGACGACAAGCACTCGCGTGAATCTACTGCGCCCCCTTGGTTCTCACCTCCATGATCCGAAAGCCAAAGATTCCAGCGGCCGCTGCATCTGCAGCGATGAGGATTTCGTTGCCGCCTACAGGCTGAAATACGGCTGTGCCGTTGAACAGCTGAGCAACTGGTCCGCCTGAGAAAGATCTGAAGTCTTCGTTACCGCGGACGGCGCGCTGTCAAGCGCTCACCGACGTTTTCGACCACGATCGAGTGCCTGGAGAGCGCGGGGCGGATACTATGACACGCTCGGCCCGCTGCTTGCCAATGTCAGGCCCAGAACCCACGACAGAGATCCTTGAGCGACGCCTCGTCGTTTAACTTTTTTGTACTGTTATCTACGTTCGACCATATTCGTCGTCGAAGCGAACGATATCATCCTCGGCGAGATAATCGCCGCTCTGCACTTCGATGATCACCAGGTCAATTCTGCCTGGGTTCTCGAGCCGATGCTTATGGCCGCAGGGGATGTAAGTAGATTCGTTTGTCCCCAGGAACAACTCCTGCTCGCCATTGACGATCTTGGCGGAGCCGCTGACCACGACCCAGTGCTCCGAACGATGATAGTGCATCTGCAGGCTCAACTGGCGACCGGGCTTCACCTCGATGCGTTTGATCTTGAAGCGCTCGCCTTCCTCCAGAACCGTATAGGAACCCCAGGGCCGGTGTACCGTGCTATGGACCAGATGAGCTTCATGTCCCGAAGCCTTGAGGCCCTCGAAGAGCTTCTTAACGTCCTGAACGCGGTCGCGGGATGTGACCAGCAAAGCGTCCGGGGAATCCACGATCACCAGATCGCTTACGCCCACCGTGCCGATGACGCGCTTGTCGGAGCTCACATAGGTGCCGGTCGTGTCGACCATGTGCACATCGCCGTGTATCCTGTTCCCGCTTTCGTCGGGGGCGATCAAATCGGCCATTGCGTTCCAAGATCCGATGTCGCTCCAATCCATGTCGCAGGGAATCACGGCAAGTTTGTTAGTTTTCTCCATGACAGCGTGGTCGAGCGAGATCCGCGGCGCGGAACCGAAATGCTCAGGCGCGAGTTCGATTTTGGCAAAGCCTTGGCATTGACTGGCGCGGCCGTTCTCGTAGCTGTCGGCGACGGCCTGGAGCACCTCGGGACAATGCAAAACCATCTCGTCGAGCATGGTTTGCGCACTGAAGCAGAAGATGCCGGCGTTCCAGAAGAAGCGTTGAGACGCGACATAGGCTTTGGCTGTATCCAGATCCGGTTTTTCAACGAAACGGACGACGTTCTCACCATCTGCTTCGATGTAGCCGAATGCCGTGTCCGGTCTGGTTGGGGTGATGCCCAATGTGGCGATCCGCCCGAGCTTCGCATGTTCCATGGCCAGGCCCATGACGTCTAGAAACGCAGGCAGGTTGCTAATCAGGTGATCGGCCGGGAAAACGCACAGGATCGCGTCAGGGCCTTGCGTTACCCTCGCATGGATCGCGGCTGCAGCCACGGCGGCGGCCGTATTCCGAGCTTCGGGCTCGAGCAGAAAGGTGCGTGGCAGGACCACGGAATCCAGTTCGTCAAATTCGTCCTTGGTCAGGAAGAGGTGTTCCCCGGATGTCACAGCGACGAGTTCCACGACACCTTCTATCGAAGCGGCACGCAGCACAGTGTGCTGAATGAGAGAATATCCATCCGCTACTTTGAGGAAAGGTTTGGGGTGCGATTGCCTTGAGGCGGGCCATAGCCGCGATCCGGCTCCGCCGCTGATGATCACGGGAATCACTTTCATAACCAACCTCGATTTCGTCTCTGGAGTGATCGTCCACGTTCTTTCGAGCGTCAGCGTCACGATCGCCGTCGCTCTGGCTTGTCTGCGGCCCCCGCGTAACGGCGAAGTTCTGGCGCGTTGCAGGCGGCGTCAGATGACGACGCTATCGGTAATGTACGACGCCTCCACTGGCGTCGGTGAGAAATGCGCATTCAACTATGCCTGTTGGTTGCGTCTGCCGAATTGCGCAGGTCGCGGGTCTTAACTGAGATCAGAGACTTGGCTGTCTTCTATCAAAGTCAAACGACTTGGCTCCTTCAGATCGAATTCAATTACCCGTGGTGCGAATAGACGTGCATATCGTGTAAAGGCGCTCGTCGGGGGAAACCGAATTACGGTATCGCAGCGCCCGAGAAGATACATCTCAACGAGGGCGGAAATTCCGCCGTCAATCCCGAGTGCTGCAGTGTGTAAGGGGCCACCTTGATTGGATCCGAAGTGCTTCGGGACAGTGAGCAGATCGGGAAACCTGGCCGACAGAAGATCCAGTATCCGCGCGCTGTCCGTGCATAAGAACAGCCGCACAGGCCTGGGATGCGGTAACGCCTTAGCCTTGTCAATTGCAGCGCACACTTGCCGAACGGCGAGCTCCGGATCGGCCCAGTAGGGCGCATGCTCCATGATGTCTTCACCGTTGCCGTGCCGAACATGAATCCCGATGATGCTGTGCCCCTCAAAACATTCCTGATAAATGGCATCTATGCGGGCTTGAATTTCTGGCCGAGGCTTGACACTCTGGAACACCTGCCGCTCTGCTTCCTCATCGCACCGCCACATCAGACAAGCGTCACACACTACTGTGTTCGCTTCGACATCGTGTTCGGCCTGAAAGAGCTCGCCCAACTCATCGCGCTCTTGGAAAATCTGCTCATCTGGCCGGTAAAGGCACTCGATCGCCGGCCTGTTCCACCACTCTGGGAAGAATGGACCAGGGAAGGAAACGTCGTTGATCCGGTCGTCGGAAATAGCCGGCACCCCAGCGATGTCATTGATCGGCTGGAAGAACACCGGAAACGCATTTGTGAAGGGTTGGTCGAGGTAGCAGGCCCCCCGCCAGTCGATGGCTAGAGTTCGTCCCGACCGCTGCGCGTAGCGCCAAGCGGCCGCCAACGACCACAGACAATCACCGAACCCCGTACGCCTCCGAGAGACGACGAACCGGCGCTTTTCCAATCCACTAACATGCATTTTCGGAAATCTCGTTTCGGAGAGGAGGTTGCATCCGGTTTGGAATCCTTAGTCGACACTAGTAGACCCTGACGCCGGGCCCTTGGCAGAGGCCGGGCCATAGGGCAGAAGAGCTCACTCAGCACTGCCCACTAATCCCGTGACGCTCGCAAAGCTTGAAGCCGATGCCCTCGCTTCCGGTTGCCCTCGCTTCCGGTTCAGCCTTCTCTACTGGGCCTCCGCGGCATATGTAAAATCTATTGAGTGGATGCCGGCCATCCATGTGTTGGATGCCATGATGAAGGGGCTCGGCTGACGCGGGCCCGGTCAATAGAGCCGAAACAGCCGGGAAACGCTGCTACACTGCCTGCCGAAGCAAATCATTCCGTCGACGCCGTACGCCAAGGGTGCAAGGCTGCATACAGCAACCGGTACCGGGCGAGATGAGGTCGACGGCTCGACGCGCCTGGAACCAGCTGATCGACAGAATCCGCAGTCGGCTCCCAAAGTTCTGCACGACCTGTGCCGGATGCTGTGGTGAGGGCTCGCGGCCACGAACTTTGTCCTCACCCCGAACGGAAGCTCGCGCTGCGACTCCGGGCCGGCGATGCGCCCCCGCTGCTCGCTCAGACCATCCATTCTGTGGATGCACTTTATCCAAACAATCGATTTCACTGATCCAAACAATTCCCATTAGAAGACGCTGAAGCAAGAAAGAAAGGCGTCCTCACTCGCTGATAGAAGAGCAAATCAGCTGCAAGGTGCTTGGAGTACAGTCGCTCACGGCGTGAGCTGAGCGGTACTCTGACCGCATGTACGAATCCGACAGGTGAGCGGCGCAACTCTATTTTGCTGTGACTCCAAGCAAGAGCAGGTGTGCTCGGCTGGCGGACTGTCAATGACGAGCCGCGCGCCGCATCTGTCAAGTGCTCCATAGGGCACAGGGCGGGCCGCACATTGTGTCGGCGTGGCGAGCCCGGAGCCGAAACTTTAAAATTTAATAGAGCAGGAATAGAATGGGTGATAGCAGGAAAGTTGCTCTTATTACGGGCATAACTGGACAGGATGGTGCCTATCTTGCCCGTCTTCTTCTCAAAAAAGACTACATCGTTCATGGGATTAAACGACGTTCCTCTTCCTTCAACACCGGTCGTATAGAAGACCTCTACCAAGACCCGCACGAATCCGATCCGCGCTTAATCTTGCATTACGGTGATCTCACTGATTCGACTAACCTCATCCGCGTGGTTCAGGAATCTCAGCCAGACGAAATTTACAACTTGGCTGCTCAGAGCCATGTCCAGGTGTCGTTCGAAACACCTGAGTACACAGCAAACGCGGACGGTATCGGTACATTGCGACTTCTTGAGGCGATTCGCCTCCTCGGTCTGACGGACAAGACCCGCTTCTATCAAGCCTCGACGTCAGAGCTATACGGCCTCGTGCAGTCCGTACCGCAGAACGAAACGACGCCCTTTTATCCGCGCAGCCCTTACGCCGCCGCCAAGCTCTACGCCTACTGGATGGTCGTCAATTATCGCGAGGGCTATGGTATGCACGCTTCCAACGGCATTCTTTTTAATCACGAAAGCCCCCTTCGTGGCGAAACTTTTGTGACGCGCAAGATCACCCGCGCTGCCGCTGCTATTTACCTGGGCAAGCAGGACAAGCTTTATCTCGGCAATCTCGATGCTCAACGCGATTGGGGCCATGCGCGTGAGTACGTGCGAGGTATGTGGATGATGATGCAGCAGGATCAACCGGATGATTACGTGCTGGCTACGGGCAAAACGACTCCTGTCCGCCAATTCGTCGAGTGGGCTTTCGAAGATGTCGGCGTCGAGATCGAATGGCGTGGCAAGGGTGTCGACGAAAAGGGCTATGATCTAGCGAGCGGCAGATGCCTAGTCCAAGTGGACCCACGCTACTTCCGCCCCACGGAAGTCGATCTTCTCCTGGGTGACGCTACCAAGGCGAAGGAGAAGCTCGGCTGGGTGCATGAGATATCCGTGCGCGACCTTGCTGCGGAAATGGTCCGCGAAGACCTGAAGGTCATGCAGACATCTGTAGTCATGAAGGAAGCGTAATGTATGATCTGAACGGAAAAACCGTGTGGGTCGCTGGCCATAAAGGTATGGTGGGCAGCGCTGTTGTACGCCGCCTCGCGTCCGAAGACTGCAAAGTTGTGGCCGCCCCTCGGGGAGAGCTAGATCTCAAGCGACAGACCGAGGTTGAAAACTTCGTGGCAGTGATGAAACCGGACGCTATCATTATGGCGGCGGCAAAGGTAGGCGGCATTCTCGCGAACGCCACCTATCCGGTCGACTTTCTTTACGACAATCTGATGATCGAGGCCAATATCTTCGCGGCAGCCCACGAAAACAATGTCGACCGCGTCCTCTTCCTCGGCTCGTCTTGCATCTATCCGAAGATGGCACCACAGCCCATTCCTGAAAGCGCGCTTTTGACCGGCCCACTAGAGCGCACCAACGAATGCTACGCCGTCGCCAAGATCACCGGCATCAAAATGGCTCAAGCCTATCGCGAGCAATATGGCCGCGATTACATCTCCGCTATGCCGACGAATCTCTACGGGCCAGGCGACAATTATGACTTGCAGTCAGGCCACGTCGTCCCAGCGCTGATCCGGAAAGCGCATGAAGCTAAGCTCATAAGTGATAAGCAAATCACCATCTGGGGCACGGGCACACCACGTCGGGAATTCATGCACGTCGACGACTGCGCCGACGCATTAGTCTTCCTTCTGAAGAACTACTCTGACCATGATCACGTCAATCTCGGCTGCGGACAGGACATCACGATCCTAGAGCTGACAAGAATGATCTGCCGTGTAGTCGGATTTACTGGGGAGATTGCGCATGATCACTCTAGACCTGACGGTACACCGCGAAAGCTGATGAGCGTCGACAAGCTGCGCACTTTGGGATGGGCAGCAAAGATCACTCTCATGGAAGGCATCGAGAGTGCCTATCATGCATTTCTGAACGGGAGCTACACCGAACGGCGATAAATAAAAGGATTTGCTGCGTCTCAGGCCTGTACGCGCTTTCGGGACCCAGAGCTAATGTGGACTGAGACAATCACTCGATGGCGAGCGCTCATGTGAGCCAGCCGCGAGGAGCCCTGCCGGATCTCAACCCCATCCGCTCCAACCTCGTCGCCATGAAGGTCACGGTGCGCTGCCCACGACGACGCCGACCGCGCCAATCCTCACAAGGGTAACCGTACAGAACCGAACGCGTCTACGCTAACGGAATGTACTTCTTGTTCTCGTCCGAGGGATCTGTCGATGGGCATTCCGGACGAGCCAAGGTTTGAGCATGTCACCTTTAAAAACCAGTTAGCAACGTCGGATTTGGTATGAAATTCGGAACAAGTGGATTACGGGGCCTGGCGACAGAATTGGCAGGAGCCGCCTCTGCCCTATATGCAACGGCATTCGCGACATTCCTGCTGGAATCCGGCCTGGCCAGAATTGGCGACGAGATACTCATAGGGCGCGACTTTCGCGCCTCGAGTCCGGCCATCGCCGCCGTCTGTGCGGCGGCACTGTCCGCGCTCGGCTTCATCGTAGTCGATTGCGGCGCAGTCCCCACCCCTGCCCTGGCACTGTATGCTCAGGCGCGTAAGAGTGGTTGTTTGATGATCACAGGCTCGCACATTCCGGCCGACCGTAATGGAATAAAATTCTATCGACCCGACGGTGAGATCGACAAAGGTGATGAGCGGGAGATAACGCGCATCGCCTTGCATTTGGAGAAGCGCGGATACGTCCTTGAAGGTGCTGTTGCACGTCGGCAGCACCGGGAGGCCGAATGCAAGGCTTTTTTCATGGAGCGCAATCGGAAGCTTATGGAGAATAATGCTCTAAAGGGCTTAACGGTGGGCGTATATCAGCACAGCACAGTCGCGCGCGATCTCTTGGTTGACATTCTCTCATGTCACTGTGCGACGGTCGTAACCCTGGGACGTTCGGAAGGTTTCATTCCTGTCGACACTGAAGCGGTCCCTGACGAGACTGCTCAACAGTTCAAGCTCTGGGCCAAAGAGCATCGACTTGATGCGATCGTCTCGGCAGATGGCGATGGTGACCGCCCACTGGTAGCTGACGACCACGGAGACCCCCTTCGTGGTGATTTGTTAGGCCTGGTTACGGCGAACTTCCTGCAAGCGAAGACGGTCGTCACGCCGGTCACATCAAACTCTGGTATCGAGACCGCAGGTTCTTTCAAAGTTGTACGTACTAAGGTTGGATCGCCATTTGTTATTGCTGCCATGCTCGATTTGGTTGCGTTGGGTCACGAGCGCGTGGTTGGTTTCGAAGCAAACGGTGGTTTGTTGACCGGCACGGACTTTGACCCGAACGGAACTAAACTGCGAGCGCTACCCACACGCGACAGTTTTCTCCCCATCCTCGCGGCACTTTCCCTTGTTAATACAAGTGGGCAGCCACTGTCGGAGATTGGCAGTTCCTTTCAATTGCCAGCGGCGGTGGCGGATCGCTTGGAAAATTTTTCCGTCGAAAGCAGCACTCGCCTCATGACATACCTTCGTACAGCGGAAACTAACATCGCCGCCTTCGTCGGGTCGATTGGAGTGGTAAGCAAGGTTAGCGATGTTGACGGGCTTCGTATCACTCTCGCGGATAAGCGTGTCTTGCATTTGCGTCCATCCGGAAATGCCCCGGAAATGCGGTGCTACGTCGAAGCCGAAAATCGGGAGGACGCGGAGCTTTTGCTCCGGACTGGATTGGATCGAATTCGTAATTGGGCGCAAGGCTAAATAAAAGCCGCCTCCCTGCGTATTCCAGGTGACCCTGGGGGTCGCACAAGCTACTCAAGCGCGATCAGAACGTCCACAGTGTCCCGGCCCTGTCCGCTTTGAAGCGAACCGGAACGCCCGTGGAAACAGCCGATCCGTACCAGCCACGGAGCATCCGGTCGCTCATGGTCAAGGCAGCGCCTTGCGGTAGCGAACAGCCGGTCCCGCACTGACCGCCTGTGCCGCATGTACGATGGCGTTGGTGTCCAGGCCGTGGTGACGGTAGAGGTCCGCAATAGTCCCCGTCTGGCCGAAATGCTCGACCCCGAGCGCCTTCACGCGATGCCCGTTAACCCCACCGAGCCACGCGAGCGTCGCCGGGTGGCCGTCGATCACGGTGACGATGCCGCAGTCACGCGATAGCGGCGCGAGCAGCCGCTCGATATGACTCAGGGCGCCAATCGCGCCACGCTGCCGGGCTCGTTCCGCCGCCTGCCAGCCCGCATTAAGCCGGTCCGCGGAGGTGATCGCGAGCAGCCCGACATCGCGCCGGTCCTCCGCCAGAAGACCCGTCGCGGCAATCGCCTCCGGCGCGACAACGCCTTGGTAAGCAATGACGACACTCGCGTTCGGCCCGGGCGGACGCAGCCAATAGGCGCCATTGACGATGTCCCGCGCGAGCGCCGGTTTCATGTCGCGCAGCGGCTGCTCGAGCGGCCGGGTTGACAGGCGAAGATAGACCGATCCTCCGGTCTGATCACGCAGCCACGTCGTTTCATCCGGATTCCCCTCGCCATTACGTTGCATGTAATCGAAGGCAAAGCGCATGATCACGGACAGTTCGTCGACGAAGGCCGGTTCGAAGGCGCAAAGCCCATCCTGCGCCATGCCGATCAATGGGGTGCCGATCGACTGGTGTGCCCCGCCCTCGGGCGCCAGCGTCACGCCCGAGGGCGTTGCGACCAGCATGAAGCGCGCATCCTGATAGCAGGCGTAGTTTAGCTGGTCGGCCGATCGGTAGATGAAGGGATCATAGACTGTCCCGATCGGCAGCAGGCGCACGCCATTGATCGAGTGCGAGAGACCGAGCGCCCCGAGCATGATCATCAGGTTCGACTCGGCGATACCGAGCTCGAGGTGCTGCCCCTTCGGCCCAAATTCCCAGGTAAAGGTCGACGGAATGCGTTCGGCCTTGAAGGTGTCCGCCATGGTCTCCCTGGCGAAAAGGCCGCGCCGGTTGACCCAGCCACCGAGATTGGTCGAGACCGTCACATCGGGCGAGGTGGTCACAATGCGGTCGGCAAGCAGACTGCGCTCGCGTGCGATGTCGTTCAGGATCTGGCCGAAGCCCATCTGGGTCGAGAGCGGCTTGCCGGGCTGCCCCGGTGACGGAAGGGTTTCGGGCACCGGCACCGAAGGCGCAGACAGCCTCCTACGCCCCTCACTGAAGAACGGCGCTTTTGCGAAGAAGGCGTCAAGTTCCGCTTCCGGCAAGGTGGCGGCCGCCCATTTGTCCCACTCCTCACCCCGCTTTACGCCCATCTGCAGGCGGTAGTCTTCCATCTGCGTGGGCGTCATCTGCCCCGCGTGGTTGTCCTTGTGTCCGGCAAGCGGCAGACCGTAGCCCTTGATGGTGTAACAGATGAAGCAGACGGGACGGTCATGCTTGGACGCCGCCTCGAAGGCTTCGAGGAGGCTCGGCATGTCATGCCCGCCAAGGTTCGTCATCAACGCCTGCAACTCGTCGTCGGAGCGGCGTTCGATCAGAGTGGTGACCGGCCCTTGGTCTCCGATCTCGTCGAGCAGCCGCTTGCGCCAGGCAGCACCCCCTTGGAAGGTCAGCGCCGAATAGAGCTGGTTCGGACAGCGCTCTATCCACTCGAGCAGCTTCTCGCCCCCCGGCTCGGCAAAGGCAGCCTCTTGCAGAGCGCCGTGGCGCAGGACCATCACGTCCCAGCCGAAGTTGCGAAAAATCTGCTCGAACCGCTGCCAGAGGCCCTCCCGGATCACGGCGTCGAGCGACTGGCGATTGTAGTCGACCACCCACCAGCAGTTCCTGAGCCCGTGCTTCCAGCCTTCGATCAGGGCCTCGTAGATGTTGCCCTCATCCATCTCGGCGTCGCCGATCAGGCTGACCATTCGGCCCTCGGCACGCTCCTTCATCCAGCCGTGACCCGAGACGTAGTCCTGCACCAGCGACGAGAACAGCGTCTGAGCAACGCCGAGACCCACCGACCCGGTCGAGAAGTCGACATCGTCGACATCCTTCGTCCGCGAAGGGTAGCTCTGCGCGCCCTTGTAGCCGCGGAAGTTCATGAGCTTTTCGTGAGTCTGGTTGCCCGCCAGATACTGAAGTGCGTGGAAGATCGGCGCCGCATGGGGTTTGACCGCCACCCGATCCTGCGGGCGTAGGACCGAACCGTAGAGCGCGGTCATGATGGTGCTCAGCGACGCGGACGAGGCCTGATGCCCCCCGACCTTGATCTCATCGCCCTCGCGGACGTGGTTGGCGTGGTGGATCGTCCAGGCTGCGAGCCAGGAGACGCAGCGCTCGATCTCGTTCAGATATTCCAGTTTCCTCGTCATTCAGTTTCCCGCAAATAAGCTGCCGGTCTCACAGGACCCCCGCCCAAATGGTCAAAGATCGAGTTTCAACAAACCTGTCGCGCGCGACACGCAGGGGATGAAGCGGTGGCCGCGTGCCTCCTTGGACAGGACGGCATCCCGATGGATCGGCTGTCCCGCCAGCATTGCGCATTCGCAGGTCCCGCACACCCCATTCTCACACGAGGCCATCAACGGCACACCGGCCGCGCGCAGGGCCGCGAGCGCCGTGGTCTGCGCCGAAACCTCGACCATCCTGCCCTCACCCAGTTCTATGACGAATGGTTCCGGTGGCCCGCCATCAAACTCGGGAGGCTGGAAAGTTTCGAAATGAACAGTACCCTCGGGCCAGCGTTCGGCCGCGCGCCCCACAACCGCCATGAAGCCAGGCGGCCCGCAATAGTAAACCTGAGCCTCGGCCGAACGGTTCGCCAGCAGCGCGGCGATGTCCTGCCGGGTCTGAGGCTCGTCGTCGAAATGGATCCGCACATTGCCGCCAGGAAGATCGCGCCCGATCGCCGCCAAGAGTGGCGTGAGCGCCCGGCTGCGGGTGAAATAGTGCAACTCGAAGGGCTTGGCCTGCCGGGTGAGCGCGCGCGCCATGGCCAGAATCGGGGTGATCCCGATTCCCCCTGCCAGCAGCAAAGTCGGCCCCTCGCCTGACTTGAGCGCAAAATGGTTGCGTGGCGCGGAGACAGGCAGTGCGGAGCCGACGGCAATGGTTTCGTGGATCCACGCCGAGCCGCCACGGCCGTCATTCTCGCGCTTCACCGCGATGGTGTAGCGGCCAAGCTCGGTCGGGTCGCCGCAAAGTGAATACTGACGCACCTTCCCTTCAGGCAGATGGACGTCGACGTGAGAACCCGCTTCGAACGCCGGCAGCACAGGTTTGCGTGGGTGTTTCAGGTCGATGACCAGCACGTCGCCCGGCTCCTTGCGGACGGCGGTCACGGTCAGCTTCATGATAATACGCGGCGAGGCCATGGCGTTTCACTCGTCGATGGGCAAGATCAGATCACCAGGGCGGATCACGCCCCCGACGTCGATTGTGCAGTTCAGGCCGGAGCGGTTCAGAAGCCCCTCGTAGAGACCCGAAAGCCCGAGCAACTCCTCGATATACTTGCACGGCACATTCATCCGGGCTGCCCTGAGAATCGTTTCCCCGACCCGGAAGCGTTTGCCGACAAGATGGCTAAGCGGAACGCCTCGTGTCGTAAGATTGCGCCGGTGATCTTCGGGTGCGAGCTTGGCCTTGAAGCCCGGAATTCTGGGTTCGCCCTGCGCGATGGCGTCCAAGACTTCAGCTTCGATCAGCGTCACTTCGCGAACGTCAGGACGCGCGGAATAGGTCCCCGTCCCCAAGTAGTAGCGGTCTCCGACAATGCCTTGGCCGGCAATAAGCTGCGCCTGCGCCAGCTCCTCCATTTCATAGGAGGCAGCGGGCGCGATATGGACGTGAAGCAGCTTTCCTCGCCAGGTCATCATCGCTCTCGGAATTCGTCTCGTGGAACCTGCTGCAAAACTGGCCTGATCAACAGCGCCAGTTGCATGGCATTTTACCGGTCCAGTTGGCTGTCTGGAAAGAAATACGAGGGGTCTCGGACCGTTTTCAGCGCCAGCTTTCGACGTCGCCCCGTCTCAGTTGTTCCGCGCCGGCATCGCGTCTTGCACCTGCTTGACAACCTCTCGCAGGACCTCAACGCCCTTCCCGATCTGCCGAATGCTCAAGGCGGCATAGCCCATGACAAGTCCGACGCGATCGGTGCGGCCTTCGTCCGATGGCCGTACGTAGAGCGGCGAGATCAAGTGTAGCCCCAGGCCAGCGTCGCGGGCGGATTCGACCAAGGCCGTTTCCCGCGATCGTGGCAGGTCATTGAACCAAACCGCGACGTGCAGTCCCGCATCAGCTCCCTGGACAGTGATGCGATCCCCGAAGCTGTGCTGCAAGGCACCCAACAACGTTTCCCGACGCTCGCCGTTCAGCCTGCGCACACGGCGCACATGGCTTTCGTAGCCGCCGCTCTCGATCAACGATGCCAGCGCTTCCTGTTCAGCGACCGGCGAATGCCGGTCTGCGAATTGTTTGGCGGTTGCGAAGACGTCCTGCAATTCGGGCGGGAGGACGAGGTAGCCGATGCGCAGCATCGGCGAGAGCGTTTTGGAGATCGTGCCGAGATAGATGACAGCCCCGTGGTCCTCGAGACTGTGCAGCGGAGGGACCGGATTGATGTCGTAGCGATATTCGCTATCGTAGTCGTCCTCGATCACATAGGCGTTGTTGTGCCGCGCCCATTCCAGAAGCTGATGGCGGCGCGCGATCGGCATGACGCCGCCCAGCGGAAACTGATGCGATGGCGTCACATAAGCCAGTCGTGCTCCGATCCCCGCCAGCAACTCGGTCCTCATCCCGTCTTCGTCGACGATGACCGGGATGGGTGAAGCACCCGTACTGGCAAAGACCTGACGCGCCATCCTGTAGCACGGATCCTCGATGACGAAGCGGTCGGCGGGATCGAGAAGCAGGCGCGCGCACAGATCAAGGCCCTGCTGCGAACCGCTGACGATGACGATCTGGTCGAGGTCGCAGCTCAGGGTCCGGGCGCGCCAGAGATATCCCTGAAGCGCCTGGCGGAGCCGGCGCGAGCCGCGAGGATCGTCATAGGCAAGACGCAGCGGGCGCTGCCCCATCGCCTCGTTCATCGCGCGTTTCCAGACCAATGATGGGAAATCCGACGGTGCCAGGTCCCCATAGCGGAACTCGACCTTCAGCCCAGTCGGCAGATAATCTGGCCAGGGTGACGTCGCGCCCAGCCGCTCGCCATATGCGGACAGGTGGATTGGGCCGACCCGTTTCGCGTGAGTGCGGCCCGTCTCATGGCCGATCAACGAAGACGCAACGCGAGGTCGCGCGCCTTGACGGGCTTCGATGAAACCCTCCGCAGCCAGTTGCTCATAGGCGACCGTCACCGTGGTTCGCGAAACGCCGAGGTCATTTGCCAGCGCCCGGGAGGATGGCAACTGACTGCCGGTTTCGTAGACGCCGCCGAGGATTTGCTCGCGAAGGGCTTCGTAGATCTGGCGTGCACCCATCGCATGCGAGCGCGCTGCAGACCCGGCACTTGAAGACTGGACCATCTCTTTCATCGCCAACTGGATATTTCACATTGGCCAGGTTGCCGTCAATCTTTCGGAACCCCAAGAAAGATCGCAGAGGCCGAATGACCAGCTCCCATCAATCCGAAACCGATACTCCCACGGGGTCGCTCAACCGCACCAGCCCCGGATTTGCCACCCGGGCGATCCATCATGGCTACGATCCGGCCGGCTTTTCCAATGCCGTCCAGCCGCCAGTGTTCCTGACGTCAACCTATGGGTTCGAAAGCGTGGCAGCAAACGATGCCGCCGCCGCCCTTGGTGGACGGCTCTATGCGCGCGAATACAATCCCACGACCGAGATCCTCGAGCAGCGGCTCGCGATTCTGGAAGGAGCCGAGGCGGGGCTGGTTGTTGCCTCGGGGATGGCGGCCTTCGGCACTCTGATCCTGTCGCTCCTGTCCCAGGGCGATGAACTCATCGTCCACAAGACGCTTTATGCGAACACGCTTGCCATGGTCGAACAGGCGGTCCCCCGCTTCGGCATCAAGGTCGTCGCGGTCGATCTGTCAAATCCCCAAAATCTCGATGCTGCGATCACCGAGCGGACGCGGCTGGTTTTCTTCGAGACGCCGGTGAATCCGCTGAGCCGCATCCTCGACATAGCGGCAATTGCCGAGCGCGCTCACGCGCGCGGTGTAAGGGTTGCAGTCGACAGCACCTTCGCCTCGCCCGCGCTCCAGCGACCGCTTGAGCACGGGGCGGACATCGTGCTCCATTCGCTGACCAAGTACATCAATGGTCATGGCGATGCCCTTGGCGGGGCGCTTCTCGGCGACGCCCAAACGCTCCGTACGCTGCATGAAACGGGCCTGCGCTACATCACCGGCGCAGCGCTCTCGCCGATGTCAGCTTTCCTGATCCTGCGCGGTCTCAAGACGCTGACGCTGCGTATGGAACGGCACAGCGCCACGGCCCTTGCGGTGGCTCGGGCGCTGGAAGCGCACCCGGCGGTGGCATTTGTGAGTTATCCGTTCCTGGACTCGCACCCTGATCAGGTGACGGCGCGAAAACAGATGTCCAACGGATCGGGCATGTTGGCCTTTGGCCTCCACGCTGGATACGAAGGCGCGCGCCGGATGATGGACCGGCTCAACCTGATCATTCGCGCCGTCAGCCTCGGCGATGCCGACAGCCTCATCTATCATCCAGCAAGCCTCACCCGTGCTCGGCAGCCGATCCGCAAGGATGCCCATTTGGCCGATGGAGTGGGCGAGGACCTCATGCGTCTCTCGGTGGGGCTTGAAGACGCTGATGATCTGATCGCCGATCTGCGGCGGGCTTTGGACGTCTTGTAATGACCTGGCATGCGGTCACCTCTGCGCTCACACATAGATCTGGAGCCTTGCCATGGCATTCCTGAGCGGTCTTTCCGCGTTCCCCATCACCCCAACCAATCGTGACGGCCGCGTCGATAGCGTTGCCCTGCGCAGGCTGATTGCTCGGCTTGGCATCGCTCAGGTCGATTCCATCGGTCTTCTCGGCAGCACCGGCACATACATCTATCTGTCGCGCGAGCAACGGCGGCGGGCGCTCTCCGAGACCTTGGACCAAACGGCGGGGCAAATGCCGGTCGTGGTGGGTGTGGGCGCGCTGCGCACCGATGAAGCCGTGGGGCTCGCGCAAGACGCCAAGGCCCTTGGAGCAGCTGCGGGTTTGCTTGCCGCCGCATCCTACACCCCGCTTACTGATGACGAGGTGCTAGAACATTTCTCCACTGTGGCGCGCGAAAGTGGCCTGCCGATCGTCGTCTACGACAATCCAGGAACGACGCATTTCCATTTCAGTCCACCCCTTGTCAGCCGCCTGGCAAAGGTGGCTGGGATTGTCGCCATCAAGAATCCGACAGACAAAAGCGATGCGATCAAGAACCACCTGACCGCCCAGAGGCGTACACTGCCGGAAGGGTTCTCGATTGGTTACAGCGGCGACTGGAACGCCGCCGAGGCCATGATCGCCGGCGCCGACACATGGTACAGCGTCCTCGCGGGCATCCTGCCCGAGGTCTGCATGACGATCGTCACAGCGGCGCAACAGGGGGATGCGGCCGAAGCGCGACGGATCAATGCCGCGCTGGTCCCGATCTGGAGCCTCTTCAAGGAGTTCTCGAGCCTTCGCGTCGTCTATGCACTCGCTGAATTGCTCGACATTTGTGCCGACCCCCCGCGTCCCATCCTGCCTCTGCCCCCAGCAGCGAAGCGCCAGATCGCCGCCGCGTTGAAAGGTTTGCCATCGGATGCCAGCCGGTGAACAGCAAACCCCGTTCGGCAAGTGAAAGGTATTTACCCGCTCATTTCGAGAACTGATCGAAAACAACGCACTCGGCGTGCTGATAGCCATGGCTGGAGCGGTCTCGACGCCAATCACACCCCCTTCGAACTCGACAATCGACTGCGGAGGTACAGACTGCGCAGGGCACTCCGCCCATGCCGCACCGTTCGCCTTCAAACTAGGAATCGGTGGTTTATCCATTGGAATGGCATCGAGCCGGCGCTTTACTTCCGGCCCGGTGCGCGCATTGAAGCCGGTGCCAATGCCGCCGGCGAACACCAGATTTCCGTCCTCGACATTCGCCAGAGCACGCTTCCCGACCGCCGTAACTGTTGCCGGGTTCGCAGCCGATGACGATGAACTCACCACTCAGCACGCATTTTGTCTCACCCATTCTTGGCGCCGGCCGGATCGATATGGACTGACACGAAGCTTGGAGACGGTGCCCTCGAGGCCGAACTGGCAGACTTGCGCGAGAATGTCGCTGCCGCCGCTGATCTCGTCGCTCAGAACGATGCCGTTTGGCGGCGTTTCAGCAGGTTAACTAGCGCTTTGCGCCGATCGACGAGTGGCCGATCGCGAAGACCCTCGCCGTCGATCTTGAGCAGGTCGAAGCCGGCAAGCATGGTCCTGACGTCTCCCGCCGCGGCCAAGAGCCCGCTGAAGACTGGGAATGCGCGACAAGCCTTCTGGTCAACGACGAACGCCTCACCGTCTATTATAGCGTCCGAGGCGCCGAGCTCGGCCACCGCCCGGGACGATAGTCGGAAACCTGAGGGTCCCGTCGTGGAGGTTGCGGGTCGAGGTAGGCCCCCATCGATAGTCGTCCCATTTCATTTCGTGTAGCCAATCAGGGCCCTGCCGGACGCGGCCGACCAGCGGTCGATGTTCGCGACGACCCGAATGTCCAGTCTCGTGTAACCCAGCCTAAGCGGCCTGTCCGCCCAAAAAATGACATTCAGTTGCCTCCAGCCTTTCGACACGACCCACTTCACGATCTCGTAACTCGCCAAACTAGCGGCTTGTTGCTTGAGCTGCGCGTTCCTACGGTGTGGTCGCTAGGCCCAGCAACAAGAGCTCGGTTGCCAGGCGGGCGGAGGCTCAACGAGATAGCCAGCTCAGGACAAGGAGAGCAAGCAATGGTCGCTTTTACCCTCAATGGCGAGGCGCGAACACTCGACGTCGATCCAGAGATGCCGCTGCTCTGGGCGGTCCGTGACGTCATCGGACTCACGGGAACGAAATTCGGTTGCGGGCTTGCCCAGTGCGGCGCTTGCACGGTTCACGTTAACGGCATGCCGACGCGCTCGTGCCAGACCGCAGTCGGCGACATCGAAGGAGCCTCGATCACCACCATTGAGGGTGTGTCGGGCAAGATAGGCGAAACGGTCCAGGCCGTGTGGGCCGAGTTCGACGTACCTCAATGCGGCTATTGCCAGTCTGGCCAGATCATGTCGGCCGTGGCCCTCCTTACAGAAACGCCTAAGCCGTCGGACGATGATATTGATTCGGCGATGAGCGGCAATCTCTGCCGCTGCGCCACCTATCATCGCATCCGCGCGGCCATCCACGAGACCGCCAACCGGCTGGAGACTTGAGGCATGTCGCAGTTTCTCTCGAAGCATAACTCCGTGCGGCCCACGCGCCGCCGGTTCCTCGTCGGCGCGGGCGTCACCACCGCTGGCCTCGCCGTAGGCTACCGGCTAGTGCTGGCGGCGTCCGACATCGCACAAACGACTACTGCAAAGGTTCAGGCGAACCCCTTCCAGACCTATGTCGAGATCACAAAGGAGAACCGAATCATCATCTACTCCTCGCAGTTCGAGATGGGACAAGGCTCCTATTTCGGCATCGCCACCCTGGTTATGGAAGAGCTCGACGGCGACTGGGCGCAGGTGGACGTGGTCGGCGGATATGGCAATACCGCGCTCTACGGCAATCTCGCCTGGGGCGGGGCCGCACAGGCAACCGGTGGCTCCACGTCGATGAGTTCGTCGTGGGAACGCTACCGCAAGGCGGGTGCTGCCGCACGGGCCTTGCTGGTGGCGGCCGCGGCGCAGCGGTGGGATGTGCCAGCCGGCGAGATCAAAGTCGCTTCCGGGGTCGTGTCGCACGCCTCAGGGATGCAGGCGCGCTACGGTGACCTGGCTGAAGCCGCAGCGGGAATGCCGGTTCCCGACGACGTGCCGCTAAAGCCGCGCGACAAGTGGGCCCAGATCGGATCGGACAGCCTCAAGCGCTACGATTCCGCCGGCAAGACCAACGGCGCGCAGACCTACACGATCGACCTCATGATGGAGGGACTCCAGACGGCCGTTATGATCCATCCGCCGAAGTTCGGCGCCGAGATCGAGAGCTTCGACGCAACCAAGGCGAAGGCACTCGACGGCATTGTCGATGTCGTCCAGACGCCGCGAGGCATTGCCGTGGTTGGCAGGGACACCTGGACGGCGCTCAAGGGCCGCGAACTCGTGGAGGTGACCTGGAACGAGGAGAAGGCCGAAGGGCGCGGCACGGCCGAGATCATGGCCGAATACAACAAGGCAGCAGACGATCTGGGCGCGGCCACCGCGCGCGACGACGGTAACACTCCCGCAGCGTTCGCCAGTGCTGAGAAAATCATCGAGGGGCACTACGAATTCCCCTATCTTGTCCATGCTTCGATCGAGCCACTCAACGCGGCCGCCCGAATCAACGAAGACGGCACCATCGACGTCTGGGGCGGACACCAGATGCCCGACCTTTATCAGGCGGCTGCCGCTCAGGTAGGCGGCACCACGCCGGAAAAGGTGAGGCTGCACGTGATGAAGACCGGCGGCAGTTTCGGCCGCCGCGCGGTCTTTGATGCAGATGTCATTATCGAAGCTGTTTCCACAGCGCGTGCACTGGGACGCGGCAAGCCAGTGAAGGTGCAGTGGACCCGCGAGAATGACATGCGGGGTGGGCGGTACCGGCCGGCCTATGTGCATGCAGTCAAGGCGGGGCTCGACAAGAAAGGCAATGTCGTCGCTCTCCATGACCACATCGTGGGCCAATCGGTCTTGGGCGGTTCGACCTCTGCGGCGATGATCAAGAACGGCATCGATCCAACCTCCGTAGAGGGCGCCACCAACCTGCCCTATGCGATCCCGAACCTGAAGGTCGAGCTGACCACCACGGACGTGAACATCCCGGTGCTGTGGTGGCGTTCGGTAGGCTCCACCCACACCGCTTACGCGGTGGAAACCCTGATCGATGAGCTCGCCGCCGCTGCGAACCGTGATCCGGTCGACTTCCGCTTGTCAATGCTCGGTCACCATCCACGGCATGCCGCCGTGCTTAAAGTGGCTGCTGAGAAGGCAGGCTGGGACAAGCCTCTGCCGGAAGGCCGTTTCCGCGGCGTGGCCCTGCATGAAAGCCTCTCGACCTATGTCGCCGATGTGGTGGAGATCACCCTCAACGATGAAAATGGTTTCAAGGTCGACCGCGTTGTCTGCGCGGTAGATTGCGGCACCGCGATAAATCCTGACCAGATTCGCGCTCAGATGGAGGGCGGTATCGGATTCGGGCTAGGTGCGATCCTCCAGGAGGAGCTGACCCTGAAGGGCGGTGTCGTAGACCAAGAGAACTACGATACCTATACACCGCTCAGGATCGAGCAGATGCCGCGAGTCGAGGTGCACATTGTGCCGTCCGAGGAGCCGCCCACGGGAGTTGGTGAGCCAGGTGTGCCGCCGATCGGCCCGGCCGTCGCCAACGCGCTACGGGCGGCGACGGGCAAGACTATCCGCAAGCTGCCGATTATAAAGAACATGTCAGGAATGACACCATGAAACAGCCGCGATGAAGATCGCGCCGTTTTCGAAACGCCTCCTGACAGGCGCTCATCTCCATGGGTCAAATTCCGGCGGCTGCCCGCTCCAATATCCGGTTTGGAGACGGCACCCCGTGTTCTGAACGACCACAGACGGGCCTTGGCGCCGGTTCCACTGAAGAACCGCTTTCGAGACGCAAATGCGTCCACTCCATGAAGAGCACAACCGTATAGCACCAGGAAGGCTAGCTACCTCCATCGCTTCGGAGACCCAGGCCCTCAGAAAACCGAACCTCCCGAGCTCAGAGGCGCTCGTGATCACAATCGCGCTGGTGCGTGGATCATTGTTCAAGGGTTTGCCGATAGGCAGGCGAGATGGCCGATCGACATGATCTTCGCCCGATGCTCTACAAACACAATGCCAGCCGCTGTCACGGAGTCGCGAAGACGAAGGCAATGTGGGTCGACGCCGATACTCATCGTTTGGTTGACAGAGCGCTTGGAATGCCATGCGCTTCACATCGGAGTAGCCATCCGGGAAGCCTGAAGCGCTTTGAAAACGCATGTGCTGCGGCTGTTATTCATAGCGTGGATGACTTTGATCAAAACAATCGATTTCATCACTCTTCCGGAATCGTGCATGGACAAAAAAGAGCCTCACGCACCAATCACACGCTGCTCTAACGCGTGACGAAAGCTGCCTTAGGTATAATCCAAAGGAGAAAATCTTCGATGCGCCCTGACGTGCAGTGGAGGTCGTGCCGAGAAAGTGAGTTGCAACTGGCCGACAATGTCGGGCGGTGCGACCATGGTCGCTTCGGAGAATGAAATCGGGCCAGTTCACGGGGGCGGTACTGTTATTCGTCGACGGCCGCCCTTCCCAAGAACAGGCGGCATCGCAAGTTGGTTCTGCCGATGAAACGACATCGCCGGATACAGGTCAGCAGCCGCTCAGGATTGGATGATCCAGCCAAGCTCTCGGCGTGATGGCACTGTAGGCGTCACAGTCGAAGCATCTCATTGATCGTTTATGAGGCTTTCTTCGATGCCGCTGATGCCTGACGGGCGGTCGCAGCTGCAGGCGACAACACGCCTATTTAGTTGGAAACAGTCGAGGTAAGCCAATTTGGCTTCCCGTTACTATTTGGAGAAAGAAATGCTGTGCCTAGGAATCAGCGGCGGACTTGACCAAGTCCATGAAAACCGATTCGAGCGTCCGAACGCCTTTATGCACGATGGCGCCGCGGTGCTCGTCCGAGACGGAAAGGTGATAGCCGCCGTAGAAGAGGAACGCCTCAATCGAATCAAGCACTCGAACAAGCTGCCAAGTGGTTCGATTCAATACTGTCTCTCGACGGCCGGGGTTCAGCTCAGCGACATTGATCGTGTCGCGGTCTACGCCAGCGAGCCCTATGCCAACGCCATGCTTGAAGGTATGTCCGCTTCCCAACCGGACATTCTCTCCACTCCGTTGGATGCTAAAATGTTGGTGCAGAACCTGTTAGCGCGTGAGTTCGGCACTAAGTTGGACAGTTCGCGTATTTCATTCGTAGGTCATCATCAGGCGCACGCCGTGAGCGCCTTTGCAATGTCGGGCTTCGAACAAAGTCTCATTCTAGCGATTGATGGCTGTGGTGATTTCCTGTCGGGCCTTGTGGCGGTAGGGTCTGGCACAGAAATTACGCAAATCGAGGCTTTCCCGGAGGACAATTCTCTTGGGCTGTTTTATCTCGAGACGATCCGCTGTCTCGGCTACGGCATGTTCGACGAGTATAAGGTAATGGGACTCGCGCCCTATGGCGACCCCGCTCCCTATCGCGAGCTCTTCGAGCAGTTGTACGAGCTCTCCGCCAACGGTGGCTACCGTGTTCACCTCGACCGCATCGGTCCGGCGTTGCTCCGCAACATCGAGATCAGGCGAAAGGGAATGCCTTTCACCCAGCAGCATCGAGATGTGAGTGCGTCACTGCAGGAAGCGCTTGAGCGGATCGTGTTCCACATTCTCCGGCACCACCGTGAGGCCACCGGCATGAAGCGGTTGTGTCTGGCGGGAGGGGTAGCCCACAACTGCACGATGAACGGCAAGCTGCTGTATTCAGGGCTTTTCGAAGACATCTTCGTGCAACCCGCGTCTCACGACGCTGGCTGCGCATTGGGAGCTGCGCTGATAGTCTCTAACGAGATGGGCCGCCCCGCGCCGCGTGAGCGACTGCAGGAGGTCTATTGGGGTCCTGATCTCGGGAGCGACCGCGCCGTGGAACAGGAACTGAATGCATGGTCCGGACATCTCGAGGTTGAACGCTCTTATGACGTAGCGAGCAGTGCAGCCCACTGGATCACCAACGGCGCCGTGATCGGCTGGGTGCAGGGTCGTTCGGAGTTTGGGCCACGTGCGCTGGGCAACCGCAGCATTCTTGCCGACCCTCGGCCCGCTGCAAACAAGGACCGGATCAATGCCATGGTCAAGAAGCGCGAAGGCTATAGGCCTTTCGCACCATCTGTGCTGGAAGAGGATGCGAGCGAATTTTTCGACCTCCCGGACGGTAAGCACGAATTTCCATTCATGAATTTCGTCGTTCGCGTGCGTGACTCAAAGCGCGCCTTGTTGGGTGCCATTACGCACGTTGACGGTACGGCTCGGCTGCAAACAGTATCGCGCGATGCCAACCCAGCTTACTGGGAGGTCATCAATGCCTTCAAGAAGCGGACAGGCACTCCAATTCTGCTCAATACGTCCTTTAACAACAATGCTGAACCGATCGTGGATACGGTTGCAGACGCGATTGCCACATTTTTGACGACAGAGCTGGATGGACTTGTGGTCGGGCCCTTCCTGGTAAAAAAACGGGCTGCAACGCTGCAGGATTGGACTGCGCTTGCGATTTCATTGCCTCCCTCAGTCTCCCTCCATCAAACCCGTGCTTACACAGCGCGAGATCATCAGGAGACTGTCTGCGAGATTATTCCGAACCACTCCAGCATTGACAGTGTGCGAATTTCAAACGACTTGTTTAATCTACTGATGCGGATCGAGGGCGAAGCCGTGTTGCGAGATCACCTCAATATGATTGAGCCGGATCAGGCCAGGCATGCAGCTCTAATGGAGGGCCTGCGAAGACTGTGGGAGCAGCGCCTGGTTCGGTTGCATCCCTCACAAGCTGGTCGGATGGATCATGGGTCCGATCAAACGCTGGACCAGCCCAATAAGCAATCAGCCTGATAGAGATGCACCTCAAGCTCGGCCAATCAAGGGTGTTTGTCGACCCCGCCTGCGAGCTCCCGCTGTGATTACGGGGTCGTCGCCTACGCGGCGGCGCCCACCAACATCTCCATCAGTCGCTTCGGCGACAAAGCCAATCATCTCCCGTAAGAGCAAGTGCTTTCGGGCAAGGTCTGCAGGTTCAAGGAGTTCGTTGAAGGCGCCGCCAGCTGGAGCTGCGTCGAGCGCATCATCGCGCATGGTCGAGCTCGGCGCCCAAGGGAAATCGCCCAATTCGACACGCGTGCGTTTGCGCCTCATTCAAAACCGCTGCGCGGGTGGTCGAGGTGAAATCGGAAGTCCGTCTGTGCCAGCCGACGACGTTCCCGCAGCGCATCCTGCACATCGCCCTCGATCGCATTCCTCAACTCGCGACATACGACGGGGCGCAGGCGCCGGAAACGAACCCGCCCACCGCAACCTGCAAACTCCCGCCTGTCCTCACGACGGAGCAATCCTGGCGCCTGACCAGGCGCGTGGAAAAGCATCACAAGGGTGACCACAGCGTCGCTTCAGGCCGTCAAACGCTATTGCCGTGCGTCAAGGCGGACTAGGTGACCCGTCGGGAAGCCGGCACCAGCGGCTTTGTCGGGACAAGACACATGCTATTGGGATTTGACCGCCGCAGCCGCGAGCATCGCTTCTCCCATCGCAATGGCCCCTTGGGCACGCAGCATTTCGCCAGGGTTCTGAATGTCGCGCAACTCTTTGTTCTGGCTGAGTTTTGATTTTCCAACCAGGCCGGTGATCTCGATCTCCAAGGCGACGATTGCCCTGACCATCGTGTCGATGAAGTCCTTCGGCGCGTCGCCCATCTTCCATGGGACCGGCTGCGAGGCTTCTTGCATGTGAGTGAGCTTCGCCACGTTGCGGCGCACATACCGCTCATCATCCCGGACAGTGATGCGTCCGTGGGCATGGACGACGAGATAGTTCCAGGTCGGCACCTGCTTGTGGAATTCATGCTTGCTCGGATACCAGTTCGGCGAGATGTAAGCGTCGGCCTCACGGAAGATTACGAGAACCTCATCGCCATTGGCGACTTCCTCCCAGACTGGGTTCTTGCGAGCGACATGGCAATTGAGAACGCCCTTGTCTCCCTTCGAGCGGTCAAGCTCGAAAGGGAGGTGGTTCGCGTCCAGCGTGCCTTTGCTTTGGGTGACGAGGATACCCAGCGGGTGTCTCTCGATAAGGTCAAACAGGGCGTTCTGATCAGGGACGGCAAAATGAGGCGGAACGTACAACGGTTTATCTCCTGTCGCGAATGTGCGGTTGTTAGTAATCGGCGGGGCCTTACGGAACGTGCCCCTGAATCTTCGCTGCCGTCGACGAGTGCCCCGGATTTCGGTGTCCACCACGCTCAAGCACCGCCATCGTGAAGTGGGCGGGCACATCAGATGCCGCCGCATATGAGTGAGGTTGGTCAGTGACAAGCCGCGCACTCTCGCCTTCGCTTAAAATTTCCACGTGGGTACCTACCACAACGCTCAGGGCACCCTGACTGACCGAGATCAGCTCGCGCGTATCCGGACTATGAGCGTCCGCGGAAAACACATCGCCCGGCATCATGACCCAGCTCCACAGTTCGAACATCGTGCGTCCCGAGGTCGACGAATGCAGTTGCGCAGAGCTTCCCTTGGCGCTCGTCCAAAGCCTCCTGGTCTCTGTCCGCTCGATGGGAAGGCGCACCGTGGAAGGGTGCTCGTTCAACAAATCGGCCACCGAGAGCGAAAACGCCGCCGCCAGCCGACACAGTATGCCGATACTGGGGTTCGCCCTACCCTGCTCCAGCGCGACCACGGTTCCCTTCGATAGGCCACTTAGTTTAGCCAGGCGATCCAGGGTCAGGCTTTGGTCACGCCTCAAGTCTCGGATCCGGGCTGCTATCGCTTGCCCAAGCGCTTGCTCGGCATCAAACGCTTCCGTAACATTGGTCATTATATTGACTTGAGTCCTCGGCTCACGTATTGCGGTCAGTATAATGACCGGCACGAAATTGCAACTGCCCGTTAGGAAGGAATAACCGATGCGTTTTGAGACGAAGGCGATCCACTGCGGCCGAGGTGTCGACGCGTCCACGGGGGCCGTATCCATGCCGCTGCACACCAGCACGACGTTCGAACGAGGCGCCAACGGGTCATTTCCGTCCGGCTTCGAATACACAAGGGATGGAAATCCGACACGCAATGCGTTCGAGGCGGCCATGGCGACGCTTGAGGGAGGGGGAGACGGCATCGCCTTCGCTTCGGGCATGGCCGCAATCGCTGCAGTTTTCGAGAGCCATCCGTCGGCGGGTCGGATCGTTCTGCCGGATGACATGTATTTCGGCATTCGTTCGCTGATCGAAGAGACCGACATTGGGTCTCGCTTCGACTTTGCCCCCGTCGACATGCGCGATTTGGATGCTTTGCGCGCCGCGGTGACATCGAAGCGGACTGGCCTCGTCTGGGTCGAGACGCCGTCAAACCCGATGATCCGCGTTGTCGACATTGCGGCCATCTGCGCAATCGCGCACGAGGCAGACGCCTTGGCGGTGGTGGACAATACGTGGGCCACCCCAGTGCTTCAACTGCCACTCGAAATCGGGGCAGACGCGGTGATGCACTCGGCGACAAAGTACATTGGCGGCCACTCGGATTTGATGGCCGGTGTCGTCATTGTCCCAAACGCGTCACCCCTCGGTCGCCCATTGCGGATGGTCCAGAAACACAAGGGCAGCGTCGCAGCGCCCTTCGACTGTTGGCTGGCGTTGCGGGGCCTGCAGACATTGCCGGTCCGCATGCGCGCCCATTGCGAAGGCGCCCAGAAAGTGGCCGAGGCCCTGGCGTCTCATCCGCGCGTCGAAAAAGTGCTCTTTCCTGGTTTGCAAACTGATCCGGGACACGATCTTGCTACGCGGCAAATGAGCCATTACGGAGCGATGCTATCCTTTATCGTCGAGGGCGGAGCCGATGCTGCAATGGCCGTGGCCGGCCGCCTGAAGATTGTTGTCCGGGCGACAAGCCTTGGCGGGACGCATTCTCTGATAGAGCATCGCGCATCCGTTGAAGGTGCGAAGTCCAAAGCGCCAGGCGGATTGCTGCGAATTTCTGTAGGGCTTGAACATCCTCAGGACATTATAGATGACCTGATGCAGGCCCTAGGCGAAACCTGCAAAGCGGGAGTCCAATGACGGGTGCAAGAACTCTGGCGCCGCTTTACGTGACGGCTGGCGCAGCCGACGATCGGCAGAACAATGTTCCTGCTGAGTAGAACGCACGTCCTCTGGTGAACCGCTACCGCCGTGTCGCATTGTCTCGGGCGTGGTGGTCGCCTGGGTGATGAACGTCTTCGGGTTTCCGGACGATGGCCACGCGCTCGACCGGATAGCGGAAATACCCAGATTTGCCGTTGACCTACTGCTGCTCGACCTCGTCGGAGATCGCGGTCAACAGATGGGATGGATGTGCTGGCACTACGGCAGTTTGACAAGCCGGCCATCGGGGCGCTAGCACCGTCCAAAGCCAAGAGTCGCAGGGCAGAACTGACCGCACCCAGCGGGCTGCGGGACCCATCAGCTAACGGCCAGGTTGGTACCTCAAGGCGCATCAGCACCATGGATGTCACATTGTCCTTGTTGCGAGCGCGATTTCGGAACTTCGTTGTGACGCAGTCTGTGCACAGAGCGCACCGCTGTAAGCAAATGAGCGGACGAACGACACCCAGTGGAGGAGAGAAGTGATGCGGCGTCAAGATCCTCCGCGCTTTGCGGCAAACACACTGATCCCTCTTCACAACCCGGTCTTTCGTTCTATCTGGACAGCCACGCAGATATCCAGCCTTGGCTGGCTGGTGCAGAGCGTGGCTATAAGCTGGCTCATGGCGACGATTTCAGCCTCCGATCTAATGGTTGCGCTCGTACAGGCTGCATCGACACTGCCCGCGTTCTTCTTGTCGATCCTTGCTGGAGCCATTGCAGACAGCTTCAGCCGCCGCGGCGTGATGCTTGCCGGACACTGCCTTATCGCACTGGCATCCACGGCGCTGGCACTCGCTGTGGGACTGGGCTTTGTTAGTCCATGGCTGATCCTGGGACTGAGTTTCTTGGCCGGATGCGGCTTTGCCTTGAACGATCCAGCATGGCACGCGTCGGTAGGCGATATCCTGGAAAAGCGCGACATACCCGCCGCAGTGACGCTGATGTCGGTGGGCTACAACGTGGTTCGGAGCATAGGACCGGCGCTGGGCGGTGTAATCTTAGCTTTGCTAGGCCCCCTTACGGCTTTCGCCCTCGCTGCGCTGAGTGACCTGGTCCCGTTGAGCGCTGTTCTGCGCTCAAAGTGGCAAGTTCGCTTTTCGCCTCTTCCGCGCGAGCGGATGACTACGGCCATTCATGATGGCATGCGATTCACGGCAATATCCTCAGAGATCAGAGTGGCGATTGTGCGTGCAACCCTATTCGGGCTGTCAAGCATCTCGATCCTTGCTCTGCTCCCCCTCCTGGTTCGCGACCAGCTGGCGGGAGGGCCAATTGTTTACGGGGTGCTATTGGCTGGCTTCGGCACAGGCGCCTTCATAGCCGGCATTGGCAGCAGCTACTTGAGACGCATTACGTCCCAGAACCGATTGATCACGCTCGCATCCGTTGCTTGCGCAACGTGTTGCCTTTTGATGGCCCTCACATCGTCGGTGGCTGTGGCGGCGATCGCGCTTGCAATCGGTGGCGCTGGCTGGGTTGTCACCTGGACCGGAACCGACGTGTGTGTGCAGTTGGCAAGCCCAAGGTGGGTCGTTGGTCGGACCCTGTCCATCTATTACGCCCTGACCTACGGCGGCATGGCAGCGGGCAGCTGGATCTGGGGTGCTGTCGCGCAGTACTATTCGCTGACGTGGGCTTTGGAAGGTGCTGCAGCGGCACTGTTGCTGGTCGCGGCTGTGGGAAAGCTATTGCCAGTGCGGCTATGGGAGGAATCGGATCAAGCGGCCGTCGACTTCAGGCCACCAGAACTGGCCCTCCCTTTGAAGCCCAGGAGCGGTCCGATCGTGATCAAGGTGGAGTACTCGATACCCGAGGAGAGTATCGATGAATTTCTGAGCTGCATGCGCGAAAGGCGGCGCGTTCAGAGCCGCGCCGGTGCGCGGGACTGGACCCTCCAGCGCGACCTTCAGAAGTCGACGCTTTGGACCGAGACATTCCGCACGCCGACATGGACGGACTATCTTCGTCTAAACCATCGGCTGACGGTGAATGACAGGGAGGTAGGCGAGCGCCTTGCCGCTCTGCACATGGGTGATTCTCCGCCTCGCATCTCACTTTCAATCGAGCGGTCGACAAGCCCCGCCCCCGGCAGCCAAGTCCAGCCTGTGCCTTTTGTATCGCGCCCGTGAGATAACCAAGACTTGTCTGGGCTTGGACACGGAACGAGCTACTCCTTGATTTGTCGAGCCTGCCCGGATTGCAAATCGTTCCGGCCGGTTAGGCGAGCATGAGGATTCGCGCGGCAATTATGTCAATCACGGGTCCCATGTTCAGCCCGCCCCCCCTCTGCCGCCAGATCGGCTTGAGCACGGATTCAGGTCGCCCGTCCTTTGCATAGCGGCGGGCAACGAATAGCAAGGGGGCGGAGGGTATCCCCGTCTGCGAAGCGGGCAGAGGAGGAATCCGCAAGGCGGGTTGCTGGGGAGAGGGGTCGCGCGCCTCTTTCCGCCTCACTTAGAAAACGTGCGGCCAAGCACGTTCATGTCGGCCGTGGGCGGCCGCAACAATCCTACAAGGCGCAAGCGTCGTCACATATTAAGCGTAGCCGCGCGACAACCATCCGTGGTCACGCGCAATCCTGCGAATTGTCAAGCGGAGACAACGATCGCGGCACCAAGCAAAGTGGCGAACCCGATTCTGCTCGGGAGATCCCAAAGCTCTCCGAACCCTATTAGATCCATGAAGCGAAACACGGCGCCCTGAAGCAGGTAAAGCAGCAGTGTGCTCTGACCAAGCTCCACCGCAACAAAGCGAGCTACGCGAGTTGAATGGCCAACTCTCCAGCATAGGAACATAAGCTGCATTGTGACTGCAGAAGTTGCTACGGAGCCAATGAACATCAGCAACACTTGTCTCGCCGACTCTCCATCGTAGATCGAAACGAGATTGTTGTAGACGTAAGTCTCCCTTCCCCAAACAAGAAAGCACACTCACGGCGTGCCGAGCAGCTTGGCCAAGGAGCCGCACTGGGGCCTCCGGAGTGAGTGTTATCGCTCAAGCAGCCACGTCGGCGCGGCCTAAAATCTTCGATGAGCGCGTCAGGAGAGCGTCGATCTCCACATTTCTTCCAGGAGATCGTCCCCACATCATCATGGCCACGGCTCTAACGGGCTGGTGCCCTCCCTTTCCCGTTTTTTGTCTCGATGCTCGGTTGCGCCGCCCGCCGGGGCAAGGCAAAAAAATCGTCGAGGCTGAGCCCCCACTGCGGCTTCGGCGAAATATTCATCCACGGGTTCGCATCACCGCGGGCAGCGGGCGAGTTCGTCGATAGGAGTGCGGATGGAAGTAGGCGATGCACATCGTCACCAGCGGCTCAGATTGTGTGAGGTCCACGGCTCGCTGGTTTCCGCCGACGACGGCGCGGACGGCATCGGTATGCGCAGAGCGGGTCCGTCGGCTTGGCGTCAGTTTCGGGGCAAGGGGCTATTGCTGGTCGCGCGGCGCTGAGTTGGGCGGAAGGATCGACGGCGCAACCCGGGGCTCCCGCGCGACGAGCAGGTTTTTTTCCCGGTCTGACCTGGCCTCGACTCCAGATGTCGCGATGACCGACGTGGCCGGCGCGATTGAACGGGTCTCATGCCCAAAGCTGCCTCGGTGCCCAGTAGCGGCACCGCATGACCCACCCGGCGCTGCTCGAAGTAAACCGCGGCCAGCCAACATCCGAAGGTGCGCCAGACCCGATGTCGCGGCGGCCTGATGGCTCCGGCGCCGTGCCGCGGCAGAAAGCTGCCGATCTCGTCTGGCATGGTCGCTGACCGCATCGTCACCCGGGCCATCGCAGCGACTTTTCTCCGTTACAAAGTCCCCGCGGGACGGACTGCCAGTTCACGCCAGGGCCAACAGCACCCGCAGGGGCGACCGCCGCGTCTGCCGGTCCTGCGAGTAGAATAAGATCGGGAAGTGCGGCTTCATCCTCGATGCCAGAGCTCGCTTCGCCGTACCGCGGCCGCCATAGCCCCTTGCGCTATCACGAGTCAGCCCACCTTTCTAGCTGGCAGCCATCGGGAGCCGATCCGCAACCACAGGGCGGCACCTGTCGGCCCGGCTTCCGTGTCAACGCAGAACATGATGCATATTCCCAGCGCTTTTTGACAGAGCGAACTACAAAATGCAGAACACTGACTCTCCGCCAAATGAATGCTGCGAGCAAGCAGCAGGCGGAGGAACTCCGTCTGGGCTGAGTACCTGTTTCAACGTGAACAAATAAATTGTAGCCAGTTCACGAAACGCCAGGCCCGCTCCTCTGCCGTCCGATCGTCCAGGAAATCCCCTCGGCGCGCACCACGCCAGACACCTCCTTGCCGATATGATGCTCAAGCACCGGCCGCCAGGGCACCAGCGTGAACTCGCGCGATTTCTCGATGACAGCGTATTTTCCGCCGGCGAGCTCGACGCAGCGGCGCAGCGTACCGTCTATTCGATTGCCATGCTGCGCTTCAGAATACGAGAGCCCGAGTTCGTCCGAGAGCTGACTGGCAACACGGTTCAGCTCTCGTTGGCGCAGCATTGAAACCATGTTGGCGCGATAGATGACCCGATCCTGCGCATCACGGGCAAGACCTTGCGCGATCAGCCACTGCTGTCGGCGGGCCTGGACCTGACGTACTTCTCGACCGAAGCCAGAGTCGCGCAAGGACTCAGGGTGGGCTGATACCAGCTCCTGGTCGATCCAGGTGGCGCCGTCAAAGCCTACTTGGCTCTCCAGCGGCATTGATGAGAGCTTGTCGACGACAACAGGCTGGGCCCTCGCTCGTTGACGCTCGTAATCCGCGACGCGGTTGAGATGGTCGGGCGCGACTGTCCATGTGCCGTCCGGCTCGCGCTCGACGCCACCGGTCGCACGGCGGATCGCCTCCAGTCGCCGCACGTGCGTTTCGGCAAAGCGTTCGGTGGCCGAGGGGTCATGCTTGAGATGGATATCGATGCTGTAGCGCCCGTCGTTGACCGTGGCGATGCCGGCAATTGTGCGGTCGACTTTTCTTGGCCCGGTGTCCCTCGGCCTGATCCGCACTATGCAGCCTTCTGGTGTCGGTTGGGTGGCCTCGCCTTTGCCGATATCAAAATAGTGGCTTTTGCCGTCCACGCCGTCGACGACGAGGTAATGGCGGTCAGTGATTTCGTCGGCCAGCCCGCGCCCGACGACACGTCCGACCACGGTTTGGGCCGACCCGTCGGATCGATCGTGGATAAGATAGTCGGCGGCACTGCGGACGAGCCCCTTGCCGGTCAGCTCGCGATGGATGGTCTTGACAATGTCGCCGCGCTCGCCGATGCGGCGTAGCGTGGCTTCGAGATCATCCTCCAGGCGCCAGCGACCCGAAGGCATCTCCTCGGCGAGGCCCATCCGCTCGAGCTTGCGCAGGCGGCCCTGGTGCAGCGCCTGGCGAAAGGTGTCTCGGCTGGCTGGTGAGACATGCCCCTCGTCGCGCATGCGCATCAGCTGCCGGTCGATGCTGGTGAAGCGTTCCTGCTCCATCTCCTGGCGCAAGCGCTGCTCGATCTCGCGGTCGGTGCGCGGGCCAAGGTCGAGGCTAACCAGTTCGGCTGCGCGCTCGCGCAGGCCAGAGGAGATGTAGTCCCGCGCGATGACGAGGTTTTCGCCGTGATCGTCCCTGCCGCGCACGATGATGTGGGTGTGAGGATGGCCGGTGTTGAAATGGTCGACGGCCACCCAGTCTAGCCTGGTGCCGAGGTCTTCTTCCATTTGCGCCATGAGGCGCCGGGTGAGCAGCTTCAGGTCATCATACTCGATACCGTCTTCAGGGGCGACGATGAAGCGGAACTGATGACGGTCACCGTTCGCGCGATCGAGAAAGGCCCTGCCGTCCGCGTGGTCTTTGTCGGCAGCGTAGAGCTCGCCACGCTCGCCTTCCCGGGTGACGCCGTCGCGCTGGAGGTAGCGGAGGTGCGCACGAGCTCCGTCGACTCCCTTGCCGGCCAGCTTGACGATGCGTGCCTTGACGACTGCGCGCCGCTGCCGAAACGCCGCGTGGCGGTCGCGTGCTCTAAGAACGGCGGCAGCAGCCCCGCCGCGCCCCACCCGGCTTCCGATGAAACGGCTGCCGCGTCCGCTCCTGCCGCCTGCTCGGTTGACCGCGGCCTGGACCTGGCCAGCGTAGCGTTTGCCCGCCTTCGAGCCGCGCGAGCCAATTTTGCCGAGCCTCGGCGTGAATTCGTCATCCTGCATGCGGCCTCCGATGAACCAGCAGCAAAATCAGAGGCTTGCGCGCCAGACCCTCCTGGACCCGCAGGCAACCTCCCGGGAAAACGATGTGCAGACAAACACTTCGCCGCCTCAGGAGGCGATGCCTTTATCTTGCCTTCCGCGGACCTGCCTCCCTGCCCCCCGCCCGAACCGCGGTAGCCGCTGCCCTCACCTGCGATCCGGCCGGCCTGACCTTGCTCGCTCCGATCCGAGCGGCACCAGGAGGTGGCCATTCGGGCCGGTCACGGAAACACCGTTTCGGAGGAAAAACAGCGACTGCCCGGAAAGGATTCCCGGCGCGCTTTTGGAACGGGATTTGTCGGTGAGCGCGTCCATATCGGCGGCCGAAATGCCCGCCGCCTTGACCTCTTCCAGATACGAAACCGTCTCGCTGGGCAGTGGCCGCCCACGCTGCAAATGCTGTTCGTAGCGCTCCGGCCCGGCGTTATAGGCTGCAAACAGGCCTGGAAATCCGAAGCGGTCATACATGGCGCGCAGATAGGCAGTGCCTGCCAGAATGTTGTCGCGAGGGTCGTGCGGGGCGGCTCCCAGGCCAAGCTCTGCGCGCAACTCCTCGTAGGTGCCTGGCATCACCTGCATCAGGCCAATGGCACCGGCGGTCGACGTGACCGGCCGTCCATTGAGCCTTGTCTGCCCCCGGCTTTCGGCATCCATGACGGCATAAATCCAAGTCTGTGGAATGCTGAAACGCCGGCTTGCTTCGGCTACGAAGGGCTGCCATCTTGCAAGCTGCGGACTATGGGAGATGACGACCGGCTTCGTGTTGGTCGCCGCGGAACAGGAGCATGGTGCGAGAGACACCATGCCCAGCATCAGGAGGGTCACTCGGTCCATAGCGGCACGAGCCTCCCGATGATATTTTTGGTCGGCACCGGCCCGAAATAGCGGCTGTCGAACGAGCGATTTTTATCGCTGCCGAGTAGGAAAACCTCGGCATCGGCGAGCTTTCGGCAGGCATTCCACCAAGGCAGCGGACGGTGCTGCGTGTCGGTTGCAAGCCGGCGCGCGACAATCTCGCCGCCGATGATGATGGCGTCGCCGAAGGCGCAGACATGCTCGCCAGCCAGCGCGGCAAGGTGCTTGACCAGCGGCACGTTGCTGGGCAGATAGAAGCGTTCGGCGGCCAGATCGACGACCGGTTTTGGCGGGCGGACGAGTACGAGATCACCAAGAGCCGGCGATCCGGACGCGACGCGATAGAGGCCGACCGGCGCACTCGCCGAGGCGTTCCAGACCAGCCAGGGCGATGGTTTGCCGAAGGCGGCGAAGCCGATCAGGGCAAGGCCCATCGTGGCCATGGCGATCGTCTTGCGCGCCCGAATGCGCCGCAGATGGCTGCCGATCAGATGGATGGTGGGACGCCGGCTCATGAGCGGCCTCCCTCGCCGGCCGAGCCGGAATCGTGCCCGCCGTCCTCGGGCCCGGTCTCCTGCGCGTGCCCCTTCGACCAATCGTCGAGTTCGTCGATGTGATAGCGGACATAGCGGCCGTGCTTGCGGAATTGCGGGCCGCCGCCTTTGAGGCGCATCTTCTCCAGCGTGCGCTGGGACAGCCCGATATAGAAGGCCGCCTGCGCGGTATTGAGAAACGGACTGCCCTTCTTGGCGCGGGCTGCGCGTTCGTTTTCGTCGTCCATGATGATCCTCGTTTCGCTACGGACAAGCCAAGGCGAGGATCGGCGAGCGAGATCGTTTTGGGGACGGGCGAAGAGTCGGGGGCGAGTTTTCGCCGCCCCCTTCGGCGGCCTCACGGGTCCTGAGAGAGGACCCCGCGCCGGTGGCGGCGCGGGGCTTTCCGGATCGGCCGGTTAGTCGACCGGGTTCCAGATGATGGCGTAAGTGTCGTCGTCATCCTGGCCGGCGGCGCGGCCGAGATTGGCGTAGAGCTTGCGGGGGCCAAACTCGGGGGCGGCAATCGACAGGCTCACATAGTCCTTGCCGGAGGTCTCGCCGGTGCGGATCCAGCCCGCACCCACTTCGACCCCTTGCGTCAGCACCCGGAAGTCGGGATGGGTGTCGGCGCTCTTTGCCTGATTGGGCACGATATCGATGTCGGCGCGGACGCTGAGCGTCTTGAGCTGGCCCTTGTAGCTGCCGTTTTCCTGTTTGGTGACGTATCCGATCGCGGTCATTTCCAGTCTCCTCTTGGTGCTCGCAAGGGACCATTCCCCTGCGATGGCGGACCGTGATGGGCGCGTCCGGACCGCCGGAACCTGGACGGCCGCAGCGATAGCGGAGGACCCGCGCGGGCAGCTTTTTTGAAGCGAAGCGGCGCGAGGAAGCCGCCGCAGGCGGCGGGGAAAAAAGCTGCCGGCGAGGGTTTCGGGCGGGCCTGATCCGCCCATAGGTCGACAAGCCAGCCGCAGGGAATGGTCCCCGAGACACAATGGAGACAGGTGGCGCGATCGGTGACACAAGAAGCCGGCCGCAATGCAGAGCGCCGGCTGCGCGGGCTCTGTCGGCAACCGGATCGGACAATTGGCCCCACGGGCCTTTGGCGCCTCAGCAAGCAACCCGGCGCGGTGCGGGGCTGCCGAAATGGGGCGAACTGGCGTCGGAATTTCTCGCGCGCGGCACTGGCTCGACAAGACGCCCAATCGGCAGCCGGCGTGGCCCGTAGCGGCGCGCGCGACCTGAGCGGCGGTAATCGAGAGAACCGCCGCTCGGGCCCTGATCGACTATTCGCGCACGAACAGCGGCTGCACTTGTGTCCACTGATCGGCGGTGCGGAGCCGCTGCGGCTGGTGTAGCTTTCGGCCGGGAATTTCATCCAGCGCGGCAGCCAGGTCTCGACCCAGGGGCGGCCATTCTCGCCCGCCAGGAAGTCGCGGATGATGTTCTTTTGCGTCTTGACCTTCTCGGCGACATTGCCGTCCGCGACCAGCTTGCCGCCGACGTCGGCCAGCATCGAATTGGCGATTTCCTTGTCGCGCAAGAGGTCGAAGAAGGCATCGTCCGGTTGCCACCATATGCCAATGTCGACGTTCAGGTGGTTGCCGAGCGCCTCGACGACGGCGCTGCCGGCTGCAAGCGTCTCGGCCATGACAAGGGTGAGAACGCGCATGACATCGTCGTCGCAGAGCGCCAAGAGGCGCGCGAACACGCCGGCGATAGCAACGGCGTCGCCATTGCCGCCGGCGACCAAGCTATCCTCATCCGGTGATCCGAGCAGGGCCAATACCTCGCGCCGCTTTTTGCCGAATGCGGCTTCAGCCTTGCAGCCGGCAAGGCTGGCAGTCACCGTCTCGTTGGCTGCGCGCTGCGGCTCAGGCCGCACCTGCCACAGGCCCGAACCGGTGATGGCGTGCGCCACCACGAGGCGCAGCGCCACGGCGGGATGGTCGAGCATGGCCGCGCGCACGGCGGCATGGCGATGCAGATCGATATAGTTGTGCATCGGGCCGGTGACTTCGGGGCGCGGCAGCTTGGCGGCTGTTTCTTCTTGCTCGCCGCCCTCGCGGGCGCGGCGGGCTTCCTTGCGTGACAGCCAGCCCTCGTGACACTCGACCTCGCCGCGATGCGAGACAGTGATGATGATCTTGCCGCCCTTCTTCTTCGGGGTCTTCTCGTGGTCCCATGCGTGGAAATACTGGCCCGGTTCCAGCGCACAACCTCGCTCCAGCCCTCGTTGAGATAGGTGTCGCGTTTGGTGGCAATCGCTTCGTTCTGCTTTTGCCAGAACAGGTCGGCATCGGCGAAATAGCTGTCCTCGCCGAACAGGTCCGAGGTGATCAGGCCGGGATACTCCTCGATGGCAAACAGTGCCACCTTGGTGGAAATCGACTGGCCGCCGAACAGCCATTGCTTCAATTGATAGCCACGCGGCGCGTATTGATCGGGATCGGCACAGAGTGCCAGCCAGTCCTTCTGCTGCGCCTTGGAAGACATGGTGAGATGGCGCACCGGCTCGGTGTCGATCTCCTCGCGCCGATAGGCTTCGCGGATTTTGGGCAAGAGGTCGCCAAGCGCCAGAATGCGTTTGACCTTGAGATCAGTGATGCCGAAGGTCACAGCGATGTCGAGAACGGTGCGGCCTTGCCTGACAAGCCGCGAAACGTCTCCCATTGCCATACTTCGTCAGGATCGAGGCGGGCGAGGTTTTCGATCAGGAAGCTTCGAGCGCATCGGCGTCGTCACCGTCCTCCATGATGGCGCAGGTCAAGGGATCGCCTTCACCGCGCTCGTCGGCAAGCGATTTCGCGGCGAAATAGCGCCGCCTGCCGGGTTGTCCCCGCCGCGGAGGCCGAAGGCCGACGCGGCGGGACGGTTTTTGCGCCTATCGGCGCTGCTGTTCCGCCGTGTCGGGCGGAAGCTCGGAATGGGGCTTTGATAGGGCGTCTGCTGCCTGCCGCAGCAGTCGCTCGGCCTCGGTGACGTGGCCGCAAAATGCGGGCGGCTTCGGCATGGACGGAGATCGGAAAGCGCGCCTGGAAATGCAGGTCGCGCTCTATGCCGAGACCAAGCGGCCCTTTTAACGGATGCAAGCTCGGCCAGACTGACGCTGCCAAGTTCGGGGAAGCCGAAGCCGAGATCGCAAAGACCGAACAGCGTGTCGCCATCGGCGTCGAGTTCGCTCAGAAGCGAGGTCGCGGCACCTGTCGGATCAAACAGTTTCACAACGGGAAAATGGTCGATGTCGGCGCCGGCGGCGCCATGGGCGAGCAGTCGTGCGCGCAGTGGATTGGTGATCAGGATCATGGAAAGACTCCTTGTCAGAACGGGTCGCGTTGACTTCTTGCGTCCGTCGGGAGAAAGGTTCACCGGACCTTCCTCTGATCCGCCTCCCCATTAGAGACCGACCTCGAGCAGCTTTGCGCCGCGCGCGGACACATCGGCGCGTCCATCAGGAGGGTTTGCCCGCGTGGTGATCGGCTGGACGCCGGGAATGAGCGTCTGCTCCTTTGCGGCGTCGGCTCGGTCGCGGTCAGTTGAGGATCGCGCATCGTCATGCCGCAATCCCTTCTTGCGCCTCGCCTTCCGCATCGGCCGGAAGGCCAAACAGGAAATCAGCGGCCTTTGAAGCTAGGCTGGCGGCACGGAATATAGCGCGGTTGTCCTCGCGCAGCACCTTCAGCCATGAGCCGATGTAATCGGCGTGACGCACGGTCGGCTCGATGCCGAGATTGCTGCAGACGAAGGCGGCAGTGATTTCGGCGACCAATTCTTCACGCGCGTAGGCCTTGGAGCCGAACGAGCCGGAGAGGTCGCGAGCAAGCCGCGTCGGGTGGCCGGTCCAGTGGCCTAGCTCGTGAAAGCAGGTCCGGTAATAGTCGATCTGCTGATGGAACGCTGGCTGCGGCGGCACCTGAATGTGGTCGCTGCACGGCATGTAGAAAGCGCGATCGCCGCCGACCCTGAAATCCGCACCGCTGGCGAGAATGAGCGTCTCGGCCTGCGGCACGATCTCGCACTGTGGCAGCGGCTCGGCAGGGGCATGGAGGTGTTCCGGAAGATTGTCGCATTGCGCGACATTGAAGACGGTAAAGCGCTTCAGAAAAGGCACGGCCTGTGGTGCATCGCCCTCGTGGCGTGCGCGCTCCTTCTCGTTCTTTGGGACAAAGCGGTCGGCATGCACGATCGTCGTGCCGCGCTCACCCTTCCTGACATTGCCGCCCAGGGCAAGCGCCTGCCGGAAGGTCAGCCAATTCTGGCTGGGATAGCTGCGCTCGATGACGGCGCCCCACAGGATGAGGATATTGATGCCGGAATAGGTGCGCCCCGTGGACGCATTCCTCGGCAGGCCGAGGCCTGCTTTTGCGCTGCCCCATGGCTTGACCCATGGCACGGTGCCGCGCTCCAGCTCGGCAATGATGCGGTCGGTGATCTCCTGATAGAGGCTTGCGCCTGGGCGCCTGCCCTTGCCTGCGCCAGCCTCTCCGCTGGTGGTACGCTTGCTGTTTGCACGCATGTGTTATCCTCCGCTCGCCAATCGCCGCGCCTTTCCCCGGAAGCGGGGTGGGCGGCGAGTCGCGACCGGAAAGGCCCGCCGTGGTAGGCGGACCGCATCCGAAGGACCGGAACGAAGAGGAGGACCCTGAGCGGCACGCGAAGGGTTGCGGGCTGCCGCGGCGGGTCTAGAAGGGAGTGCCGCCCGCCCCGCGCCACCGGGAAAGGCCAACAGACAAACCGCGCCGCCCGCAAGGGCGGCGGCCGTCACAGCCCGAAGGGCTGCCCACGCCAAGGGGCGAAGCCGAATGGCCGAGATCGCCTGAGCTTGCCGAAGAAAAGCGGGCTCGGTTCACGAGCAACTGGTGCGCGTCGTCAGGCGCGCGGGCGCCCGCCAAGTTTTTTCGCACATGATCAGGCGCCGCAGTTACGTCGAGAACCAAAAGGCATCGGCGCCGTGCGCGCGGCTTCCTCCGAAAACCAGCGCTCGCCTTTCAACAAATTGAGGCGTTGTCCCACTCAATATTCCTGTCCGTGATCATGATAGATGCGGCGCGCCCGCTAGGACCGGAGGCTGGAGAGAATCTCGCACGGATCAGCGTCAAGGGCCGCAGTTATGTCGAGAAACTCGATGACATCGAGACGCCGCTCTGCGCCCTCGTACTTGGCCACGAAGGATTGGGGACGACCAAGCTTGTCAGCCAGCTGCTTCTGGGTCAGGCCTTTGGCCTTGCGCAGCAAAACCAGCCGGGCCAGGAACCGCTGGTGGCGGGGCGATCGAAGGGATTTGGGCATGGAGGCGAACCGGTCGGGTAAAGACCGGATCAGCGACTAATCCCGGTTTCGGATTATCCCATTTTGGGATATACTGCCTGTGCTCACAGGCGAGGTTCGCAGGCATGAATGGACCAATGGGAACAGATGAGACTCGAAGCTCAAGTTTGAGCGATGAAGTCCCCTGGTCGGAGAACCTCACGAGCTACGACAGGGAGCATTTCACGATCTACCTGCGGATCCTGGATGCCTGCGCCGAGAATGCCAGCGAAAAGGAGATGGCCGAGCGCATCCTCGGCATCGACCCATCCATTGACCCGGTCCGCGCCCGCAAAGCTCTTCGCAGCCATATCGACCGTGCGAACTGGATGGTGACGACCGGCTACAAGGAACTGTTCGCCGGCTGATGCAGAGCGCCCAATGCCACGTGTTTCGAGTAGGCAAGTCTCTGTAGCCAAATTCGGCAGCGCACGGCCGCGACAGCGGGCGCTGCGGGAGCGGTCACAACTGGTTCGCGTACTGTTTGACTGCCATTTCCAGTGCTTGCATCAAAGGCACAGCCTTGGAGAAGAGGAAGCCTTGGGCGGTTCGGCAACCAAGCTTGTGCAGGGTTTGCCGATCCGCCTCTGTTTCGACGCCCTCGGCCATGACCTCGATCCCGAGCATGTCACCGAGTTCGATGACGGATTTGACAAGCAGTCGGTCCTCTCGGGACTTGGCCAAGCCGCGAATGAAGCCTTGGTCTATTTTCACCTTGCGTATCCGACGGTCCTTGAGAGAAGCCAAGGTAGAAAAGCCGGTGCCGAAGTCGTCGAGCGCGATGGAAATACCGGCATGCGAAAGCCGTCCGAGCTTTTCATCCGCTCTGTCCGGATCCACCGGCGATTCTTCGGTAATCTCGATTTCGAACATCGTCGCAGGCAGGCCTCTTGCGGCCAGACCATCCAGAACCATGTCGTCGATATCGCCGGCTTCCAGTTCGCGCGGGGAAACATTCATCGCCACACGAATGTTACGACAGTCAGCTTTCACCAAGCCGTCGATAAAAGCACAACAGTCGGCGAATACGGTTTGCGTCAGCAGCTGAAGCATTCCGGTTTCGCGTGCGGCTGTGATGATTTCGGGTGGAGAGATGGCACCATGTGTCGGATGGGACCATCTCAGCAAGGCTTCAAAACCGACCACGGCCTCGGTGTCGAGTTTCACGATCGGCTGGAACCAAGGTTGCAATCTTCCCGTCTTTATCGCCGAATGAAGGTCCCGTTCGATGGACTGGCGGCGTTGGAGTTCCCGGTCGAGTTCGGCATCGAACAGGCAAAATTCGTTCCTGCCATGGCGCTTGGCCGTATAAAGGGCGATATCGGCCCGCAACAGCATTTCAGTCAGGCTCGACGTCTGCGCCAAGTATATCCCTATCGATGCCCCGACGCGCACGGACGCGACCCCGATATAGGGGCGAGCAATTTTGGCTATGATATTGGAGGCGAGATCACTGGCAGAAAGCGAAGCTCTCGTTGAGGGAAAAACCAGCACGAATTCATCGCCGCCAATACGAGCTAGCGTTGAGCCTTCCGGTGCTTCCTGCTCTATGCGGCGGGCGATCATGACAAGCAGTTCATCACCGGTCCTGTGACCGTAGGTGTCGTTGACAGATTTAAAGCCGTCCAGATCAATCAGCATTGCCACGAAGGGGCCATCCGCGGTCTTGAACCGACCGATGGCGTGTTCAAGGCCCCGCCTGTTGAGAAGGGCGGTCAAATGGTCCTCCCTGGAGTTGCGCTCCATTTCCGACGCAAGTCGCTCTGCCTCATGTCTCAGGCGGCTTGCTTCGCGGAAGCGCGCCTGCCCAACAAACGAAGCTCGGACCAAGCCGCCCATGAAGAGCAGAACGGTGAAAGCCAGAATGTAGCGTTCAAAATTGCCTTTCGCCAAAAGGCACGCCACCGTGATGAGGAGTGGAGGTGTGATGAAGCTGGTCGCCGCGGCGGCATACGAGCTGCCATATGTAACCGCACCAGCTGAAATGCCCGCCAGTATGACCAGATGCATCGGTGCTTGAGGTGTTGTGTATCCAACAGTCAGCACGGCCGGGAAGGACCAGGCAAACCCTGCCAGAAGGGCAAGGACGCCAAACATGCGAAGGCGCGGCAAAACGCCAAGCAAATCCTGATTGCGCCCCGTTTCCTTTAGCTGAAAACGGGCGAGTGCAAGCCGGGCGGCATTTAGCGCATTGACGACCAGGAACCAGCTTGCAGCGGCAAAGCCGCCGCCAGAAAGGGCCTGCACCCCGCAAATCAGGCCTGACAGGATCGCGCTTATCGGCATCGACACGAAGAGCCCGGCCCTCAGGTCAGCAAGCTGATCCTGACGGATTTTGGCCTCCAGCGATTCTTCTTTCTTTAGGGGTGCCATGAATGGACCAGCTTGCTTCCGTCATTGTTCGCGAGGACCAAACCTATGCAAGCCCACTGAAGGACGGGTTAACTACCCAGCGAGGGTAACCAGTGCGCTCACCATGCTTCGGGTCACACCTTTGGCTTAGCATTGCCGAATCATCAAGGTTTCGCCCGCGCGCGTGCCTTGATCCGAATCATGCCATGATCGGCAACGTCACCAGGAAGCAGCCTTGCCCGCGACGCTGCGAGCCAGCAAGATAAAGAAGCCGCGCCGAGACAGCGCTCCAGAGCGGTAGCGCTCTGTGCGATTCACCGCCTGAGCATGGCCGAAATGCCATGGCGGACAAAGGGAAGATGTTGGGCAAAGCGGAGCCCAGCATGTCTTGCAAGCCGTGCCGCCGGGTGCTCGCTTGAGTAAAGACCGACAAGCATGTTGGTGGCATGATAGAGCGGCGCCGCCGACAGCCGCAGCCGGCTTTCGTATCTGCCGAGCATGTCGGGATCGGCAATGTCGCGGCGGGCGCGACATGCTGTCAGTATTTTATGAGCGAGTTGCTTCTGGCCGCTGAGGCCGATGTTGAAGCCATGCGCGGTCACCGGGTGCATGCCGATGGCAGCGTCTCCTATAAGTGCCGCACTCGGTGCCGAGAACTTGTGCGCCCAGGTCGTGACCAGCGGATAGGCATGGCGGGTGCTTGCCAGGGTCATCTGCCCGAGGCGTCCTCGACACCGGTTCATCAATTCCATGAGGAACAATTCGTCATCGAGAACAGACAGTCTATCGGCCTCGATTGAGCGCAAAGTCAGAAGCAGCGACGACACGCCTTCCATGAGCGGCAACATCGCTATGGTCTGATGGTGGTCGAACCATTCGACCGCGATCTGGTGATGGAAGCGCTCGTGCCTCACTCGGCAAATCAGCATGGAGTGGCCAAGCGGATGGATGTTGGCGCCAATGCCGAGCAGGTCGCGCATCGCGGACAAACGCGAATCCGCTGCTACGAGCAGCCGAGCGGCCAATTGCCTGCCATCAGAAAGCGTTATGACCGCCTCGTCGTCGCTGGTTGTTGCATTCACGACCGAGTTGCCGCACAGCAGCCGGGCATGATCCTGGAAGTAGACAATTTTGAACAGGGCATCGCGGATCCGACAATTTGGGACCAGAAATCCGAGTGGTTCCCCAGATCCGCTGCGAGTATCGAAGCACAGGGCGAAAGGGCTCGATCCGTTGAGCACGCGCGCGCCATGAAGCGGTGATTTCTCAGATGCGGGCATGGCGTCCCAGGCGCCGAGCTCGCGAAGGATTCTCACCGATGCGTGCGTCAGCGCGATCTCGCGACCGTCGAAAGCCGGATTCGCCAGGCTGTCGAGCGACTGCCGTTCAACCACTGCCACCTTGAGTCGGCTCAGGGCGAGCGATGCTGCGAAGGCAAGTCCGACCGGCCCAGCTCCGACGACAATGATGTCGAATGTGTCGACAGAGCCGGCCATCAGCGTGCCGCCATAGCGGCTATCTGCGATACGAAGCGCTCTTGAAGCATCGCAATCACCCACGGTTTGCCGCTCATCTCCCCATCGTCGATAGACATGCGTTCTCCGTTGGAAGCCTGGTCAATGAAAACACGCCGACGAAGAGATAACGCTGATCTGGATCAACCAGGCTCGATAACCCGGCAACGGCGGGTTCACGGTCGAGTGGTCGATTGCCGTGAAAACGTTTGCATGTCTAGGCATTCTGAATGGTCGGCTTCCCAATCGCGTGCCCCTACTGGCCAAAGGTTCGGCAACGTATTGTGGCTGATCCGTTCTTCGCACGCGCGCCGATATCATCATGACGAGGCAATCCAGCAAAGACTCGGTCGACTGACGACCAGCATCCGCACAGTCGTTGGGCGCCGCCAACCGGTTCAGCCTCGCGGCTCTTCCCGATCGATAAGGATCCGCTGGGCGGAGCCGTCGAGATCTTGGTATTGGCCGCTCTTCAGATCCACAGGAAGCACCGGTCCAAGCCCCACCAAAACAGGCAGCGGCCATCGCATTCCGTCAGGACGGGCATCTTGCTGCCGACAGCGTACTCTCGGCCCATGACGGGCGCTGGATGTTTGATCCCAGGCTTTGATGGCGCATACTTTTCGTCCGAATCAAAGGATGCGCTATGGGCCAGGTTCTTCATGGGAGCGCCACGACGACAGAGGCGATCCGTCGAGCGATACAGCATAGTCAAGAGAGCCTGAGGGCGCTGGCGAAGCGCTACGGCATCAATCAGAAGACGGTTAGGAAGTGGAGGAACCGGACGTCGGCCGCCGATCTTCCGACTGGCCCCAGAGATCCGAAGTCGACAGTGCTATCGACTGAGGAAGAGGCGGTCATCGTCGCCTTTCGGCGTTATACGCTGCTGCCACTGGACGATTGCCTCTATGCTCTCCAACCGACGATCCCGCATCTGTCGCGGTCATCCTTGCATCGCTGCCTGCAGCGTCACGGGATAGGCAGGTTGCCGGATGTCGAGGGCGACAAGCCGGCAAGGAAGAAGTTCAAGGCCTATCCAATCGGCTACTTCCATATCGACGTCGCCGAGGTCCGAACCGAGCAGGGCAAGCTGCATATGTTCGTGGCCATAGATCGGACCTCGAAGTTCGCTTTCGTCGAGCTGCACGAGAAGGGCCGTTCCGCTGATCAAGGAAGCCATGGCGGCGGGAGAAATCATATGGGCGCACGCCTTCGAACATACTTGCGCCAAGGCCGATATCGACCACCGAACGACAAAGCCAAGGCACCCATGGACCAACGGCCAGGTCGAACGCATGAACCGCACGATCAAGGATGCGACCGTCAAACGCTTCTACTACGAGAGCCATGACCAACTGCGCCAGCATCTCGCCGATTTCGTCTTAGCCTATAATTTCGGCCGTCGACTGAAGACCCTCAAGGGCCTCACGCCCTTTGAATACATCTGCAAAATCTGGACAAAAGAGCCCGAACGATTCAGGCTCGATCCAACCCATCAAACCTTGGGACTAAACATCTAGACGCCGAAGGAACTCGCCGACGGCCTCATGTCCAAGTGATGTGGGAAGGGAGCAGAACCAAAGGGACTCTGCTCCGCGTCCCCGCCTTTTCCGCAGCTATGAAACCTTCACCGAACGGATCCGTACTGAGGAGGAGGCCGTCCTTGACTTGCCCGACGCCGGCAACCTTCTCAGCCGCAACGATCGCTGCCTTCCGCTGACGCTCGTCGACAATCGCCCCCTTCAGTTCGACAAGGCCGTCGCTGACCCTCACATCGATCAAGTCACCACCGCTCCAGGTTTGTGACTGCAGTTCGGCAAGGATAGCCTTGCGGATCAGGTCGTCATCGGGTGGCGTGGTTCCCTGTTTCGGCATGGCGCGGATCAGGACAAGCAGCAAATCAGTTCGCGTGATGATGCCGATGACCCTGTCCCGATCGACAATCGGAAGATTGTTGATGCGATGTTGCATCATCAGGTCGACAATATCTGCAATCGAGGCGCCAGGAGGCGCCGAGATGACGGGTGTGGTCATCACCTGATGGATGATCCGTCCGTTCGAGCGCGCATAGTCTTCGGCGACTGTGCCCGGGCCAAGATCAAACTCCAGCCAGCGCGGACGCACACGCTGGGTCCCAAGTTCTTCTCGGCGCAAGAAGTCGCTTTTGCTTACAATACCAATCAGGGTGCCGTCGCTGTCTGCTACCGGCAGGCAGCTGACCTTGTTTGAAAGCATGAGCTCGACCGCTTCGGCGATCGTCGCGTTCGCATCCGTCGTGATGACTGGCTTTGTCATTATGGATTCGGCTTGCATCCTCACCCTCCTGATCTTTCGTCGGACGACGATAGGACATCCCGACCCGCGGCGCGTTGATCTGAGTCACTTGGAACGAGGAGGATTCTCCGCGCCGTCGTCGCGGTCGATTAGAATGCGCTCCGCAGCGCCATCGAGATCATCGTACTGGCCGCTTCTCAACGCCCACAGGAAGCCGGACAGGCCGAGTGCGCCAAGGAACAACGCCACCGGAATGAGATAGGCGAGCGTCGTCATGAAGATCGGGCCAAGGCGCCGGCCCGCGCGGGCCTGCCCTGCCGCGCTGTTTCGGACGACACACCCGTTGCGAAGCCTTGCAGACGCATTGCGTTTCCAATCACAAGCAATGACGAGGCAGACATCGCGACCGCCGCGATGAGAGGCGTAACATGACCCAGAATGGCGATCGGCACGGCCACAGCATTGTAAACGATCGCAATTGTTATGTTCTGTCGGATCAGGCTTCCCGCCTTGCGCGACACGTCCAGCGCCAGCGGGATCGCCAAGAGGCTTTCGCGCAGAAAAACGAAGTCGGCTGCATTGCGGCCAATGTCGGCCGCCGTGGCGGGTGCGATCGAGACATGCGCGGCGCTCAGCGCTGGTGTGTCGTTGAGCCCGTCGCCAACCATCAAAACCTTGTGCCCGTCTCTCGCCAGGCTCTCGATGCGTTCAACCTTGCCGGACGGTAGCAGGCAGGGAACGAAGTCATCCACACCAAACATGTCGGCAACCTCGGCGCAGGCTTTCGCGGTATCGCCCGACAGCATTTCCACGCACATACCAGCGTTGCGCAGTTGATCGATCGCTGCCCTGGTGTCGAGGCGTAGCGCATCTTCGAAAACGAAGGATGCGACAATCATGCCGTTTTTCGTCAGGACTGTTCCGCCGTAGCCATGTTTGCCTTCGCCGCCGGTTCGAGCCTTCCAGCCAGCCCATCCGCGTCTACCCAGCCGCCAGATGCTACCGGCGGCTGTGGCTTCGATCCCGAAACCCGGGTGCTCGGTCACCGCGTCGAATTTGTGCTGGCTGCTGCTGACGGCAAAGCCGGCAATGGCCTTTGAATATGGATGACGCGAATGCGCGGCCAGGTCGGCAGCGATTGCCAGCATGGCGGGATCGATCGACGACGTGTTGACGAGCCTGGGCTGGCCAAGCGTGAGCGTGCCGGTCTTGTCGAACACGGCTGTATCGATCGCTGCCAGGCGCTCCATGGCCGAGCCGTCCTTGACCATGATGCCATTCTCAAACAGGCGCCGCGCGGCGACCACCTGAACGATTGGGACGGCGAGGCCAAGCGCGCAGGGGCATGTGATGATGAGAACAGCGATGGCAATCGTCATCGCCCGATGCCAGTCGCCGGTCGCCGCCATCCAGCCCGTGAATGTTACCAATGCGGTGAGATGAACCACGGGCGCGTAGAGTGCCGACACGCGGTCGGCGATACGGCGATAGCGGGCGCGACCACCTTCGGCGGCCTCCATCAGCCGAACCATTTCCGCCAAGAACGAATCCTTCGCGGCGGCTGTGGCCTCTACCGTCAGCGGACCGGTAAGGTTGAGGACGCCGGCCTGCACGGTGTCTTCCGGCGCCACGCTACTGGGCGTGCTCTCGCCGGAGACCAGGGAGCAGTCGACGTCCGATGTCCCGCGCACAATTTTGCCATCGACAGGGATTCTTTCGCCGGCGGCGATCAACAACAGCATGCCCGGTTCGATCTCGGCCACCGGCAGATAGCCCCGAGCGCCATCGCCGCGCAGCACCATGGCGCCGCGCGCGGCCAATTGTGACAGGCTCTTCACAGCGGTGCGGGCGCGTTCCCGCATCACGTGATCGAGCGTGCGACCGATCAGGAGGAAGAACAGCAGCGATACCGACGCGTCGAAATAGGCGTGGTCGCCGTGGGTGATCGTCTCATAGAGGCTCATGGCGTAGGCCAGCGACACGCCGACGGCGATCGGCACGTCCATGTTCATGCGGCCGTGGCGCAACGCATTCCACGCCGACTTGAAGAAGATGCCGCCGGCGAAGGCCAGCGCAGGAATGGCGATCAGGGCCGAGACCCAGTGGAACAGGTCGCGGGTGGCGCCCTCGGCGCCGGACCAGACCGACACCGAGAGCAGCATGATGTTGCCCGCAGCAAAGCCGGCAACAGCGACGGCGCGGATAAGCTCCGAAAGCATCTTGTCCTTTGCATCAATCTCGGCTTCGAACAAATGCGCCTGATAGCCGAGCCGGCCGAGCACAGCGACCAATGGTGGAGCCTCGTCGCCGCGCCAGCGGACTGAGACCCGCTTGGTTGACAGGTTCACGCGAGCTGCCTCGACGTGATCGAGTTTTCCCAACGCCGTCTCGATCGTCTGGATGCAGGCGCCGCAATGAACGGTCGGCACCGAAAGGTCGGTCTGATGAAGGTCGTCGCCAAGCGATCGGCTCGCCAGCCTGATTTCCTGGCTGGAGGGCAGGACCGAGGTGCCGCTGACCAGATCCAGCGCTATTTCAGCGCCCGGTGCACAACAGCTCATTTCAGCGCTCCATTGGAAATCATGATCCTGCGCACGTCGCGATAAGGCTTTGCCAGGCCGGTATCGGCGTCTATTTCGATGATCCAGACACCATCCCTTGGCACGTGTTGTGCTGCAAACTCCTGGCCCGAGGCGAGGGCGAGCGTGACGGACTCATCCTCTTTCTCGTAAGCGGGATGGCGAAACAGCACCTTCACGCCATGCAGGGAAACCGGTTTGCCCGCGGCGTCGATGATGCCATAGCGGACTTCACCCCATGCGATGGTCAACTGGCCGGTCCAGCCAAGCGCTGCCTGCGCACGGCCTTCTTCAGCCTTCTTGTTGAATTGCTGGCTCGCGACATAGGTATTTTCGACGACAAGGCCGGTCCAGCTTGTGTTGGCAAGCGTCGCCATCGTCAGATTGACCGCGATGACCACGCCGAAAAAGGCAAGGATGGTGGCCAACATGTGCCTGCCGGTGAATTCGCGGGGTCTTCGGGTGGTGGCGGTCATCTGGCGATCTCCGGCGCATTGAAGGTGGCGGTGTATTCGTTGGACTCGAAGCTGACCTTGTCTTCGACGCGGAATGTGAAGGTCTGCGCCTGGCGATTAATCTGATCGGCGGGCAGGCGCACGAAAACCTTCAGCATCTTCAGCCGGTCGGGTTCGACCTGGACCGCAAAGGAGCGATCGGCGGGGAGGTCGACGCCAACGATGCTCATCTCTGCGCCTGGCAAACCCCCGAGGGTGACGATAATCGTTCTCGGTTCGGGGATCATGTTCAGCAGCTTGACGGTATAGCCATTGCGGATCGAGCCGTCGGAGAGCGTCACGAATTGCGGGTTGCGGTCGTGCAGGACATTGATCTCGAGCCGGTCGCGGGTCAGCAGCGAAAAGAGCAGGCCCAGGCCGATCATCGACCACATAGCCATGTAAACGTAAGTGCGCGGCCGAAAGATCTTGCGGATATGGAAATGCGCCACCCTGTCCGAAAACACGCCGTCATCCGTCCTGACCAGCGACGGATCGACCGAGCTGGCGCCGCCGGCGGTGGCCAGCATCATGTTGGCGTTGTAGTCGGAGAGCGTCGCGTAGGAGATCAGTCCTCGCGCTTTGCCGAGCTTGTCCATGACGCCGTCACAGGCATCGATGCAGAGCGCGCAGGTGATGCATTCGAGTTGCTGACCGTCGCGTATGTCGATCCCCATCGGACAGACGGCGACACAGGCATTGCAGTCGACGCAATCGCCGACGGGATGCCCTGCGGCAAGAACCTTCTTGGCGTGACGCGTGCGCGGTTCGCCGCGCCAGTCATTGTAGGTGACAGTGAGCGAGCTCTCGTCGAGCATGGCTGCCTGGATGCGCGGCCATGGGCACATATAGGTGCAGACCTGTTCGCGCATCAGCCCGCCAAACGTGTAGGTCGTCGCCGTCAGGACCGCGACGGTGATGTAGGCGACAGGCGCTGCCGTGCCGGTGAAGAGTTCGCCGAGCAGCCTCGGCGCATCGGCGAAATAGAAGATCCATGCGCCACCAGTCGCTGCGGCTATGACCAGCCAGATGACGTGTTTCGATGCCCGCAGCACGAGCTTGCGGGTGGTCCATGGACCGGCATCGAGCCGCATGCGCGCGTTGCGGTCGCCCTCGATCGCGCGCTCGACGACCAGGAACAGATCGACCCATACGGTCTGTGGGCATGTGTAGCCACACCATGCACGGCCGACGGTTGACGTGATCAGGAAAAGACCGACGCCGGCCATGACCAGAAGGCCGGCGACATAGTAGAATTCCTGGGGCCATATCTCGATGAAGAAGAAATAGAAGCGCCGGTTGGCGACATCGAGCAGCACCGCCTGGTCGGGGGCAAACGGACCCCGATCCCAGCGCAGCCACGGCGTCAGATAGTAGATGCCGAGCGTGATCGCCATCACGATCCATTTGAATCGGCGAAAGCTGCCCGAGGCCCGCTTCGGGAAGATCTTCCTGCGCGCGGCATACATTGGCTGGCGCACCTTGGTGGAGTTGAACGTCGTGGGTTCGATCCGTTCTATTTGCGTGTTATCGAGCACGAGAAGCTCCAGTCACCAGCGACGATTTCGCCGGAATCCGACTCATCGGTTCTGGATGATGCCGAGGCCCGGCTTGCGCCGGGCCTCGTCGCTTGGCGGGAGGGGGAGGACGAGAATAGGCTGCTTTCCTATTCTCCGCCGCCAAGCGAATGGATGTAGACCGCCAGTTCCTTGACCTTGATCTCGCCGAGGCGCGCGCCCCAAGCCGGCATCACGCCGTGTTTCGGTGCGGTTACCTGGGCGGCGATGGCCGCTTCGCCTGACCCGTAGAGCCAGATGGCGTCGGTCAGATCTGGAGCGCCGAGTTCCTTGTTGCCCTTTGCATTGTCGCCATGACAGGCCACGCAGTTTTCGGCAAAGACCTTTGCGCCCGGCGCGACCAATGCTTGATTGACGACGGCCCCCGACAGACTGGCGACGTAGGCGCTGACCTGTTTGATCTGGTCGGCGGTGATGATGTCGGCAAAGGCGGGCATTTCCGACAGGCGCGTATCCGGATCGGAGGCGAAGCGAATGCCATGGGTGATCGTCTGCTGGATCTGGTCCGCCTTGCCGCCCCACAGCCAGTCGTCGTCGTTGAGGTTGGGGAAGCCCTTGGAGCCCTGGGCGCCGGAACCATGGCACTGCACGCAATTGAGCTTGAACGCGGCACCGCCGGCGGCGACGGCGAATTCGCGCAGCGTGTCGTCCGCCGCGATCTCCGAAACACTTTTCGCTTCTATCGCGGCGACATATTTGCCCTTGGCCGCTTCAGCCGCGGACAACTCGTTCCCGACATCGTTGCGGCTGGAGTAGCCGAGCACCCCCTTGGTTGCCGTGTGCAGCAGAGGCCATGCCGGATAGGCGATGGTGTAGCCGATCGCCCAGACTATGGTGATGTAGAACGTCCAGATCCACCAGCGCGGAAGCGGGTTGTTGAGCTCCCGGATGCCGTCCCACTCATGACCGGTGGTTGAGATGCCGGAAACCTCGTCGATGTGATCGCTGCTCATGATCAGTCCTCCTTCAGAGGAATTTGAGCTGCTTCGCCGGCTTGCCTGCGGCTTCCGGGACGAACTGCAAAGGCAACAGATCCGATGAAGAAAAGAGCCATGGCAAGTAGGCCCCAGCTGTCGGCAAACTCCCGCATGAAATTGTACGTCATGGCTATTGTCCTCAGCGGTAGCCGGCGGTCTCATCGTAGTTCTTGAAATCGACCAGCGTGCCCAGCATCTGGAGATAAGAAACCAGCGCGTCCATTTCGGTGACTTGCTGCGGGTTGCCGTCGAAGTCGCCGATCTTAGCCTTGGGGTAGCGGGCCTCGAGGCCGGATGTGTCGGCGTTGGGATCAGCCTGCGCCATCAAATCGGCATTGGCGTTGGCGATCATGTCGTCGGAGTAGGGGACGCCGACGCGCCTGTTGGCGACCAGATGCGTAGAGAAGTCCTTCACCGCGATCGGCTTGTCCTTCAGGAAGGCATAGCTCGGCATGATCGATTCCGGCACCACGGACCGTGGATCTGTCAGGTGATCCACGTGCCACAGGTTGGAATAGCGGTCGCCGACGCGGGCGAGATCAGGTCCGGTGCGCTTCGATCCCCACTGGAAGGGGTGGTCGTACATCGACTCGGCCGCCAGGCTGTAGTGGCCGTAGCGCTCGACCTCGTCGCGGAACGGGCGGATCATCTGGCTGTGGCAGAGGTAGCAGCCCTCGCGGACATAGATGTTTCGACCAGCAAGTTCGAGCGGCGAGTAAGGCCGCATGCCTTCCACCTTCTCGATCGTATTATCGAGATAGAAGAGCGGTGCGATCTCGACGATACCGCCCACGGTGACCACGAGAAGCGAACCGAGGAGGAGAAGTGTAGCGTTCTTCTCGATGACCGCGTGTCTGTTCATCAACCTCATTTTCTGTCTCATCATCGCGCAAGCTGGAGGGCGGGGGTGGAGCGCGGCATCGGATCCTGCTCGCGCCGGTAGCCGAGAATGGTCATGCCGATGTTCCAGGCCATGATCAGGGTGCCGGAGAGGTACATGGCCCCACCGATGGCACGCATGACATAGTAGGGGTGCATGGCTGCCACGGTTTCGGCGAAGGAGTAGACCAGGAAGCCCTGTTCGTCGTATTCGCGCCACATCAGGCCCTGCATGATGCCGGACACCCACATGACAGCGGCGTAGACAACGATGCCAAGCGTCGCCAGCCAGAAGTGCCAGGTAACGAGGCGAAGCGAGTAGAGCCGTTCACGGTTCCACAGCTTCGGCACCATAAAGTAGATCGCGCCGAACGAGATCATGCCGACCCAGCCGAGCGCACCGGAGTGAACGTGGCCAATGGTCCAGTCGGTATAATGCGACAGAGAATTGACCGTCTTGATCGACATCATCGGGCCCTCGAAGGTGGACATGCCGTAGAACGCGATGGCCATCACCATCATGCGGATGATCGGGTCAGTGCGCAGCTTGTCCCAGGCGCCCGACAGCGTCATCAGGCCGTTGATCATGCCGCCCCATGACGGCATCCACAGCATGATCGAGAACACCATGCCAAGCGTCTGCGCCCAGTCGGGCAAGGCCGTGTAGTGCAGATGATGGGGCCCGGCCCAGATGTAGAGAAAGATGATTGCCCAGAAATGGACGATCGACAGACGGTAGGAATAGACCGGCCGGTTGGCCTGCTTGGGCACGAAATAGTACATCATGCCGAGGAAGCCGGCGGTGAGGAAGAACCCGACGGCATTGTGGCCGTACCACCACTGCGTCAGGGCGTCCTGGACTCCGGAAAATGCGGAATAGCTCTTGGAGCCGAGAAAGGAGGCCGGCATCGACAGGTTGTTGATCACATGCAGCATCGCGATGGTCACGATGAAGGAAAGGTAGAACCAGTTGGCGACGTAGATGTGCGGTTCCTTGCGCTTCAGGATGGTGCCCAGAAACAGGATCAGGTAGCCGACCCAGACGATGGTCAGCCAGATGTCGACATACCATTCGGGTTCCGCATATTCGCGGCTCTCGGTGATGCCGAGCAGATAACCTGTCGCGGCCATGACGATGAAGAGCTGGTAGCCCCAGAACACGAACCAGGCGAGATCGCCACCGAACAGCCGGGCGCGGCAGGTGCGTTGGACGACATAGAGAGACGTGCAAAGCAACGCGTTGCCGCCGAAGGCGAAGACGACGCCCGAGGTGTGCAGAGGCCGCAAGCGGCCGAAGTTGAACCAGGGCTGAATGTTGAGATCGGGATAGGCAAGCTGTAGCGCGATGACCACCCCGACCAGCATGCCAACCACACCCCAGAACATGGTGGCGATGGCGCCGTAGCGGATTGGCCCGTCCATGTAGGCGGACGGGTCGATCGGAGCGGCAGGCTTGAACTCAGTGTTACGCAGTAGGATCGCAGTGAAGCCAGCCAAGGCGAAGAACAAGACCCACATATGCTGGCGAAAGGGTTCATCCACCCCAGCGCCAGCCGCCACCAAAGCCGCGAATGCGAACAGGCTTAGAAGCACGATTTCTTTGCCGAATTTCATCGCAAGCCCCGATTTCCAATTCCGGCGGATGCCAAACCGCGGTGCCTTATTGCGCAGCCGTCGCCTGCTCGCCCTGATCCATGTCAGAGCCGCACCATTTTGCTCGAGCAGCATCGAGTTCGGTGCGATCAGACTGCGAAGATCGAATGTGGAAGCGCACCACCGGCCGCCCGTTTATGGATGGGGCCTGGCGTCCCCGGTCGGGCCCCGGGTGCGGAGGCGACCGCGGGCGTGTGGGGGAGCGCACCTTCTGCGACGCTGGAAAGCAGGTCGACGCCTTACCGAACCCCGCGTTCAATGCCTTGGAACAGCCAGCGCCAGCGTTACGCTGCCGTCGTGACATTCATGGCTTGGGGAGACGGCGATTTTCCCCTGCGGATGAGGCGTATTGACTTCGGCCAAGTGTGGATGCTTCGCCGACGAGCCGAAAGGCAACTGGCGCATACGATCGGATGGAGAACGGGCTGTCGCTACGCGACTTCTTCTGAGCCCAACGCGAGCATGCCCTGCCCCGAATGAAGTAAGTGACGGGGGCCATGCAGCTTCTGCGTCATTCAAACGGCTGTAGCGCCTCGGCCGCCGCAGCGCCGTTCCAGCCGGCTCATGCTGTCCACGGTGACGCGGCGGTTGTTCTCGATCCGAATCACGCCGTCCATTCTCAGGCTGGTCAGCTGACGGCTCACGGTCTCGTTTGTGATTCCAAGGAAATCAGAAATGTCGGCACGCGTCATTGGCAGCTCGAAGCACGTCGAGCTAGCCGTCGGGTCAACATTGGAGTCGATGTTCCGGGCAATCATGAGGAGAAAGCTCGCCACCTTCTCTGGTGCGGTCTTGCGTCCCAGAGTCACCATCCATTCGCGTGCCTCGTCAAGTTCGTTCAGCGCCTGCTTGAGCAGGCGATGCACAAATTCGGGTGACTGCTTCATCATCCGTTCGATGGCCGCTCTGGGAAACGAGCATAGCGAGACAGCTGTTGCCGCTTCCGCATTAATCGCACTTTTCATCTTGAAGGGCCGACCCAGAAAATCCGGGGCGAACTGCAGGCCGACAATCTGTTGGCGTCCATCTGACAGGCTCTTCGTGAGCTTCACCACGCCTGAAAGCACGTTCGAATAACAGTCGACCGCCTCGGCGTCGCCGATCAGTTCGACCCCCGGCTCGATATTGTGCCGCGACGACGTCTTGGCGAGCTGAGCCAAATGGTCTGGCTCTAGCGCGCCACAGACACCGCGGCGCCGTGCCTCGCAAGACAGGCAAAGAACGGGGATGCCGGAACTGTGAATATCCTGCCGTAATGTCATTCGATCGCTCTACCGGTCCGTGCGGGCAGGATAGCATCCACGGTAGAAAAATCCTTGCGGCAGTTTGTCCGTGCTGAAGGTTGATCGAAATCAGGGCTTAGGCTCATCCAAGCATCCACAGTTCGGGCGAGGCAAACACGGTGGACCACGACATGCGACAAAAGCTAGTTGCCAGATTTGGCGAGAACGTCCCGCGCTACACGAGCTACCCGACCGCGCCGCATTTCAATGCAAGCGTTGACGCTACCGTTTGTCGTGGCTGGCTACAGCGGCTCGATGAGGGCGACGAAATCTCGCTCTATCTGCACATCCCATACTGCGACAAGCTTTGCTGGTTCTGTGCCTGCCATACCAAGCAGACACGCCATTACGAACCGGTGACCACATATCTGCGCTCACTGCATGCCGAGATCGCCACCGTCGCCAGTCTTGTTGGAGGCAAAGGTCGTGTGCGTGCCGTCCATTTCGGCGGTGGTTCGCCGACCATGCTCAAGCCCGAAGATATGGTGGCGCTGGGAACCGCCCTGCGCAACAGCTTCGGCTTTCTTCCCGGTGCCACGATCAGCGTTGAAATCGAACCCAACGATATGGACGATGCCCGCCTCGATGCGCTTGCCGAAATCGGCATGACCCGTGCGAGCCTCGGCGTTCAGGATTTCGACCCGAAGGTGCAAAAGGCGATCAACCGCGAGCAGAGCTTCCTGCAGACCAAGACGGTCGTCGACGGCGTTCGTTCGCGCGGCGTCGAATCCGTCAATCTGGACCTGCTCTACGGTCTGCCGCACCAGACCAGGGAAAGCGTCGCTTCTACGGTCACGCAGGCACTGACCCTGGAACCGGATCGGATCGCACTGTTTGGCTACGCGCATGTACCGTGGTTCAAGAAACATCAGACGATGATCGACGAGGCCTGGTTGCCGGGTCCCGCGGAGCGCTTTGCCCAGTCGCAACTGGCTGCACAGGCGATTGTAGACAATGGATACGAGGCAATCGGGCTCGACCATTTCGCCAAACCGGGCGATGCGCTGGCGATTGCGGCACACACCGGGACTTTGCACCGGAACTTTCAGGGCTACACGGACGATTGCTGCGAAATCTTGATCGGGCTCGGCCCGTCATCCATTAGCCAGTTTCGGCAAGGCTATGCGCAGAACATGCCTTCAACCAGCGAATATAGACGCATGGTTGATGACGGCGGGCTGGCCGCTGTTCGGGGTATCGCACTTTCCAACGACGACCGCGTTCGCGGCTGGATCATCGAACGTTTGATGTGCGACTTCGCCTTCTCGGCCATCGATCTGGTGGAACGCTTCGGCGAGGCCGGCCAGAGGCTCCTCCTTCAGTCAAGTTCCATGGCCCTCCACGATTCGGTTCGATTGCTTGAACTTGATGGCGACAGATTCGTTGTGCCGGCTGAAAGTCGCCCTTTCGTCCGAAGCATCGCGGCCAGGTTCGACAAATATTTCGAAGCTGGAACGGCCAGGCACTCGGCGGCAGTCTGAGCACTCAGAGGAACGGTCATGCCTCTCAGTCGATCATGGACCGCGGTACGTTTGTTGATCGGCGACCGTCTATCGAGACAAGATTCTGAGCGGACCAGACGCGTCTTGGCGCAGCGACGATATCGTCCGCTCGAGCCCTGCCTGTCGGATCATGGTTGTCGGCGACAGCTCCCTTCGACCTGAACCACCCGTTCACCCGAATTCTGCCGGCGCAGTTCCAGTGGAAAGGGCCTGGGCTAGACGGCTCTCTTGTTACCCCAGAGCACAACGTGCAGCTGCGGCAGCACGCGGGCCTCGAACCATCTGTCGCGGGTCACGCTGTCAACCAGCCACTCCATGCGCTTCAATATTCCGTCAAGGTCGACAGGCGCGTCATCATTTGTGAGGTGTGGCGGCGTGTGATTGCCGGGCTGCAGATAGATCGGAAGTTGCGGAAATTGCGCAGCGGCGTCTTTCGCGTAGGTGTAGTCCCTTTCGTCGAAAACAATGAGCTTGAGCACGACTTTGGGCTTGCCTTGTGCCGCCTGGAGGCACGCCTCGACAGCGGCCCAATCTGTCGTCATTCGGCTTGACGGCGGCTTTGGGCTGAGGATCAGCACGTCAAGCTGTGCAAACCAGTCCCTGGCAAGCGACCCTTGGGTTTCCAGCGCAAAACGGTAACCGTCACCATGGCCCCGGTCGATGAGCGCGCCGAGCGGCTGGATGGCCGGATTGCCGCCTGATAGCGACACCATCAGCGGGCGGCCACCGGAAAGGGCAAGCACATTTTTCCACACCGCCCCAACGGACATCATCTCCCATTCATGGCGGAATTGATTGTCCACAGCATGGAGGCTGTCGCACCAGGAACAGCGATAGTCACACCCGCCGGTTCTGACGAAGATCGTCGGCAAACCTATGAGCACGCCCTCGCCCTGGATCGTCGGCCCGAAAATCTCGCTAACGCGGATTGCGGGATGAGTATTCGTCATGGCCGGTATTCCGCCCAGGTTTTCGGCGTTTCGCTCACCCGCACGGCCGCGGTTTCGCTCAGGCGTGCCTTGCACCAGTCGTAGAAATGTCTGGCCAGATATTCCGCCGTGACTTGCTCGTGTCCCAGCACGTCGTTGAGATGCCGGTGGTCGAAGCTCTCGTCGATGTAGCGTTTGAATGGCGCCAAGTCGTGGTAGTCGCGCACGAAGCCGTGATCGTCCAGTCCATCCGCTGAAAGCTCCACTTCGACGATGTAGTTATGTCCGTGCAGGCGCGCGCATTGGTGATCGGGTGGCAATGAGGTGAGCTGATGCGAGGCTGAGAAGTGGAATTCCTTGGTGATGCGGAACATTACGCGGTGGTCCTTCGCAGCGCTCCGAGCCAGAAGTCGGAGTCCTCATACTCGGTTGGGTCCGGGTGCCCAGCGATGTGAAACGCCTCACGCCGCTCGACGCAGGTCCCGCACCTCCCGCAATGACGCTCGGCGCCCTTGTAACAGGACCAGGTCTGCGCAAACGGCGTGCCGTATGTGGCTCCATCCGTAACAATGTCCGCCTTCGTCAGGTTCACATAGGGTGCATAAAGGCGAATCTGCGCGTAGCCGTCGAGCGCGTGGTCCTGCATCATCTGGAAAGCGTCGATGAAGGCCGGACGGCAATCGGGATAGACAACGTGATCCCCACCATGCACGGCCGTCGCCACTGCGTCAGCGTCTTGCGCTGCGGCGAGGCCGAAGGCAATGGCCAACATGATGGCGTTCCGGTTGGGCACCACCGTTATCTTCATCGTGTCTTCGGCATAGTGCCCGTCGGGCACGTCCACATTGTCGGTCAGCGCGGAGCCGGAAAGGTCGCCGCCGATCTCGTGGATATCGATGATTCGCTGCGGGACACTCAGGCGCGCCGCGCAAAGGGTGGCGAAGCCCAATTCCTTCCTATGCCGTTGGCCGTAATCGAACGATAGCAGGCCGGTCAGCTGGTGCTCCGCTGCCACCTTGTGGGCAAGAGTAACGGAATCCAATCCGCCGGAGCAGACGACGAGAGTCTTCATCGTTGGGTCCTTGTTTTAACCGGGTAGGCTGCGACCGGAGATTTCTCTGCGCTCCAGTACTTCAGGAAAACCATTTTGTGAAGTGAACGGAGACCAATTCGTGCGCTTGCGTGCGATGCGCAAAAAGACATCGCGGTGAGCTGCAAGGACACGGACTGGCGAGACGTCACCCTTCAGCGGAATGCTCAAAGTCGAACGCTTCTCGGGGACAAAGTTCTCGACGAGCAGAGCCTGTCGGTCCCGAGCGCCGAGCGACGCCATTGCAACGGTTTCGGAGTACAAAGCCGAGATGGGCTTGCCGCAAACAGCTCACTTACCAGGGATGTTCAGCGATGCCGAAATCCAGATATCGGGGTGGATTATGAGATCAATTGTCGCGACAGCTTTGGCTGGCCTGCTCCTCGCGCTTCGTAGATGCAGCGCATTCCACGTCAGGATCATTTTGATGAGCACGCCCTCAATGGATAACCGGCGACCCCTGAATAACCGGTCGTGAGCCGACATCTGTGAACAAGCGGTGTGGTCGATTGCAATCACCCATGTCTTGCGCACAGGTACCTTATGGCAGTGGATGAACTGAACTTGATGGTTTTACAGATGGCAGTCGAAAGCGTCCGCTCGCTCTCGTTGAGCTTCGCTGAAAAAGCCGCCGAGATAGCCACCAGGAGCCGCGGCAGCCTGCTTTTCGACGTGCGGATCGACGGTGACGCTCAGGTCCAGCGGGTCGCAGCCATCCGATATCACGGCGGCCAATTCGGCGTGCTGGCGTTAGACGGACACGGCCTAGTTACCCACTATTGCATCGTTAACGGTATGTTCTCACATTACATTGCGGCCTTGGAGAGCTGGCACAGGATGCCCCTGTCGATGCAGGCCAAGATGGATGCCAACGGCAATGCCCGTCTCTTCGTAGCGGCGTTGCGGGATGCCGGACATATGCTGGGCACCTAGCATTTGGCCAGAGTGCATCTCTGAATTTGCAAGTGCATCACTGCGATGGCGCCGGCATGATCGTCATGCTCGAAAAGGGCTGCGGCGGCCGCGGCAAAGCGGTCGCCGCGATGATGGTGTCAACGGCGCTGCATCGATGCGAGCGTTTAGAACAGAGGTCTCCTCCTGGCATCGAGCGCATGCAAGGAGCTACGCAAGCGCAAATGTATCAAGTATTTTGAAGGGACGACCCCTCATGCATACTTAGCTGCGATGCTCGGGCGGCATAAGCCTCGTTGCCATCTAGCCGCCTTGATGCACGGCGATAAGCTTTTGACGGCCTGAAGCGACGCTGTGGTCGCCGTTGCGGTGCTTTTCCACGCGCCTCGTCAGGCGCCGGGATTGCTCCGGCGTGATGGCAGGCGGGGGACGAAGCGGATATCGCCACCGTGGGCGCCGACCTCGACCCGCGCGATGATGCGCTCGACGCGGCTCCAACTAGCGGCGCCGTCAACGAACTTCTTGAACCTGCGGACCTTGCCTGTCTTGGCCGACGCTTCGAAGCGCGCGGTCGTGCTGGCCTCCAGATCCGCGACATGCTTGTGCAGGGTCGTGGTGGGCGCGAGGCCAAAGATGAAGTCGACGCGCAGCACCAGTCGATGACCTGGGTTGCAATAATGGCTATCCCCGCGGAGCAGGATTCGAATGTTCGGCCAGTTGATCCGGATCGCCCGCACCAGACGGCGCAGGTGGGGGCGGATCTCAGCCCCACTCGGCCGCTTGGCCGGTCGCAGGATCGCGCTGACGAACCGTCCCGCACCATCGAACACGACGATCGGCTGGAAGCCGTACTCGTATGGTGGGCATTGAACAGGCGAAGCTGTTGGCCTCCGTGCACAGCGTCGAAGGTGTCGTCAATGTCGAGTACGATCCGCTTCGGCACTTGCCGGAACGAGGCGCACTAGAGATCGACCATCGCCCGTCCCATCGCGACCAGCTCCCGCACCCCGGGTAGGTTCTCCAGCCGGCACAGCGTCGATTGCGACG